>NZ_VOSK01000251.1 GCF_009296175.1 Microvirga tunisiensis | reverse complement strand
TGACCTCATGGCTCACCCGGACCTTGAGCATCGGGGGTATTATCTTGCGCCTTGGCATCGGCGCCTCCGTGATCGGGCCATCGCGTCCTGGACGGCCGACACAGCATCAACGGCGCACCCAGGAAACCATTGCCATACCGCGTTCGCAGCCGATCCCACGGGATCGTCACCGTGAGATCAAAGAGGAGTTTTGCACCATTGTAGGTGGGGTCATTGCCCCATCGCTCGCCTACATGGACCGGGCCTATGACGACGCCAAGCGGGAGGGCTGGAGCCGCGAACCGATTGTCGAGATGCTGATTCCGTCCACCCTCGACGACAGCCTGGCGCTGCGGGGGCAGCATGTGGCGAGCCTGTTCTGTCAGCACGTGCAGCCGGCCCTCTCGGATGGCCGCAGTTGGGACGATCACCGCGACGAGGTGGCTGACCTCATGATCGCGACGGTGGACCGCTATGCTCCCGGCTTCCAGCAGAGCGTGGTTGGACGCCAGATCCTGAGCCCGCTCGATCTCGAGCGCACGTTCGGGCTGATCGGCGGCGACATCTTCCATGGAGCCCTGAGCCTGGATCAGCTCTTCAGCGCCCGGCCGATGCTGGGCCATGCCGATTACCGGGCGCCGCTGGCGGGATTGTACATGTGCGGCTCCAGCACCCATCCGGGCGGTGGCGTCACCGGCGCGCCAGGCCACAATGCAGCACGGGCCATTCTCGCAGACCGCGGCAGGCGTCGGTTCAGAAAGGCCTGATGCGGAGATTCCGGTCCATCTCTACTGCCTTCCTCAGGCGTCGCGCAGCAATCAGCTGACTACTCCTGCGTGTCGAAGAACTCGGCCACTGTTAACTCTTCCGGATTGTCGCCCAGGCAGACGAAATCCAGGTAATCTTCAGGAACATCCTCAAGGCTCCTGATCAGCCGCGGCTTCTTCTCGCCATCGAAGTACGGCAGCAGGCTCTCCTCGTCGGCTTCCCCGTGGTCCTCGTACTCCATGGCATGGAGAAGGCTGTCCACATCCTCGGCCATGGCGAAGATCGCAGAGGGCTCCCCGTCCGCTGTAACATTGAGGCGATACAGCTTCATGTCTGGTAACCCCTCCTGCAGCTGTTCAACTCGTACACGTGCTCAACAGTGAAGCGCAAAGAAGTTAGACGTCGGTAAAGGGCGCGGGCTTAGGAGGAGCGCCAAGCCTGTCAGTTCAGTGGCGACGATCAGCAGTCAGGCGCCGCTGGAGGCTCGGATGCTAGCCGCACACAAGCGCTGGGGCTTGGTCTGCTGCCGCATCTGAGACCCGCCATGCACTGCTGATCCCAGTCGGCTCTTCAATCAAGTGACGCTCAATCCAGACCCACACCGCCAGATCGGCATCCATCGACCGGCGTGCCAGCCAGTAGCTTTCGGCCGGGCACCGGCTCACCTCCGGGTAAAGGCGCAGGAACTCCACCACCGTGGCCACTGCATCGCCGTACCCGCAAAAGCCCTCGCCGATGCAGCCGTTATCGAGCGGTTGCCCGGATCGTCCGACCAGTTGCCACCGGACCCGATAAGCCATTGGGAATTTCCCAGCATCACGAGACCTAACATGGCATGCCGCTCAGTCTTCTGACAGAGGCCGATGTGGTTGGCCGCTGCTGGGTCAGATGTCGTTGTCGCTCGTCAGCTGATCCGGCCGCAGGCCCTCGTCGGGAGGACCAGAATGTCTCAGCCGAACGCCAGGTCCTTCCCGGCCATCCGCCTCGAGGAAGATCATACCTTGCTCCTCCAGAGCAACCCGGATGGCCGCCCTAGCGGCTTCGGACGCGTCAGGACCACCTTCCGCTTCAGCCTGCTGGATAATCGACGTGGACAGGCACGTGCGTCCGGCAAGCTCGGCTTGGGATAGTCCGAGGAGCGCCCGTCCGGCGCGCAACTGAGCGGATGTGACCAGTCTCTCGGACATCAGGACCGTGCCTCTACCGATCTCAAGGTAGCATCATAATGACAGAATGTGGTCGACTTGATCAGCGGTTGAGCATGCGCCTGTCATGGGCATGACAGGGCAATCGAGCTGTGCCAGCCAGGTGGCATCGGTCTCGAGTGTTCGCCCGCTGGTACCTATGTCATAGCCAGCAGCCGATCGAAGAAAGGCCTGATGCTGCTCATACATGGAGCCGCCAGGCTCAATCTCGGGTCCGAAGCGATCCCACTCACGCGCACGAAGGCGAGCCAGCCTGACTTCAGCAGGGATGTACAGGAAGACCACAAGATCAAAGGTCGGGATCAAGGCATCGCCCCACCCCACGATCGCACCGGACAGCACCCAGTGCCTGGCCCAACGGGTTGCCTTCTCCAGCATCCGTGCGCGCTCGGGTGCGGCTCGCCTGGATTGGTAAGGCGGAACAGTCGCAAGCCAATACATATCGTCTGCATCCACGTGCTGACACTCCAGCCGTTGGGCAAGCGCCCGCCCGAGCGTAGATGAGCCGCAGCCTGCGGCTCCAAAGATGTGGACGCGCTCCAAGGATTGCATCGTCCGGCCCTGCCCACCAGCACGCACAGAAGCTTAGTCCACTGAGCCGGCAGAACAAGGCAAGATCGGACAGCCCGCAAGTTCGCACTCCCCTGTCTGAAACCGCAATCGATGACTGGCGCTGGAGAAGCAAAACTCATGGCCTCGCCTCGTCCAGGCGGCTCCTGCATCGCAACATCCCGGGCGGCGAGGAAGCCTAAACTATGGGCTTCCTCCTCCCGATCATTCGATCCTAAACTCTTCGCAGGCCGGGGGGCCGGAACAGCAGTGCCTCTGGATCCTCCAGTTGCCTCACTGGTTGGCGGATGAGATGACCCTTCTCGCAGTCCGACACGTCACGACGTATCGCTACCAGCGGCCGGTCTCCTTCGGCGAACACCGGATCATGTTTCGGCCGCGCGACAGCTATGATCAAAGGCTCCTGGATGCCCGGATCGAGATTGATCCGGCGCCGAGTGCGATGCGCTGGATCCACGATGTCTTCGGCAACTGCGTTGCCATTGCGCGGTTCTCCAAAGAAGCGTCGGAGTTGCGGTTCGAGAGCAACATCCGCCTCGACCACCAACCATCGAACGCGCCGGACTTCCAGATGGAGGACTATGCTCAGACCTATCCCTTTGCCTACAGCGCAGAGGAGATGCCGGACCTGACGCGGGCCATGGAGCGGCAGTATCTCGACCCGGATCACCAGATCCATCATTGGGTTCAGAAGTTCCTGCATCAGGGACGCCCAACCCGCACCGGTGAACTCCTGATGACGCTCACCTACGCCATCAAGGAGAGCTTCACCTACAACAGGCGCTCTGAAACCGGGATCCAGGATCCTCTGACGACTCTGATGCTCAATCGCGGGACCTGCCGCGACTTTGCGATCCTGATGATCGAGGCCGTGCGGGCGCTCGGGCTCGCCGCCCGCTTCGTGTCCGGCTACATCTACAGCCCGAGCCTGGACGGATCCGGCCATGTCGGTGGTGGCTCGACCCATGCCTGGTGCCAGGTCTACCTGCCCGGCGCCGGTTGGGTGGAGTTCGATCCGACCAACGGCATTATCGGCAATCGCGACCTGATCCGGATCGCGGTGGCACGCGATCCCCGGCAGGCCGTGCCACTCTCCGGCACGTGGATGGGCGAGCCGGGTGATTTCAACGGCATGACGGTCGAGGTGAACGTGACGGCCTCGGAGGCCAGCCCAGCGCGAAGCGCTGGCAGGACAACCTCGCCCAACGGTGAACTTCAGCTCTCCAATCCGCAGAGTGCGCGATGATCATTCAGGCAGGCTACCGGATCGCCTTCGAGTGTCCGCAACCGACACCTCTGCTCCTGATGCTGAATGTTGATCCATCGCGGGTGCCGGACCTCATCACGCCCGATGACCTCATGTGCGATCCTCCCGTCGAGCACCGGCAGTATCGTGATGCCTTTGGCAACGTCTGCACCCGGCTGCTTGCGCCAGCCGGGCGGCTGGAGCTTTCAGCAGATTTTCTGATCCGCGATTCCGGCTTGCACGATCCGGTGGTTCCGGATGCGGTACAGCAGCCTGTCGAGGACCTTCCCAACGATGTGATCGTCTATCTGCTTGGGAGCCGGTACTGCGAAACTGACCAACTCTCGGATACCGCCTGGCATCTCTTCGGCGGGATTGAAGGAGGATGGGCACGCGTTCAGGCGATCTGCGATTACGTGCATGGCCGGATCAGATTCGATTATCAGGATGCGTGTGCAACCCGAACGGCCTGGCAGGGACACAACGATCAGGTCGGGGTCTGCCGCGACTTTGCCCATTTGGCCATCACTCTGTGCCGCTGCATGAACATCCCGGCGCGCTATTGCACGGGATACCTGGGCGATATCGGCATTTCGCCGGTGGATTATCCGATGGATTTCAGCGCCTGGTTCGAAGCCTATCTGGACGGCCGGTGGTACACGTTCGACGCCCGGCACAACACCCCGAGAATCGGGCGAATCCTGATGGCCACGGGGCGCGACGCTACCGACGTGGCGATCTCGACGAGTTTTGGCCCATCCTCCCTGGCGAGCTTCTTCGTCAAGACGGATGAGTTGCACGACGCATCAGAGTGATTCGAACAGATTATTGATCCGGCTTGGGTGCAGTTGTAACATCGGCGGTCATGGATAGGGTCGAATAGCCCAGCCAGCCTCCGGCACAGTTCAAGATCACCCAAGCCGTCTCTATAAAACAATGCCGGTTCGTCAAACCCGTCGCCGGCGAACCGGCCGCCATAAGGCTTGGGCAGGGAGACGCATATCCTCCGATCTTGGATATCTTGAGACCCGGCCCTACGAGGGTTTCCACGAGTTTGACGGCGCATGCGACGCCATCGAGGACCGGCAGCCTGTGACGGGCTGAAAGATCTGCTGCGAGATCCAGCATGCCGGCGCAGCCCAGCACGATGGCCTCGCTGATCCCACCACCGCTGATCCAGCACCGTCGCCAGCACGAAGCCCTGGTGGTATCATAATCGGGCAGCGCTGCGATCTCGTGCAGGCAGAGGAACCGAGCTGTGCCCGCGAGTTGCCATGGCTTGGGATGTCTCACCAGACCATTCCGGGGAGCACCGCATGTCCTCGTCTCACTACACCCACGGAACCAGTCCAGCGGAACAGCAGCGGCTGACCGCGATGAACCACCTCCTCAACGAGCGGTTTCTTGCACAGGCCGCTCTCACTCCCGGAGAGCGCATTGTTGATTTTGGCGCTGGTCTCGGCCAGTTCTCACGAGCCATGGCCAAGGTAACAGGCGTGCCGGTTGTGGGGATCGAACGCAGCAATGAGCAGATCTTTGAAGCGATGAGGCAAGCGGACGCTGCCGGCGAAACCCATCTTATCGATATGCGCCAGGGAAATGCAGAGGTCGCACCATTAACCGACAGCGAGTGGGGCCATTTCGACATGGCACATGCTCGTTTTCTGCTCGAGCACGTCTCCAATCCGCTGTTCATCGTGCGAACCATGGTTCGCGCCGTGCGCCCGGGCGGGCGGATCATCCTGGCGGACGATGACCACGAGGTGATGCGGCTCTGGCCGGAGCCGCCGGGGCTGGCCCCGGTCTGGCACGCTTACCAACGCACCTACGACCGCCACGGCAACGATCCTATCGTCGGCCGCCGCCTCGTGCAGCTTCTGCATCAGGCTGGCGCGCAGCCCCGGCGGAACACCTGGGTGTTCTTTGGCGGCTGCTCCGGGCAGCCGGACTTCGAAGGCTATGTCACCAACCTGGCCAAGATCCTCGAGGAAGCCATCGATGAGATTGCCGAGACCGGCACCCCGCGCGAGACCGTACAGGCTCTGCTGGATGCCCTTGCCACATGGCACAGGCGACCTGACGCTGCGCTCTGGCACGGCGTCGCCTGGGCCGAAGGAGTCAGGATCTGACGTGACGGAGCCAGGCTGACCGAGGAGCGTTATTCCAGCCCCAGGATCTCGTCGCTTCCCATGCTCCTTGTGCTCCGGGCGTTGGCGCCCTCATCGAGCTGGAACGCAATCTTCAGGATGACCCTGAACTGGGTGACCTGATCGTTCTCCACGACAGCCTCGAATTCCTTGACCCAGACGGAGCGTATGTTCCGCACCGTGCGCGAGGCTCGCTCCACCGCCTGACGGGTGGCATCCTCCCAACTATCCGGTGACTGGGACGATAGCTCGACCATTTTCACGATCGACATTCTTCCCTCCTTTGCTCCGGCGCCGGAATCGGCGCTTTGAGGGAAAGTCCCGCGGGAGGGCTGCCGTTCCTCAGCCGTCGCGAGGACTGGGGAAGGGCAGAATTGGATGGAGCCGCTGTGGGAGCATAAGCGGCGGTTCGCAAGCGGCATCGTCAACTTGAGCCGATGTCGGCTGTTTGAGGTCGTTGCCACAGAAGCGAAGGCCTTGAAAACCTGTGACCTGCCTCAGGCCGGAAATGCCCGAAAGGTGAGCGAAATCCGTTAAGTTAACGATGCCCCGTGAATGGTTCACCTCAAGCGGCTCGCAGGACGGGTGCCACGCCTCCAATGTGCCAAGGCAGTCTGCCTTGCACCTGACTTGCCCAATCCAGTTCAACTGCCGTCGGTAGACAGCCACTGAGAGGAACTCATTTGAGATCTCATGCCGCTTTTCCCGTTATGGGCAGACCAGCAGGGGAGGGCCGGTCAGAGGTGACGAGCCGACCTTGTCACGGTCGCGCCTGAAGCAGAGGTTGACCCAGCGTGTGTCGGACCCAGGAAACCGGGAGCATCGGAGAGGTATTGTTCCGAGCTTGTCCTGTTTGGGCGCGGTTTACTGCGCAAATCTTACGCGTGCCCGTAAGAGGCCTGTCAGCTGCGGATCATCCCAAGGAGGCGAACAGGGGCAGTTTCTGATCGTCGCGGGATCGGGTACTCTTGCGCCGAGGCCTGTCAAGAGCTGTCCGATCCGGGAGCAGTCCGATGCCAAAGCTGACGGTGAGCTGGGATGACGAGGAACCTCTGCTCCAGACAGCAGAGCTGGAGAACCCTGGAGCAGATCGCCGCTGGAGTGCTCCGGTTGGGCGACTGACGGAGGAGGAGAGACAGGAACTGCTGGCCGCAGCCCAAGCCCTGGCACAGTTGATTGCTGACTTGGCTGCGGACGACACCTTCTTCAGCAATCCGCGCTAGTCACGCGGCACGAAGCCCTCCGAACCCGCAGCGCGCGACGTGAGCAGCCAGTTCGTCGCACTTGCATGGGATGTTCTCGATGGCGGACATCGTCCTGATCAACCCGAAATTCGAGACCAGCTTCTGGGGGCTGGAATATGCACTTGACCTGCTTGGCGTGAAAGCCAACCTGCCCGTCGCGGCTCTGCCCCTGCTGGCGGCGCTCACCCCTGCGGAGCACCGGATCGAGCTGATCGACGAGAACGTCAGGCCCATCGATTATGACCGGTGTGCCCGGGCTGACATCGTCGGTGTCACGGGCATGTCGGTCCAGCGCTTCCACATGCGAGAGATCATCGCAGAACTCAAACAGCGCGGCTGTTTCGTGGTGGTCGGTGGCCCCTGGGTCACCGTCCAGGAGGACTATTTCGGCTCCGATGTCGACGTCATCTTCATCGGCGAGGCCGAGACAACCTGGCCCCAGTTCCTGGCCGACTGGAGCGCCGGCCAGCAGGCCCGCCGCTACGAGCAGGCCCACAGGACCGATGTGACGCAACTACCGGTCCCCCGGCATGATCTGCTGAACATGAGGGACTATGCCTTCGGCAGCGTGCAGTTCTCGCGCGGCTGCCCGTTCACGTGCGAGTTCTGCGACATCATTGTGACCTTCGGGCGCAAGCCACGCCTCAAGACCAGCCCGCAGATCATCGCCGAACTCGACTGCCTCTGGCGCCGGCACGGGATGTCGACCGTGTTCATCGTCGACGACAACCTGATCGGCAACAAGAGGGAGATCAAAGCAGTCCTGCGGGACCTTCTCGCGTGGCAACAGACCAACGGGTTTCCGCTCATGTTCTTCACCGAGGCGTCAATCGACCTGGCGGATGATCCGGAGCTGCTCGCCCTGATGAGCGCGGTCAACATCCGGATCGTGTTCGTCGGCGTGGAGACGCCGAACGAAGCCTCTCTGCGGGAAACGAAGAAACTGCAGAACCTGCGCCAAGGCGGCTCCATTGTTGATAAGATCCACTGCATTCAGGACGCCGGCCTTGAGGTCTGGAGCGGCCAGATCGTGGGCTTTGACCATGACGGGCCGGATATCTTCGATCGGCAGATTGCCTTCATCCAGGAGGCCCGGATCATCACCACGATGGTCGGCATGCTGAGTGCCATTCCCAAGACCCCACTGCACGCGCGGCTGGCGAGGGAAGGGCGGCTTGACGAAGTGGACAACCCGCCGAGCGGGACGAACGTGATTCCCCTTCGGCTGGATCGGGATCAGCTCAGGCGCGGCCATCTTCGGGTCATGCAGGCGCTTTATGCTCCGGAGGCTTATTGCGAGAGGGTCAGGCACCTTTACCTGCACGGACCGTTGGCGAGCCTCGAGCACTGGCCGAAGCGGCCCTGGCCGGCTCACCTCAGGCAGAGCCTTGCGGCCCTCGTCCAGTCAGCCGTGATTGTGCTCCGGTTGGAAAGCCGAGTCCGTGATCGAGCCTTGCGGCAGGCGTACCGGATGATGATCAAGGAGGCGCTGCACCGCCGCTCCCCGTTGCTCCTTCAGATCCTGACGATCAAGTGCGCGATGCACTACCATGCGGCTTGCCTCGTCAAGGAGATGGCGGCAAGCCAACACGGGATCAATACGTTCTAAGCCTGGCGTGAAGGGGATTGTCAACTTAAGCAAATGAGGGCTGATTGAGGTCACCAACCCCAGCCCAAAGCTTTTGAAAGTACGTCCCCGGCCCCGGCCGAAAATCTGCAAAATGCACGCAAAAACCCTTAAGTTAACAATGTCCAGTCGAGTCTGGAACAGCCACATCGCTGAGTTGATCGATCAGCACAGGACGGCCCATGAATTGGACGATGATCAACTCAGCGAAATCATTCGGCTCTTCGACGAGGCCCGGAGCGCCTGCTCGGCCCTGCGCTTTTACGGGGGATTGGTGATCTCTGAGGCCATTCCATTGGACCGGTCGCGAGTCGTCGCCCTTCGTTAGATCGGCAAGCGCCGCGCCATGAGCGGCCTTCTTCAGCGAGATTCTCTCTTCTCACTGAAAGGTTTGTGCGCGTCTCCAGCATCATCCACGGGCGCGGGTGCGGATCATAAAGGTGTCAAAGCCATACTCGGCGACTTGGAACCAGAGGTACTCCTCGTTCCGGAAATCACGCAGGCTGTCATACATCTTCTTGAAGT
>NZ_VOSK01000250.1 GCF_009296175.1 Microvirga tunisiensis | reverse complement strand
CGGAAGGGGGTCATCGGATTGCGGGCCATTGTGCGTTCCTCCTCGTTCAACGTGCGATCCTCGGCGGGTGATGGGTCCGCCGGAAAGGCAACACAACTCGGACTGGATGATGTCGGAGCCAAAGCACTCGATCATCAGAACCAATTATATTCCGACATTAATCCGTCTGGAATGGAGGTTGGGCCACTCGGGAGGCACCAGAAGCACGGGCTTGCCTGGCCCGACAAACTCCCTCTGTTCTCCCCCGGCCGGCAGGAATGGCCATTCCGATGGCCCGGACCACCGCGGCAAACCGCTGCGGATGGAACGTCATCCGCAGCGGAGGCCCGTCACGATCCCGGCGCGGTCCACCTCGATGTCCAGCCGATCGGAATCGAGGTCCGTCGTGTAGGCACCCCCCGGCTCGATCTTGCGGGCCTCGCGGGCACCGGCGGTCCGCCGGGCTTTTTCGGCCAGCTCGGGCGAGTAGGGTTGCCCGACGATCCCCCGGGCCTCGCCGGCCGCACAGGCCTGCCGCTCCGGGGCCGGTGGTTGCGGTTGAGCAAACCCACAGGCCGGAGACAGGATCAGCAGGCCTGACGTGAAAAGTGTTCGTGTCCGTCTGCCGACGCGGAGGTCTCGTCGAATATTTGATCGCATGGCAGACTCCTCCGCTGCATGGCCAGGGGCTGAGATCGTCAGCACTGCCTCGGAACTGCTTGTCTCTGCCCTCGTGCATTCTCGCCGGCGCTAATGATGCGTGAACCGCGTGCCGATGGCGTCTTCCGGTCCGAGGCCAAGGATATCCGCGAGATGGTGGCGGGCCCGGTTGACCCGGCTCTTGATGGTGCCCACCGTCACGTGCTGACGGGCAGCGATTTCCTCGTAGCTCAGGCCCTCCGCGCCCACCAGCAGCAGGACCTCGCGCTGCCACGCCGGCAGCTTGGACAAAGCCTCCGACAGATCCTGCAACTCCAGCTCATCCAACTGCTCCGGCAGCGTGGTCAGACGGGCGGCATAGGCGCCTTCGACATCCTCGACCTCCCGCTGCCGTTTCCGGTGCTCGGTGTGAAAGTCGTTCTTCAGGATCGTGAACAGCCAGGCCTGAAGGCCTGTGACCGGCTCGAACCGGTTGCGCCGGTCACAGGCCTTCAGCAGCGTGCTCTGCACCAGGTCTTCCGCACGGTTCGCGTCATGGGTGAGCGCGATCGCAAAGGCGCGCAGATGACGGATGGAGTTCAGGAGGTCCTGGACGAAGCCTGGATCATGCCGATCCTCAGGGATCCGGATGGAACTCTCCAGGCGTCCGATCAGCCTGACGAGATCCGGAGGCAGATCGGAGATGATGAGGTCGGAATAGACGCCACGCAACTGCTGTCCCAGATGCTCTCGGACCACATCGCCAAGAACAATGGGGTTGGGTGGCCTGAACTTGGAGCCAGCCATAAATAAAAGATGTTGTGTGATCTCTGCGACATCAACCAGCAAGCCTGTGGCACGCTCACGCAGCCGTCACCTTGACCTGTCCAAGACCTTGCCGCCTGGGCTTGTCACATGGACGGCCGTTTGGGATACCTGAGGCGTTTCTCGAAAGCATAGGGATGGCCGACAAGCAGCGAGGCTTCGGCCGGGAGCTCGCCGTCACCGGTCTTCTCGAAGCCTGCTAATGCGGTCAGAAGAACCGTGTTCGGGAGGCTGGCGGACAGGATGGTTGGGCCACAGCCGGAGGTGGCCACCAGCATCATCTTCTGGCCCGGGCACCCGAGCTTCACGAACAGGCTTTCGAACTGATCCTGGACCTCATTCCACTCGCCCGGAGCGATGATCCTGCGGGCCCAGATCATTGAGCGCCTCCCGGGCCGGACGGTTGCGTTAAAAACGAGACGCCCGACGGCCTTGTCCTAAGCCCGCCCGTCCCTCGGGTGTCATCAGATCACCGGGGAGGGGCTCTGTGACGGCCCCTCCCCGCGTACCAACTCACGTGCGCGATCAGCCGGTCTGGCTGTGCTGGCCGCCCGGCTGCGAGATGCCCGCCACAGCCTCGCCGACTCGGCCGGAGCCATCCGACACCGCCATGTCGCCGAGCGAGATGATACCGACCAGCCGCTTGTCGCGGGTGAGCACCGGCAGGCGGCGGACCTGGATGTCGGCCATGTTGCGGGCGACATCCTCGGTCTCATCGTCCTCGTAGCAGTACTTGACGTCCTCCGTCATCACGTCGCGGACAGAGGTGTCGGGCCCCTTGCCTTCAGCGGGCGTTGTCACGTTAACCTGGGCACGAGATCGAGCGGTGTAGATGGTCCGGCATGAGCAAGCCTGTCAGCTACAAGCGCCATCGCTTTCCACCCGAGATCATCGCCTATGCGGTGTGGTTGTACTTCCGGTTTCCTCTCAGTCTGCGGCTGGTCGAGGAGATGCTGCTCGAGCGCGGTATCGCCGTCTCCTATGAGACGGTCCGCCGGTGGGCGCTGAAGTTCGGACCCGCGTACACCCGCCGCCTCAGGCGCAAGGCGCCGAGCCGCCGCGACATCTGGCACCTCGATGAGGTCGTGGTCACGATTTCTGGCAAGAAGCACTGGCTTTGGCGGGCGGTTGACCAGGACGGATACGTGCTCGATGAGATTGTCCAGAGCCGACGCGACACCGAGGCCGCCAAGCGCTTGCTGAAGCGTCTGTTGCGGAAGCAGGGCTGCCCTCCACGACGGATGATCACCGACAAGCTCGGCTCCTACGCGGCCGCCCGGCGTCAGGTCATGCCGGACGTCGAACACCGCTCGCACAAGGGGCTTAACAATCGGGCGGAGAATTCGCATCTGCCGTTCCGGCGACGCGAGCGGGCGATGCAAGGCTTTCGAGCGCCCAGGTACCTGCAGCGGTTCGTCAGCGTGTTCTCGGCCGTCCGCAATCTTTTCGTTCCACCTCGCTCCAGCCGCTCCGCCCCTGCCACCCATCTGCACCGCCTCAGCGCCATGGCGGTATGGAAAGCTGTGGCCAAAATTGCTGCTTGAGCCTGTCCGGTAGACAAATCAGCCTCAGCGCGCTTGGCGGCATTTAACGTGACAACGCCCTGGCGGCCCTGCCATGGCCGGAGCGGCGACGTCTGGGGTTGATCCTGGAAAGTGCACGTGTCAGCGCGAACAGCGAGGCTGTCCGGGATGCGGTCGCGGTGATGCTCGATTTGGCTTCCGAGATCTGGGCCAGAACGCCCCCACCTGCGGAGCGGGATAGCGAGAGCAACCGGGAGCGGGAAAAAGAGTAAACAGCGAGGTGGCATAACCCTCTGCACCGTGGATATCCTCCATCGGTAGACTGCGAGCAGGGCGTCCCAATGGATAACACCAGGTCTGATGCCCCCTTGAGCCAGATTGGAGATGGGAGGGCGTTCAGCGTCAGGCGGGACGAACTCCAACCTTTGCCCACTGCGACTGATACTGGCGCACGATCTCACGCAGGGTGTTGGCTTCGTCCTGGAGACCGCCACTTGCATAGGAAGCCGCCACCTCCGAGAGTTGGCTTACGATCTGCTCCGCCGTCTCACCGGCATCCGCAAGCGACTTGAGATGTTCTCGCGCGGCGGCTTCAAAGCTGCCGCCCTCGCCGCGAGCTTGAACGGCTTCCTGGAAACGGCTGTTGTGAATCATGATGCTCCTGTCATCCGGTCTTCTGCGGACTGTCGCGGATTCAGCCTGTCCGAAGGTTCGTAGCCGCACAAGGCATCCAGGCTTGACAGCATGACGCAGGAGCGGCACGCAACGGGAGCGTGAAGAAGTGCGGAGCGGTTTGATAGTTGCCCGGTGGAAGGCGGATCGTTTCAGGACGAACGGCGGTTGGCTGCCTCACAAGCCCCCATTCTTCCGCCAACCCCGCCTGGCGGCATTCCGCCTCCGGGCGAGCCGGGTGGCATGCCTCCGACCATGCCACCACAGATCCTGGTCACGCCGACAATGCCTCAGCCCATAGCAGAGCAGGATTGCTGCATCGATCAAGCAGTCGGGGTGGTCTTGTAGTAGGCATCGATCCTGGCGCCGTACTCGTTATCCGTAAACGGATCCTCCCCGGCGCTGTACTGCGGTGCATCAACCAGCCGGTCCCTGTCAATGTCGACCACATAGCCGCCCAGTCGCGGGTCATAGGTCAAAGCCCGCCAGGGCAGCGGATGGTAGCTCTCGCCGATCCCCAGAAAGCCGCCGAAGCTCATCACCACATAGGCGACCTGACCGGAGATCTTGTCGACCATGAAGTTGTACACGCTCCCGAGTTGCTCGCCGGACTGGTTGAACACCGGCGTGCCCTCGACCTTGCTGGAGGCAATCAGACGCCGGGTCTCCTCAATGGCGATGCCCTCACCCGAAGGGTCGAGTTCCATGGAGCCTGGTTCGCGAAGTTGTCTCTCGTTTGGTAACTGCGTTGGCATGATCCTCTCCTCCCGAGGGGAACGTCATGCTGGAGCGGCCGTTCCGGCTTGCTTGCGTGCTGAGCACGGCGTGTCGGGCCTGTCCAGGTCACTGCAAGCGAGCCGAACGCTGAGGGTGAGACCGCAATCAAATCCTCCCAGGTTGGATGACACGATTGAGCACGGCCGGGCCAAGAGAGCGGAGGAAATGAGGTGGGCTCTAGGTCGCCTGGAAGGCTCGTCGGGCTCGTTCCCGGATTTCGTCCAGCTCATCTTGAAGAGAATTGATCTGCCCTTCCAGTTCCTCGAGCGAATCACAGTCCGGAGTGATGAACAGGCGGCCATCCTCGCCCCTGGTATAGCGCAGAAGGGCAACCCTGATCGAGGCTGGGTTGTCGGGAGTTCCCGGTGTGATGTCCAACTCGAAGGCTCCGAAGACATGCGTGGGGCTGCCTCCTTTCTGGATTGAGAATGCCCCGAATGAGAAGGATTGCGAAGACCGCCTCATCTCTACGTGCGCCCAGCCTCACGATCTATGAACAAGACCCGATGCGCCAACCTGGAAGAGGAGGATTGCTGAACTGCAATCCGGCCGGAACGCAGTCGGGGCGGCTCATGTTCGTGCCTGAGATGGATTGGGAAGCGATGGATCCCGTTGCTTCTGGATCGGAGACGGTGTCGAACTTCTGCGACCAGAGGTGATGCTGTCAGGATGTATCGGAGAGCGTGTCCTCGGATAGGGTGCTCTCGGCTGCGGCAACGGAGAGAGTAAGGCCTGCCAACAACAACGCGGCTGCGGGAATTCTGACGTCGATCATCATAGCCTCCACAGTTTGACCAGAGAATAATCCCGCTCCGTCCAACGGCGTTCCCATGAGGCAAGTGACATTGACCGCTCATGCCGTCGACCCAGACAGGCAGACGGCCGTCAAAGTCCATGCCCCTTCGGCGGGGAACCAAAGCGGCGCAAGCCCATTAACAAGCATCGCCGGCTTAATATGCCCCCATACGGCCGGTGACCCTCAAAGCGCCCTCTCAAGGGCGCTTTTTCTTTGCCGCGAACGCGGTCGACAGTCCCGATGACGAATGGCTGTCATCCCTGCTGTCAAACGAGGATTTGCAACACGGTCCCCAGACAAGGGCTCTGGTCAATGCAGAGCCGGTTCAAGATCCAGGGAGTGAAGGAGGCGGCCCTCCACACCGACGATCTCAAGGCGCCATCCGCTCCAATCGTCACGGCTGCCGCCATTGGCGTACCGCAGTTCGTCAATGGCGTTTCGTGCCTGCGTCGCAGCCATCTCAAAATCGACAACGTCGACACCCGTGTCGTCCAGAATCATTTCTCGACCGTTGACGAGGTGAAAGAAGCAGCGCACCGGCAGTCCTTCTGTATCCGAGCCACGGACCAAGATGGTAACACGTTTCCTCGCCTGGCTAAGCGACCACTCGGCGTTATTGGGGGCTCCCTGGTGGGGCAATCCCAACGTCTAAAGGAAAACCGTGCTGACGCGGTACTGATCCGACATCAGCAATCCGGCAACGGCGATGCCCCGGGGTGTCAGGTCGCACGCCAGTGGAGTACGATCTGCTCATGCAGGGGCGGCCAGATTATCAGGAGCCCGGCTTTCACTCGCTGAATGGGCCTCGGCCCTGGCGATCGTCCTCGCGCAGAATGTCGACCTGCGTCAGGCGGACCAGCGGTTCGTCCTCCACCAGGAGGACTACCGGCCGATTCAGGATTTCGCTATGGGGCTTCCTGCGCGCAGCAATGGGCCCCTGCAGGCCTGGTTCTGCACCGGTAGGGATTTGCGAACTTCAGAGTATGGTCGTGCCGAGCTACGGCTTCGCCGGGGTTGGCGGCTGCTCGATCTCGGCTTGGGCAAACGTGGTGAGCGGCTTTGCTTTCGCATCGATGATCGCGGCGATCCAGCCGCCTGGGAACCTGCCCAGTTCCTCGTTATGGGCCCGCACGGCGCCGATGAGATCGCTGCGTGCCACCACCAGCTGGTCTTCCTGGCGCTGGAATTCGTGCAGGCGGTTCTGCAGGGCCGTGTCGCCGGTAAGCTCCGGATAGCGCTTGATCGTCGTGTACAGCCTCTCCAGGGCATCCGAGAGGCGCTGTGGGCCTGCTCGTAGTGCCGGAAGCGCTCCGGCTCGGCCAGGAAGCCGTCGGCGTTGCGGATGGCCACGACCTCGTCGTGGGCGGCCATGACCTCGTCGAGCACCTCGCGTTCGGTCGGGGCCTTCTTCCGCACTGCCTCGACTAATGGGGGCACCTGATCGGCCCGTTGTTGATATTCGTGGAGCACCTCGCTCCAGGCCTGCTGGGCCCGTTCTCTCAGGCTGGGCACATCCCCAGGCGCACAGCCCATCACGCCAAGAGTGAGGCTGAGGGCGAGGCTCCATGCTCCCAGACGAGTACACACTTGTTCCTCCTGCTCTGGAGGGGCGGATGACCAGACCAGCCGCCAAGAGCTGGCCATCTCTCCCGTAACCCGAGCCGTCGGCGCTGGTTCCCGGTTCTGAGCCCTGCCATCCTCGCGGACTACTCCAGCTGAACCCGGCGTCAGAGGGTCTCCTCTGAAATCCGATCAGAGCTTCTTGGCTTGGGTCGCCGTTGGACGCCCGGACCGGTGCTCAACCAATACGGTGGTTCGCGAGGCCGTCTCAGCCGAATGGCCCTGGAACGGCATGGCAGCCCACACTCTTGCAGCCTTCAGCTGAAAGAACTCGGCGGCCCGCTGGACCTCGGGATCGGACGAGAAGGCCTGCAGGCTCTGGAGGGTGAGCACCAAGCGGCGTCGAAAGGGCCACGGCAAGGCTGTCAGCGTGTCGTTCACGTTCAGGCGCGCAGCCCCTTCCACTCCAGCCTGATCGGCTATGCCATCGATCCGGCTCTGGACGGCACTCAGGCTTGCGGGCTGGGAACATCACTCATTGAGACAAGGCACAGGTACACAGCAAACTGCTTCGGCAACGGCCGCGGCACCATGTTCATTCCTCGGGGGTTCCCCTGTGCGGCAATCGCGCCCACCAAGTGAAGCCTCAATAATAGCTTGGCAGCAAAGGCAGGAACAGGCTGGTCCAATCGGAAAAGCCAAGCTAACTTCTAGAGAAGGCTGGCTCATCTTCTCGTCCAAGCCGGGCTTTAATCAGCTGTTAACCATGCCTTTACATCCTCAGGCGCAGTGAAGCCCGGAGATACCATGGCTGGTGACAGACAGAATTTTGCAAAAAGGACGCCTTGGCAAGGCAGCCCAGGTTCGGATCGGCCTGTTCCATGCGAGAGCGGCTCGATCTCATGCCGCCCGTTCAGCTGCATCACGAATGAACGGATCAGGCGCTGACCCAGACCCGTCGATGTCGCGGAAGGGGTGCTCCCCTGAGTAGCGGGCAGACCCACGCCATTATCGCTGACGGCAAGGCAGTATTCTTGGTCGGTGCGCGTGACCGTCACCCTGACGTGTCCGCTACGATCACCGGGAAAGGCATATTTGAGCGCGTTGACCAGAAGTTCGTTGATGATGAGCCCGACAGAAACCGCCTGATTGAGTGGAATGGAATGGCTTTCGGCTTCGACATCAAGGCGAATGGGGCGAAGGCCGATCAAGGCTGCCTCCAGGTCGCAACAGAGTTCCTCGATGAACGGGCGGCTGTCCGCCAATACGGCTCCCTCCAACCGCACCAGACGCCGCTGCACTTTGGCCATGACGCTCACGCGCTCTGCGGCGGTCATGAAATCCTCGCGAGTAGGTTCCTTGGTGCTGCGGGCCTGGAGGTGAAGCAGCGAAACCACTGTGTGCAGATTGTTCATGATCCGGTGATTGGACTCGACCAGGAGCTCGGCCTTGTCAGCCTCGGAGGCCTTCGCAGCTTCATGCGCCCGCTTCAGTTCTGCATGGGCTTCCTTGAGTTGGCGGTAGGCAGCATGCTGAGCCTCAATGATGAGGGTAATGGCGATCCCGATCACCATGAACAGGCACCAGCCGAGAACCTGACCCGGGTCTCTGATCGCGAAGTTGCCGATCGGCTCGAGAAGGAAATAGGCTGAGAGGGCGGCGCTCAGCACCGTCGCAACGAGGCCACTCCCCCGGTTGAAGAGAACAGCCGATAGGATAAGAGTGGGAAAGAACAGAAGAAATGGAAAATCTCTCAGCACATTAGAGAAGATTTGTCTGAGAGAGAATGCCACTATTACAAGGATGGCCGTTGCGCCGTAACGAACAGGCTATGGCAGATGTCGAAGTGACCGCGTTTTATCGAACAACTCCCTTATCATAAGAAGGGTAATCGAGTCGATATAGCTATGGTTCCCTGAGCTATTACTTCGGAAAAACTCTTTGAATGAGGCGAAATCGTGATGCTTATCAGGAAGGAGTCAGAGCACGAGCTGTGCTCAATGACAGGTTTGGTGCGATCGGATCGGCAACATTCGTGACGCGGCTCAAGGATTGATCCGCAACGAGGACCCAGATGATACTCGCGTCGATCTGGTACCCGCTTGAAATTGTCGCGCGAGCTGCTTGTCGAATCTATCTGGGCAACACCGCTCTTTCACGGGCGACACTTTGGAGAGCAGTACCCTTCGCTTTTTCGCCGAACGGGATGTTCTGGAATGCAGTTTCGAATGGGAGCTGATCCTGGTTCAGTTCCCTTGAGCCGCAGTAGCCCTGGCTGAGGCTCCGAACCCGATCCTCAGCCAAGGACATTCACGCCCTGAGCCAGAGGTCGAGCAAGGACCCTTCCGCTAGGGCGTTTCCTTGCCTGAGCAATTCCCGATACGAAGTGCACAGGCAGAAAAAGACTCACCTCTTGTGTCCAGTTGCGGGTCGATCCAGACAGCCTAGCCGTTCTTATGCATGGGAAGGTTGATGAAGGCTGGCGAGTGTAGCTTAAGCACTTGAAGCAGCGTAGGATTTGGTTGTTGAGACTAATCCCTGCCACCAATTGCCCTGTGCCACACTCGCCATGCCGGACGATACACCTGCCACCTTCCCGTTTCCAGCCGTTGGCCGCAAGAAGATCACCGCTGCTTTCGACGGTGGGCGCCTG
>NZ_VOSK01000024.1 GCF_009296175.1 Microvirga tunisiensis | reverse complement strand
GCTCCTGAAGACCGGCCTCCAGGAGGTGTGTTCGGCGGCTGCGATGAACGTCTTGCGGGTCGTACACTGGTTGGACGGATGGCCGCGCACCAAGACGCGCGTGACCCGCTTTGCTGCGTTGGCGCCAACCCTCTGAATTCGCCGACAGTATCAAAAGTATGTGCGTCAGTTCGGCGGACGCTGCCGGCTAAACGAATGAGCATGTTTCGGCAACTAACGCTGATATAGGTTAGAATAGTTCGAATATATGTATAATTTTATTATAATAATTAAAAACTATAGTATTTGACTCTCCGAGAACTGTTCTGATGGGCGGAAACCGTCGTCGTGATATGAAGGTTTCTGTTGTGAAGCTGTCCCTTACGTTGCTGGCATCGTCAGCTCTTGTTTTCGTTTCAACTGAAGTGTTCGCTCAGACATCAGAGACGCGCGCCATTCAGCTTGAGGAGGTGACGGTTGAAGGGAGCCAAACCGGGCAGGGGGGTGACATCACCGCCGACGGCTATGTCGCCACGTCGACCCGCAGTGCAACCAAGACGGACACGCCAGTTCTCGAGACGCCTCGGTCGATGTCAACGGTCACGCAGGAGCAACTGGAGGATCGCAAGCCCCAGACGTTGCTCGATGCACTATCCTATACGCCTGGCGCCCGGGTTGGGAGCTACGGTTTTGATCCGCGTTACGACGCCTTCACCATCCGCGGCATCGATGTCACCTATACCGGGGTATTCCGTGATGGCCTGCGCCAGGTGAACAGCCCGAACGGCTTGTTCCGGCTCGAGCCTTACGGCTTGGACGGAATTACGGTTCTGAGAGGGCCCGCGGCCTCGATTTATGGCGCAAGCAGCACCGGTGGCGTCGTCGATCTGATTTCGAAGCGCCCGACTTTTCTACCCTTTCGCGAAGTCGAAGTTCAAACCGGCTTCTATGGACGTCTTCAGGGCAACTTCGATCTTTCAGGTCCCGTCAATTCCGACAACACGTTCTTCTATCGTCTGACCGGTCTCGTGCGCGATGCGGGAACCGAGATCGATGCCGTCAAGGACGACCGGATCTTCATCGCGCCGGCCTTCACCTGGAGGCCGAACGATGCCACGATGCTGACGATCCTCGGCGAATACATGGATTCGACCACCGGTGGTACCGCAGCCTATATCAACAACTACGCGCTGGACGCTGCAGGCAATCCCACCAGCCTCTCGATCGGCGCGACCCGTGTGTTTGCCGGCGACAAGCGATACAATGATTTTCGCCAGAAGCAGGGCCGGATCGGCTATGAGTTCGAGCATCGCCTCAACGATATGTTCATCCTGCGCCAGCGCACGCGGTTCTCTGCGCTTGGCACCAACCAGGAATATTTCTTCGCTGGGTCGGGCCTCACTCGCGAGAACAATTGGGGTATCGTCAGCGATACCTATCTCGAAAGCCGCTTGAAAACGGGTGCGGTCGACCACACGATCCTGACCGGTCTGGATGTCAGCCGCTTGAGCTATGTCTCCAAGCAAGGTTTCGGCGTCGTCCCCATCGGGACAGATCCAGTGCTCTCATATCGGGAGGATCAGACGCAGACCCTCACTGGAATTTACATTCAGGATCAACTCAAGTGGCAGAACTGGCGGCTGACTCTTAGCGGCCGTCATGACTGGCTGACGAGCGAGTTCGACAGTGCAGGCCTCGAGTTCGATCGGGATGACACCAAGTTCACGGGGCGTGCCGCTTTGGGCTATGTGACCGATTTCGGGCTCGCGCCCTATGTGAGCTGGGGTACGTCCTTCACGCCCAATCCAGGTACCATTCTGGGCGGCGGCGTGGCCGAGCCGACGACGGGCGAACAGGTCGAGGTCGGCGTGAAATACGACCTTCCAGGTCTCAATGCATCGCTGCGTGCTGCCGTCTTCGATATTCATCAGGACAACGTGGTGGTCTACCAAGTCGTCGATGGCACGAACCAGCAGGTTCAGCTCGATCTGCGCTCCCAGGGCTTCGAGCTTGAAGGCGTTGCCTCGCTGACGGAAGGTCTGAACATCCAGGCGTCCTATTCCTACACCGATGCGCGCATCGAGAAGCTGACCCCGGAAACCGTGGGCAATCGGCTGACGAGCGTACCCTACCATCTAGCATCGTTCTGGCTCGATTATACTGTTCAGGAGGGACCGGCCAGGGGCCTCGGCATTGCCGGCGGCGTGCGCTATGTCGGCTCCAGCTTCGGCGACAACCTCAACCGCCTCGTGATCGAGAACGATCCTCGTACCTATCTCGATGCCGCAATCCGCTATGATCTCGAGAATATCAATCCGAGCCTCAAGGGACTGCGCTTCCAGGTGAATGCCACGAACCTGCTCGACGAGGACGGTCAGGTCTGCACGTCCAACTATTGCTACTTCGACGAGGGCCGTAAGGTCATCGCAGGTCTGCGGTACCGGTGGTGACGATGACGGCCTCAGGAGCGCCGCCCGCTCGCGGTCTCGACACCCCGCTCGCTATCGTCCTTGCGATCGGAGGATTGTATGTGGGGCAGAGCATCATCGGAGGAGTGACCTTCAGCGCTCTCCCGAGTGTGCTTCGCGGTCGTGGACTGCCTCTCGACCAGATTGGGCTGACCTACCTCGCGGTTCTGCCATGGGTGCTGAAGTTTCTCTGGGCCCCGGCGATCGAGCGCTATCGTCTGCCGTCAACCGGTCCGAGCCGGTCGCGATCCATCGTCCTGATCGGCGGGCTGATCTCGGCCGTCTGCTTCGTCTTGGCTGCCGTGATCGGTCCGACCAGCTTTGCGCCACTCATGGCCATATTCATTGTGGTCGCGTTCGCAGCCTCGACCGTCGATATCGCTTGCGATGGTCATGCCGTCGAAAGCCTGTCCGAGCGGTATCACGGCTGGGGCAATGCCGCTCAGGTGGGTGGGGCCTATCTCGGTTCCGCGATTGGCTCAGGTCTTTTCCTGGTGCTCGTTGCGCGAGTCGACTGGATTCAGGCCATGATCGTCATGGCGGTCCTTCTCCTGCTGCTCGGGCTGCCCTTCGTCCTGTCGCCTGCGATCACACCAGTCGACGCGAGAACTCATAGGCCATCTCTGCGTGACGCACTGAGGCGTACAGAGATGCGCAAGGGGCTGGCGCTGGCCGCACTTTATGCCGTATCACAGAAATGGGGCTTGGCGATGCTAGGTCCATTCCTCGTCGATTCCGGTCTCGATCTGGATTCGCTCGGAATCGTCAATGGGGCCGGAGGGATGATCCTCGGTTTCGGCTGCGCGCTTCTGGGCGGCGCTCTGGTCCGATCTTGGGGAGCACGAGCGATCATGGTCCTCGCGCTCGTCCTGCAGGCTCTCACTCTGTCTGGACTTGCGGCGGCCGCGTGGAACGGGGGAGCATCTCAATTGCTTCTACTGGGCCTTGCGCTTGGCAGTTCGTCCGCCATCATGGCGCTCGGGTTCGTGGCGCTTTATGCACAGTTCATGACACTCTCGGATCCTCGCCAGGCTGGGATCGACTTCACGCTGCTGCAATGCATGGACGCGCTCGTCAGCATGATCGGCGGCATCGGGGCAGGCTGGATCGCTCAGCATTTCGGCTACAGCGCCTGTTTCGGGCTTGCGGCGTTTCTCGTCATCCTCGCGATCACACCGGTGGCGTTGCTGACCGTAAGGTCCGGATCATCGGAAGGGATCGAGACCAGCTCCCAGCCTCGTCAGCCGCTACCGCAGCGATCCTGATTTGTGGTTGGCTGCGGACGGCAAGTACGGTGCTATGCTGCCATGCGGCGATTCCTCGCATCGGCGCGCTGCTCCTCGTCAAGTTGCGTGGGATCAAGTCTGTGTTGCCTTGGTGAAGACTTAGGACTAAATATCCGAAGTGCCCTGCGGATTGGATTTCGAACTGTAGCGCCGATCGGCCAATTCGGGCGTGAGTGGAAGTCGGATTCCTGTTTTGAGCGTAGCCGACCCCGATATGCTCCATTGCTGACCACTCACTTGAAAGTTCTCTGGTAACCCACTATGGCCGTTGTCACGTTCACTAGCAGCATGCCGCAAGGGCTCAGATTGGAGGAACTCTTCACGTCGGTCGTGGGTGAAAGCCTAGTCGATAGAATGGAATCCGGTTATTACATAGCGAGTTTCAAGATTATAATTTATCAAGATCCTGTCGATGTCTTCTACGAGGGATCTATAGTCTTCGAGGCTGGTAAAAGCATCGCATATCTTCGCTTCGGACCACAGAGCACGCCTTGGTTGGTCTATAGCGAAGTGAATGGTTTGGTACAGTCTACTTATCCTGGGCTCACCAGTTTCCACGCGCAAGGTGCCGCCGCTGCAACTGCCGTCATGCAAGGCGATGACCACCTCATGGGTTCGTCTCACGGCGATTATCTAGAAGGATATGCCGGGAATGACCGTCTCGATGGCGGGGCCGGCGCAGATACGCTGGATGGTGGATTAGGCAACGACACCTACATCGTCGATAGCAGGGACGACCGCGTCCTCGAAACAATCGGAGGGGGCTCCGATGTCGTCTTGACGAGTGTCAGCTTCGCCATGGCGTCCGATGCCGAGATCGAAGAGGTTATCGCTGTCGATGGGACGAGTTCCCTGTCCCTGATCGGTAGTGATTCCGCGAACCTGATCGCAGGCACTTCCGGCAACGACAAGCTCGACGGTAAGGGAGGTGTCGACACCTTGACCGGCGGAGCCGGGGACGATCTTTATATTGTCGACAGCCCATTCGATATTGCCTGGGAGGACATTGGACAGGGGCATGATACCGTCTTGGCCGACGCGTCATACACGTTGAGCGCCAATATCGAAATTTTGAAAGCCTCAGGCGGCTATTCCGCCATCAATCTAACGGGCAACGCGCTCTCCAATGAGATCTTCGGTAATTTGGGTGCCAACGGGATCTATGGCCTCGACGGAGACGACGGGCTCTATGGAGATGGTGGCAACGATATCATCGATGGTGGTGTCGGGCAGGATGTCTTGTATGGAGGGATCGGGAACGACTTCCTCTCAGGTGGGGATGGAAATGACCTTCTCTATGGGGACACGGGACAGGACACGATCTATGCTGGCGCCGGTCATGACCGACTCTATGGCGGCACCGAAAGCAACCGACTGCTCGGGCAGAGCGGCAACGATACGCTCTATGGAGGAATGCACGCGGACACCTTGCAGGGCGGAGATGGCAACGACAGGCTTTACAGCGACGCCGGTAATGACGTTCTCGATGGTGGAGCCGGGAAAGACACCTTATCCGCGGGATGGGGACGTGACATCTTCATTTTCAAGAATG
Source organism: Microvirga tunisiensis (assembly GCF_009296175.1). Taxonomy (GTDB): domain Bacteria; phylum Pseudomonadota; class Alphaproteobacteria; order Rhizobiales; family Beijerinckiaceae; genus Microvirga; species Microvirga tunisiensis. The sequence goes on along the minus strand of NZ_VOSK01000024.1, from coordinate 45,916 downwards.
TGCTGAATGCGAAGACCAATGTCGATACGATCACGGACTTCAATGTAAAGGATGATAGAATCCGCCTGGAGAACAGCGTTTTCAAAAAGCTACGCGAGACAGGAAAGCTGAAACCGGATTTCTTGACCATCGGCAGCAAAGCCCAGGATGGGAACGACTATCTAGTCTATAACAAGAAGAACGGCTACCTGTCCTATGACGCGGATGGCTCCGGCTCCAAGTACAAGGCCATTCTGTTTTTCAAGTTGAAGTCTGGTCTCGCCATGGCTGAGAAAGATTTTTACATCATTTAGCTTGGAAGCTGGGGCATCTATGATGCCTTCCGGCCTAGCGCATCGTGTGGAACCGAAGGTCGGGGCCGGCAAATAGTGGGCCTGGTTTTCCGCGCCGAACGATCTGCCGCCGTCCGGAATGAGCATCTGAAGCCATAAGCGCGTCTGCCCAACGATGATCTCTACGGTCGGTTGCACTCATTCCTTTTGAGCGATCTATTGACACACATCCACCCAATCGGCGCCAACGAGATCGGCCATCCGCTGAGGATGGATGCGCACAGCCGTGTGGATCGAACCCGCCGCCGGGACGACTTCGTCGAAGGCTTTCAGGGAGATGTCGCAGTAGATCGGAAGCGGCGTTGCCAACCCGAACGGGCAGATCCCGCCAACGGGGTGCCCGGTGAGAGCCTGAACCTGTTCCGCATCCAGCAGGGAGGCCTTGCCACCGAAGGTTGCCTTGACCTTGCGGTTATCCAGCCGCGCCGTACCGCTCGTGACGACGAGAAAGCTTTTCTCTCCCACGCGCAGAGACAGCGTCTTGGCAATTTTTTCGGGCTCGACGCCATGTGCTTCCGCCGCCTGGGTCACGGTGGCGGTGCTGGTCTGCATTTCGATGATCTCGATATCCGGTGCGTTCTGGGCCAGAAAGGTGCGAACGGATTCGAGGCTCATGGCCGAGAAGCTCCTTTGATGGGAGTTGGAGGAGGCGGTGGGCATACCACAATTGGTCGCCCGATACGATGCGATCAGGACAGCCGCCGTCCCGTCCATCATGCAAACGTGTTTCTAGCGCTCGCTCTCCGGATAATCCGCTCCCCGGCTTGTCTCCGCCCAGGCTTCGACTTCCGCGAGAGTTTCCTTGAGCTTCTCCCCGATTCCGTCGAGCGCAATGGCGCCCAGAACCAGATGCTTGGGCGGATCGTTCGCCTCGACGGCCTTGATGATGGCTTCCGCCGCCCGAACAGGATCGCCGGGTTGCTTGCCGCTGTAGTTCGCCGTCGTTTCAAGGCGGGCGCCGACGGTGTCCTGGTAATCGGCAATCGTCGGGCGCCGCTGCTGCAGGGAGCGGCCCGCCCAATCGGTGCGGAACGGTCCAGGCTCGACGCAGGTTACCTTGATCCCGGGCGGCGCGACCTCCTTGGAGAGTGCGTCTGACAAGCCCTCCACCGCATGCTTGGTCGCGGCGTAGTAGCCGGAGCCTGGATAACCGATGAAGCCAGCCTGCGATGAGATATTGACGATATGCCCACGACGGCGCGCCCGCATGCCGGGAAGCACTGCGCGGGTCATGGCTGCAAGACCGAAGACATTCGTCTCGAACTGGGCGCGGATCTCTGCGTCGTCGCCTTCCTCGATGGAGGCTTGGTACCCATAGCCGGCATTGTTCACGAGCACGTCGATGGCGCCAAAACGTGTCTCAGCCTCATTGACGGCCGCGACGATGTCACCATGTTTGGTGACATCGAGCGACAGGGCCAGCGCCTTCTCCTCATATCCGCGGGTTAGATCCTCTACGCGACTGGCATTGCGCGCCGTCACCACGGTGCGCCAGCCCCGTCGCAGCACCAGTTGCGCCAGTTCCCGTCCGAACCCGGTCGAGCAGCCCGTGATGAACCAAACGGGATTATCGTTGAGCGGCATGGGAAAATCCTCTTCAGGGCTGGTTCCAGACGGGAGGGATATAGGCGCTTCTTTAAGAGTGGGAATAGGCGCAGGACGGCAGAGCCGAGAGAGCCGCTGAACGGCCCTCTCATGCATGAGTTCACTTTGCGCCCGCTTGCGGGCGCATCACACCTTTTTCGTCGCGGCGCAGGGGAGCCGATTGCTTCGGCAACGGGGCGCCAGGAGCTTCAGCGACAGTCACGCCATGCGGCCAGTCGGCCGGAGCGATGGCCACATATCGGGCATAGCCACCCGTGCCGCCGAGAGGCTTGGCGAAGCCGATGGAGATCAGGGCACCGGTCTCGGGGACCTTGTCGAGATTGGCGACACCTTCGGCTTGAGTGAAGTGATTGTGCAGAAGCCAGGATTCGCCTTCGAGAGTCGGTGTCGTGTCCGTGTCGAGAGGCTCGTGCCCATGAAACAGGATTTTGCGCTCGAGATGCAGGAACTTGAGAGTATCGAGGCTGACCCCAGGATGCGGCTTACTGGCAAATCGGGCCGAGTCGTTCCAGCCCTTGTACCAGTCCGAGCGGACCATAACGACGGCGCCTTCGGGAATTCGCCCGTTCCGGCTCTCCCAATCCTGGATGTCCTGCACACTGAGGTGATAGCCCGGATCCGCAGCCACTTTTTCATGGATCGGGATTACCACAAGCGGACGGACTGCATATGTCGGCGGAAGGTCGCTTATCGTTGCACCGTACTCGTCCCAATGGGCCGGCGGATCGAGCTGCGTACCGTACTGATCCGTGGTGAGCAGATAACTCGTGGCGACGAACCCATGCTTGGCATAGGTGTATTCGTCACCCTTCGCGACGTAATTCGGCATATCGGACCCTGCCGTCGTCGCCTTGAACTCCGCGTGTCCGAAGCCTGGCCAGACCGGCTGAACCGGTGCGAAGGCGTGAGTGAGGTCGATATGCTTGGCAGTCTTGATACTTTGTTCGTAAACGGACCAGAGCCCGGTCTGCTGCTGGGAAGGTTGTTGTGCGAAGGCGTACGATGAGACGAGAGTGCTGGCGAGAAAAGCCGCTGCTGAGGTATAGTTCGAGATCACGGTAGGCTCTCCCTTGTCTAAACCGCACAATCATTCATCGATGTCCACCTCGGTTCAATGCCTCATTTCTCCAGCCGCTTTCTGCGCCCCTATGCATTCCGGAAATCGATGAGCGGCTCGTCATAGATCGCAGTCAGCAGCCTGCCGTCACCTCTGACCACGCCGCGATACATGCCCGAGCAATTGAAGGGCAGGGAAACGTTGCCGGCTTGGTCGACTGCAATGACGCCACCGGAACCTCCGGCAGGCGCCAGCATGTCGATCACGACGGCACGCGCCGCTTCTTCCAGAGACTGGCCAGCATAGCGCATGCGGGACGCGATCTCATGGGCAGCCGCATAGCGGATGAAGATCTCGCCGTGACCCGTCGCCGAGATGGCGCAGGTCTCGTTGTCAGCCCATGTCCCTGCACCGATCACGGGACTGTCGCCGACGCGTCCTGGAGATTTAGCGGTCATGCCACCAGTGGATGTAGCGGCAGCAAGGTTGCCATGTCTGTCGCGGGCCACCGCGCCGACCGTGCCATGCTTGCGCGACTCGTCCTGGTCGTCCGCGCCGCTTTCGCGGATGGCAAGCGTTTCCTGCAAAGCGTTCCAGCGCTGCTCAGTGTAGAAATAGGTAGGCTCCTCGAAAGCGAGGCCTTGCCTGCGGCAGAACTGCAGGGCGCTTTCCCCGATGAGGATCACGTGGCCGGAATGCTCCATCACGGCGCGGGCGGCAAGGACCGGATTGCGCGGGCCGCAGATCCCGGCGACGGCCCCAGCCGAGCGGTCGCGCCCGTCCATGACGGCAGCATCCATTTCCTGCGTGCCGGCCGAGGTATAAACCGCCCCACGCCCCGCATTGAAGAGCGGTTCGTCCTCGAGCGCCATGACCGCCGCGGATGCCGCATCGAGCGCGCTGCCGCCATCGGCTAGGACAATGCGCCCGGCCTCGAGCGCACGGCGCAGGCCTCCATGATAGTCGGCTTCCCGCTCGCGCGTCATCTTGCTGCGCAGGATCGTGCCAGCGCCACCATGGATCGCGAGGGCGAAATCGTTGTCGGAGATCTTGTTGCCTGTCATGGGATTCACGTTTCGGTTGTGAGAGATTTCAGTGCGCCGACGAGGCCCGGGCGGTGATGACCATCACGGCCTGTTATCGAGCCTGCAGCGACAAGGGCATCGAGAACCGCCTCCTGCGTGGCGTCGGCCATGGCCTCGAAGAGGCGATCGATGCGACACTCGTTGAGGATGCGAAGGTTCACGAGATCCGCCTTCTCGTCGTGAGACAGGATATTGGCGGTGGTAAAGCCGAGTGCGATGTCGCCGCTGCCATGGCCCCAGAAGGCGCCCAGTCGCGCCAAACCGACACCGGAGCGGCGAATGACTCGCTTGAGCTGCCGATCGGTCAGGGGAATGTCCGTGGCCGCGATAATGATGATTGAGCCCTTCTCTGCGGCCTTCTCGTCCATGGCGGCTTTCGAAGGCCCGACGACTTTGCCACCCGGAAGACGCAGGTCGCCCGGGCGGCCGAAATTGGATAGGACAAGGACACCCAGGTGAAAGCTTCGCCCATCGAGATCCAGTCGACGGGAGGACGAACCGATGCCGCCCTTGAAACCGAAGGTGCTCATCCCGCAGCCGGCACCCACGGAACCGCCCTCGAACTGAGGTGAAGCGCGCTCCAAAGCAGCACGTGCGTCCGCTTCCGTGACGGCCAGAGCCTGAATGTCGTTCAGGTACCCGTCATTGCACTCGAACACGACTGGGTTCACGGTCGCGGTCTCGCGGCCGATATCCGGATTGTTCTCGACGGCGTGGCGCACAAGCGCGGTGCAGCAGGTGCCAACTGAAAGAGTGTTGGTGAGCAGGATAGGGGTCTCGAGTGTGCCCAACTCCTCTACCTGCACCAGTCCTGCGCTTTTTCCGAAGCCGTTCAGAACATGAACGGCGGCAATCGGCTTCTCTCGATAGAGATTCCCGCCATGCGGTACGATGGCGGTCACCCCGGTTCGGATGTCGCCATCAACGAGCGTCCGATGGCCGACGCGAACGCCTGGGACATCCGCGATGCTGTTGAGCGTACCTGCCGGCAGGCTGCCGCAGGCGAAGCCGGCATCCCGGGCACGGGGAGGGCAGCTCATCAGGGGCATTCCGCCTTCACGAAGGCGGCGATCTCCGCATGGGTCGCGATCCAAACATCCGAGCGCCGGGTGATCTCCTCCAGGAGCTTTTCGAGGATCCAGATGCGCGAGCGGTAGCCGGTCACGTGCGGATGCATGGTGAGCAGGAAGAGACCGCCTTCCTCGTAGGCCCGTTCGAATTCACGGAAGAAGATGTCGTAGACGGCCGTCGGCGGTGTGTGCGGGCGCAGGCCGTTGAAGCGGTGCATGTTGAAATACACTGCGTCGTCGCGGATCCATTCCACGGGAAGTTCCACGATGCCGGTGGGTTCGCCTTGTTCCAGCAATTCGTAAGGGTCGTCGTCGGCCATGAGCGACGAATCGTAGAGGAGGCCAAGTTCCCGCTCGATGCGCAGCGTACTGGGGCTGAAATCCCAGGACGGGGTTCGCAGGCCGACGGGACGCACGCCCGTGATTCGCTCCAGGGCATCCGCCGAGCGGAACATCAGATCGCGTTCGATCTCGTAGGGTAGCTGGCTGTTGAGCTCGTGGATCCAGCCGTGGATGCCGATCTCGTGGCCTTCCGCGACGACTCGGCGCTGCTCGTCCTCGTACAGGAGGCCGGCGACGGCGGGGACGAAGAAGGTCGCCTTGGCATCATATTTGGCGAGCGCGTTAAGAATGCGCGGTACGCCCTGGCGGTTGCCGTATTGCCCCTGAGACATGCGGCCGATGGATTTGCCGCCGTCGCGCAGCTCGTTCGTCTCATGGTCGGAATCAAAGGAGAGGGCGACGGCGCAGCGGGCTCCGTTCTTCCACTTAGCCGGCTTCATGGAGAGGCCGGCGCGCACGTGATCCACCTTGCCGCGCCAGGTCTGCTCGTCCCAACGCCAGGGTTGGCTGCTGATATCGTCCATGCTTCCTCCTCAAAATCCTTGCTTGAAAATTTGCCCGCCCCATTCTGGCTTCAGGAGCGTCCGCCATCCGCGGAGATGATCTGTCCGGAGATCCAGGCCGCTGCATCGGAGGCCAGGAACATGACGGCATTGGCTATGTCCTGCGGATAACCCAGGCGCCGTGTATGAATGCTCTCCACCAGGCGAGCCTGGCCTTCGGGGCCATAGCTCTCCCACTGGCGCTGCGTTGCCGGGTTCGACAGCACGAAGCCGGGGGCGACGCTGTTGACGGTGATGCCATGAGGACCGAGTTCGAAGCTGAGCTGCTTCGTCAGCCCGACGAGGGCATGCTTCGAGGCCGTATAGGCCTGGATGCCGGTTAGGCTCGGACGCAGGCCTGCTCCCGACGAGATATTGACGATCCGGCCGAACGTCTGGCGCTTCATGTGAGGGGCCACGGCCTGCGAGCACCAGAACGCGCCGTGCACATTGGCCTCGAAGAGAACAAGCCAATCCTGCTCGCTGACCTCCTCGATCGGTTTTGCCACTTGTCCTCGGACGCCGCCGGCGCAATTGACGAGAATGTCGATGCCTCCGAGGCTGTCCGCCATCTCGTCGAAGGCGCGGCCGACCGCAGCACGATCCGCAAGATCAAGGGTGCTGGTCGCTTTGGCTCCCGCTTCCGCAGCGACGCGCAAGCCGGCATCGTCCATGTCGAGAGCCCACACATGGGCGCCCTCTGCCGCAAGGGCTTGAACGATGGTCCGGCCGATACCCTGCGCCGCTCCGGTCACGGCAACGCGGCGATTGGTGAAATCCAGATTCATAGCGTCAGCATCTCGTCGAGGGTGGGCCAGGATTGTTCGCGCCGCTCGTCCTCGATGTCGTGGATCAGCTCGACCAGCTTACTGATGGCAGGCGTTGGGATGCCTGCCTCCCTTCCGAGGACAGCAATGATCGCGATCTGTGCGTCGACTTCGGTCTTACGCTTGCGCACGGCGAGATCGCGCCAGATGCCGGAATGCGTCTTGGCCGTGTGCCGGTTGAACTCGGCCATGTCGGCGACGGAGCGGTGCGCTGCCGTCTCATCCGCACCCGGCATGAAGGTGTCCGGATCGAAGCCGTTGAATCCCAACGGCTTCACGCCACGGGCTTTCGCCACCGCCATCACTTCCTGCCCAAGGCGGCGATAGACCGAAAAGTGACGCTCGGAAGCGAGGTTCTCGGACATGGAGGCATTGGTCAGCGCCGTTGCGAAAAGCAGCGAGCCGTAACCGAGCTTGCCCCAGAGATAGCCCCAGATGTTATCGGTCAGCACGGCTTTCGGCTCGAAGATCGACAGCAGGCGATGATAGTCGCGCACCGCATCCGTGGCTTGCCCGTCGAGGCCGCCGACTGCGACCGCTGCCCGGTTTCCGAAAAGAATGCGGCCGGGCTCCAGCCAGTCCGCGCCGAAGTTGACGAAGCAGCCGATGGTGCGCTCGGTACCGACTTCCTCGGCAATGACGATCTCGTTCAGCCCGTTCTGAGCGGAGAGAACGGTGCCGTTATCAGCCAGATGCGGTTTCAGGGCCCGTACGGCGTCGCGGGTGTGGTGAGCTTTGACGGCCAGGATGATGCGCTTGAACTGGCCCTTGACCTCGCTGGGCAGCGCGGCCTTGACCGTTTGCTGAAAGGTCTCGACTGGCCCCTCGAGGAAGAGGCCGTCCCGCTTCATGGCCTCTACGTGCGGCTCGACGATGTCGACGAGCAGCACGTCTTCGCCCGCACGAGCCAGATAGGCGCCGAGGGTTCCACCGATGGCGCCTGCGCCCCAGATCAGAATGGTGTTCTCGTTCATTGCCAGTTCTCGATCAGCGCGCGGGTTTCTTCGATGGCGACGGACCAGATGGCGTTCATGTCTTCATCGGAGCGCTGGAAGTAGCCGCCGAAATTTCCGTCCTGCAGGATCTCGCGGACGCCTTTAGGGCCGAACGTGCGCATGCGCTCCAGATCGACCATCGGCTTCTGGTGAGATGGTTGCTCGATTCCGGGCAGACGGGTCCAGGGGAAGTTCTCCATCCAGGAAGCATGGGAGGCGACCGGGTCGATTTGCTTCACCTTCTCGAACGTGCGCGGCGCGTTCCACCAGTTATGGAATTTCACGCGGCAATCCGGGTTCTCGCCCATCCATTCGATGGCAGCGGTCTGGCCGGGCGTGTTGCCGCCATGGCCGTTGACGAAGAGGATCCGGCGAAAGCCTGTGCGTTTCAAGGAATCGAGGATGTCGGTGATGATGCGCAGGTAAGTATCCGCTCTCAGGGAAATGGTTCCCGGATAAGCCATGAAATAAGGTGTGATGCCGTAGGCCTGAACGGGGAAGACCGGAACGCCTGTCGGCGCGGCTGCTTCCGAAGCTACGCGTTCCGCCAGGATGCTGTCGACGGACAGGCTGAGGTAGGCGTGCTGCTCCGTACAGCCGAGCGGGACCACGGCGCGATCATCCGTCTTCAGATATTCTTCGACCTGAAGCCAGTTCATCTCACTGATTTTCATGAAGGGACTTCCTCTTGCGAAACGAGGGACGAGCGCAGCCGCTCGATCACGGGGAGCAGCGTGGCGCGAATGGCATGGGGATCCGGCACGTAGCGGAATTCCATGGCTTGGCGATCCTCCGGCAACTTCTGTCGGACAGTTGCTTCCGCACCGCTGGCATAGATCGCCACGTCGATCTGAGACAAAAACGCCTCCAGGTCGGGTGCCGTGATCAGGCGCACGTCCACATCGGAAACGTGAGGGGCGAAGCGCAGCACGCCGGGCTTCATCAGGGCGGTGAATTCAGGAAAGATCGACACGATGCCGATGCGAGCCATGGGATCGATCATGGCGAGCTGCGCCCGCGTCTCTTCCGCCGGAATGAAGCTCAGGCCAACGACCGGAATGCCGTTGGGAACGAGGTGCTCGACTTCGCCGCGCCGGTGAGCGAGGGTGACGCAGATATCGCAGGGCAGAGGGAAGGTCTCGCCGGCATGCAGGGCGTCTACCGTCGTCACCGCGATGGTGTCGCCGGCGCCCAGATATTCCTGGATCCTGTTGGCGTATTGCTGGGTCGTCTCGACGAAATTGCCCACCATGACGAGACGCAGAGGCCGCGTCGGCGTCGGCCCCCGAGCGGCGCGCGCATTCACCAGCGACGACACGACCGAGGGTGCGAGGCCGAGTTGCTTGGCCTCAGTGAAGAGCATTTCGATTCTACGCTGGATCTTTCGGATAGCGGACGAGCGCAGGCCGTCGCTGTTGTGTCCGTCGCCGACATAAGTGCCAGCACCCGGCTTCGCCTCGATGAGCCCTGCCTCGCGCAACTCCCGGTAAACCGTCGCGACGGTCATATGCGCAATGCCAGCCCGCTCGGCCAATTCCCGCACGGAGGGCAAGCGCTGACCGGTGGGCAACTCGCCGAGAGCAATGCCGAACTCGATCAGGCCGCGCAGCTGGATGCCAAGCGGCACCGGAAGAGTACGGTCAAGCGCCCCAGCGAGATTGGCAAGAATGCGTTCGTCGGGCGTCTGTACCGTGTCGCTATAACGGATGCCTTCATAAGCGTCAGATGCTGGTTGAGGTTTGGGCAAGGCGCTGTTGACTTTTCTTAACCGAGTGACCTACCGTTCTAATCGATAAGAACACCTTGGACGAAAAGCCAGGGTCTTAGCAAGAGGGGAAGTGAAGTGAAACAAAACTTCAAGCTTGGTGGATCGCTCGTCGCAGCTCTCGTCCTCGGAACCGTTCTCGGCGGCTCGGTTTCGGCACAAACGCTGACCATGGGCCTTCGGGCGGGGCCTGACTCGATCGACCCGCATTGGTCGACGCTCGGCAGTCAGGCGGAGGCACTGCGTCATATCTTCGATACGCTCGTGATGTCGGACGAGAACCTGGGACTGAAGCCAGGTCTTGCAACCTCATGGAAGCCGATCGACGACACGACCTGGGAGTTCAAGATCCGCGAAGGCGTGAAGTTTCACGACGGATCGGAGCTGACTGCCGAGGACGTGAAGTTCTCGATCGACCGCATCCCGGTGGTCACCGGCCCCATGAGCATGACCATCTATACGAAGCAGGTTGCGGAGACGAAGGTCGCCGACAAGTACACCCTGCACGTGAAGACGAAGGCTTCGGCTCCGACCCTGCCGAACGATTTCATCCGCCTCTTCGTCGTGTCGAAGTCCGTCGGCATGGAAGCCCGCAACGAGCAGTTCAACTCGGGCAAAGCCGCTATCGGCACCGGCCCGTACAAATTCGTCTCCTGGGAGCCCAAGGGTGATCTCGTCCTTGAGCGCTTCGATGGCTATTGGGGCGAGAAGCAGCCCTGGCAGAAGGTGATCCGTAAGGAAATTCCGAGCGATCCGGCTCGCATGGCGGCGCTGAAGTCCGGCCAAGTCGACCTCGCCAACTACGTGCCGGCCACCGACTATGCTGCGATGCAGAAGGACAAGTCGGTCGACACCTTCGTGGCCGACTCGGTCTACTTCCTGAACATCACGCCCAATGTGAAGGAAACCCTGCCAAAGAAGGTGAAGGTCGACGGCAAGGAGATCGAAGCCAACCCGTTGCGCGATCCCAAGGTGCGCGAGGCCATGGATCTCGCCATCGACCGCAAGACGCTCGTTCGCGTCGTGCTCGAAGGCCTGGGCCGCCCGGCCAACCAGCTGATGCCCGCCAGTTTCTTCGGCGGCAACAAGAACCTGCCCGAGCGTCCCTACGATCTGGCCAAGGCGAAGCAGCTGCTGGCCGATGCGGGTTACCCCAAGGGCTTCGAGATCGACTTCCATTGCACCAACAATCGCCTGCCGGGCGATGGAGCAGTGTGCGAGGCGCTCTCGCAGATGTGGGCCCGCGCTGGATTGAAGGTGAACGCGAATGCGCTCAACGGCACTGTGTTCTTCCCGGCGCAGCAGAAGGGCGAGTTCTCGCTCTGGATGAGCGGCTGGGGCACGCTGACCGGCGAGGCGAGCTACACCTATGGATCGCTCGTGCACACAGCGGATCCGCAGGTCGGCCTCGGCGCCTTCAACAAGCAGGGTTATTCCAATCCGGAAGTGGACAAGCTGCTCCAGGAAGGTGCACGCACCATGGACGACCCGAAGCGCCGCGCCTTGTTCGAAAAGGTGACGGAAGTCTCCATGAACGACCGCGCGCTGATCCCCACTGTTCAGATCCAGACAGTGTGGGCTGCCAAGAAGGGCATGGTTACCATTCCGCCGCGCGTCGATCAGGAAACCTTGGCTTACGAGATCAAGCCGAAGAGCTGATTGTGTTGATAGCCGGCCGGTCATCCCGGCCGGCCTCTCCCGGAGGGAAGAAAATCTTCCCTCCGGCTTTTTTGATTGATCCCCGTCCTGGAGTGTCGGACAGCCTGTCCCTCGCTCCTCGGCATCCCGACACCATGCACGAGACAGCATGATTGGTTTTCTTATTCAGCGCATTCTGCAAGCGATCATGGTCGTGATCGCGATGTCGATCATCGTGTTCCTTGGCGTCTACGCCATCGGCAATCCGATCGACGTGATGATCGATCCGGGATCGGACCAAGCCCTGCGCGAAGCGCTCATCCAGCGGTACGGCTTCGATCGTCCCCTGATTGAGCAGTACTTCGTGTTCATGAACAATATGCTGCACGGGGATCTCGGCCAATCCTTCATCTATCGCCTGCCTGTGCTCAACCTGATCATGTCGCGTCTTCCAGCAACATTGGAACTCGCGCTGACGGCCATGTTGATCGCCACCGGCCTCGGCATTCCGCTCGGTTTGTGGGCCGGCTACAAGCCAGATTCCCTTTCAGCCAAAGCGATCATGGGCTTTTCGGTCCTCGGGTTCAGCGTGCCGAGCTTCTGGGTCGGACTTCTGCTCATCATGATCTTCGCGGTCGAGCTCGGATGGTTGCCGTCAGGCGGGCGGGGGCCGACCACTCAGGTGCTCGGCATGAACCTGTCGATCACCTCGCTCGAGGGCTGGAGCTACATCATTCTGCCGGCGTTCAACCTGGCGCTGTTCAAGCTCGGTCTGCTGATCCGTCTGACGCGCGCGGGCACGGTCGAGGTGATGAGCTCCGATTATGTGCGCTTTGCCCGCGCACAAGGCCTGTCGGAGAGCAAGGTCGTCGGCCTTCATGTGCTCAAGAACATCTCGATTCCGATCGTGACGGTCTTCGGCCTGGAGCTTGGCTCGACGCTTGCCTTCGCGGTGGTGACGGAAACGGTCTTCAACTGGCCCGGCATGGGCAAACTCATCATCGATTCGATTACCGTTCTCGACCGGCCCGTGATGGTCGCCTACCTCATTCTCGTAGTGTTCCTCTTCGTTATGATCAATCTCGTTGTCGATCTGGTCTATGGCCAGCTTGACCCGCGCATCCGTGTAAAGGCGGCATCATGAGCAGTTCTCCCGCTCTCCCATTGCCGGCGGAGACTGGCTGGACCCGGTTCTCCAATTTCTGGTCGGACTTTCGCCAGAGCCCCGTTGCGGTCGCTGCCCTGATCGTCGTCGTCGCAATCGTTCTCATGGCTGTTCTAGCGCCCTTCGTGGCGCCGCAGGATCCCTATAACCAGGAGACTCTCGACCTGTTCGATGCCCGTCTTGAGCCCGGAGAGGTCGGATCCGGAGGCTATGTCCACTGGCTCGGCACCGATGCTGCCGGGCGAGACATCTTTTCTGCCATTCTTTATGGGTTGCGCACGAGCCTTATCGTCGGCGTCATGGCCAGCACGTTGGCGCTTGTACTCGGTACGACGGTCGGTCTCGTTGCTGCCTATTATGGCGGCCGCATCGAGGCGCTTATCATGCGCATCATTGATCTGCAGCTCTCTCTGCCGGCAATCCTGCTCGCGCTGGTTCTCGTCGCCATGCTGGGACAGGGGCTGCTGCAGCTCGTCGCGGCGCTCGTGGCTGCGCAATATGCCTATTTCGCACGTACGACCCATGGTGCGGCCAGCGCGGAGCGGCGCAAGGATTACATCGAGGCGGCGCTTTCCACGCCGTTGCCTGCACGCCACGTGCTATTTCGTCATCTCCTGCCCAATGCGCTGCCACCCCTGATCGTGGTGGCGACGGTCCAGGTGGCGAACTCCATCGCCCTCGAAGCGACTCTGTCCTTCCTTGGGCTCGGACTTCCCATCACGCAGCCTTCGCTGGGGTCCCTCATCTCCAATGGGTTCCAATTCCTGCTGTCGGGTCGCTACTGGATCTCGATCTATCCGGGCATCGCGCTGATGCTGATCGTCGTCGCCATCAATCTCGTCGGCGATCAGGTCCGCAACGTTTTGAACCCGAGGCGCAGCCGATGAGTGATGCGGTTCTTCGTGTCAAAGACCTTCAGACGCAGTTCCAGACCCGGGCCGGCGTTCTGAAGGCCGTCGACGGCGTCAGCTTCGAGGTCGGCCGTGGCCGTATTCTGGGGCTCGTCGGCGAGTCCGGCTCCGGCAAGAGCGTGACGGGATATTCCATTCTCGGCCTAGTCGAGCCGCCCGGCAGGATCGCAGGGGGCGAGGTGCTCCTGAACGGCAAGGATCTCACCCGCCTGAAGGGCGAGGCCATGCGGCAAGTCCGCGGCGCCCAAATCGCCATGGTCTTCCAGGACCCGATGATGACGCTCAATCCGGTCCTCAAGATCGGAACGCAGATGATCGCGGCCGTGCGGGCTCACGACAAGGTCTCGCGCAAGGTAGCTCGTGAAAGAGCGCGCGATGCACTCGCCAAGGTGGGCATTCCGAGTCCCGAGGAGCGGCTCGATACGTATCCGCATCAGCTCTCCGGCGGCATGCGCCAGCGCGTGGCTATCGCCATCGCTCTCCTGCACAGCCCTGCCGTCATCATCGCGGATGAGCCGACCACGGCGCTCGACGTCTCGATCCAGGGCCAGATCCTTGCCGAGGTGCGGCGACTTGCGGATGAGACCGGCACGGCATTCGTGTGGGTGACGCACGACCTCGCCGTGGTGTCGAGCCTCGCGGACGATATCTGCGTCATGTATGCGGGAAGGGTTGTGGAAAGCGGTCCTGCCGCCGACGTGATCGCATCGCCGCGTCATCCCTACACCGCTGGTCTCCTCGCATCTGTGCCCGCCGAGCACGAGCCCGGGACGAAGCTTCCGCAAGTTCCCGGTTCGACGCCTTCCCTGGCCAATCTCCCGCCGGGCTGCGCCTTCGCGCCCCGCTGTGCCAAGGCGGGACCGGCCTGCACCACGACACCGCCTGTCCAGCACTTCGAGGATGGACGCACCGCCCTTTGCCATTACCCGATCGAGCCCGTTTCATGCCAGCCGCTCTCCTTGACATCGACCACGTATCGAAGCGCTTCGTAAAGCAACCCAATCTCGGAGAGCGCATCGCCGGTCTCTTGGGTGCGGGGCAGAAGGCCGAGACTGTGCGCGCTGTAACCGATGTAAGTCTCACGATCGCCAAGGGCGAGGTTGTGGGCCTCGTTGGTGAATCCGGCTGCGGAAAGTCGACGCTTGGGCGCATGGTCGCCGGCATCTACACGCCGAGCGACGGCAAGATCCTGTTCGACAAGGTGCCCGTGGCCAAGTCGCAGGGACGGCGCACGCAGAAGCTGACGACCCGTGTGCAGATGATCCACCAGGATCCCTTCGCGAGCCTCAATCCGCGCATCCGCATTGGCGATACGGTGGCCGAAGGCCCGGTGGCGCACAACATCGTCAGGTCGCGCGAGGCGGATTCCTATGTGGCAGATCTGCTCGGCCGCGTCGGACTCGACCCGAGCTACCGCAGGCGCTTTCCCCATCAGTTCTCCGGCGGCCAGCGCCAGCGCATCGCCATTGCCCGCGCACTCGCCATGAAGCCGGATCTTCTCGTGCTTGACGAACCCGTGGCATCGCTCGACGTGTCGATCCAGGCGCAGGTGCTGAACCTTTTCATGGATCTGCGTCGCGATCTCGATCTGACCGGTATCTTCATCAGCCATGATCTCGGTGTGGTTCGACACGTCTCCGACCGAGTCGCGATCATGTATCTCGGACGCATCGTCGAACTGGCGCCGACATCCGAGCTCTATGCCAAACCGAACCATCCCTATACGCGAGCGCTCTTCGAGAGTGTTCCGCGCATCGGCGTGGGCCGGAAGGACTTTCGGTCGATTGCAGGCGAGATTCCGTCGCCGCTCCATCCACCGAGCGGATGCCACTTCCACCCGCGCTGTCCCTTCGCAGGTCCACGCTGCAAGCGGGAAACGCCTCCGCTGACCGCTATCGGCCCCGGCCGCTTCTCCGCCTGCCATCTCAACACCGGCGGCACGGATTAATCGAGAAGACTGACAGACATGACCCAGCACGCCTCTCTCGTGGCGCTCCAGGAGCGTATCGCTGCCGTCAACGATGTGCTCAATGCAACATCCGTCCTGACATGGGATTCCCGCACCATGATGCCCGCGGGCGGAGCGGAAACCCGCGGACATCAGATCGCGACGCTGACGCGGATCGCGCGCGATCTGCTTCTCGCGCCCGAGACCGAGAGGGCGCTTGAGGGTGCCGAGCGGGCGGTCGAGGGACTTGCGGAGGATTCTGCCGAGCGGCGCATGGTGCAGCAGACGCGGCATGCGGTGGAGCATCACAAGAGAGTGCCTGCATCCCTGATCCAGGAGCGGGCGGCCCTTCGCACCGTCGCCCAGGCAGCCTGGATCGAGGCGCGTTCAAAGAGCGAATTCTCGATCTTCTCGTCCTACCTTGCCAAGACTGTCGAATTGTCCCGCGCATATGCCGATTGCATCGGCTGGAGCGAGCATCCCTATGACGCAATGGTATCAATCTACGAGCCAGGCGAAACGGCTGCGAGTCTCAAAGATCTTTTCAAGGAATTGCGGGCTGGGCTGCTGCCGATCCTTGACGCCGCGAGGTCCCGGCCTCAACCCCGTTCGGACTTCCTGTTCCGCGACTTTCCGGAAGAGGGGCAGCGCGCCTTTGGGCTGAGCCTTACCGAGAAGCTCGGTTACGATCTCCAACGTGGGCGCCTGGATACCACGGTGCATCCGTTCGAGGTGTCGTTCACGCGCAACGACGTGCGCATCGCCACCCGCTACAACCGCAACTATCTTCCGGCTTCCATCTTCGGCACAGCCCACGAGACCGGGCATGGACTCTATGAGCAGGGCGTCGATCCGGCCTACACCCGCACGACGCTCACCACCGATCTGGTCGGCCTCTACACGGTCGGTGGCACCAGCTTCGGTGCCCATGAATCCCAGTCGCGCCTCTGGGAGAACCACATCGTCCGCAGCCGTACCTTCTGGCAGCTTCACTTCCCCGAGCTGCAGAAGCATTTCCCGGATCAACGCGGCGACGTGAGCGCGGAAGAGTTCTATCGCGCCGTCACACGCGTGGAGCCCGGCTTCATCCGCGTCGAGGCTGATGAGCTGACCTATGACTTCCACATCATAATGCGCGCCGACATCGAGTGTGCTCTCATGGACGGTTCGCTGCCCGTGGCCGATCTGCCTGAAGCCTGGAATGCCGCAATCAGACGCGATCTTGATCTCGTCGTGCCGAACGATGCGCATGGCGTCTTGCAGGACGTACATTGGTCGACGGGATATATCGGCTCCTTTCCGACCTACACGATCGGCAATGTCATGGGCGCGCAAATGATGGAGACCCTGCGCAGGCAGAAGCCCTCTCTCGATGCTGCCATCACGGCAGGCGAGTATTCTACTCTGGCGCAAGAACTGCGCACCCGGATTTGGCAGCACGGCCGCCGGTTCAGGCGCGACGAGTTGCTGGAGCGCGAAACGGGACGCCGTCTCGATCCGGCGCCTTATCTCGCTTATCTCCGCAGCAAGTACGCAACATAGAAGATCAGCGGCAACTGGAACTAGTTTCGCCATTTGTCCTAGGAGGCGGGTAAATATACTTATAGTAAAGTAGGGCCACATTAACCAATCGAGCAGTATTGCGAAGCAAATCACAGTACAAGTTGGGGCTCTTCGGTGTTGAATAGAGTTACGTTGCCTGTAAAGATCATGGCGCTGGTTGCCATGGTCATCTTCTCGACGGCTGGAACCATGTGGTTTGCCGCTTCGCGTCAGATCTGGTCTGATCTGGAGATACAGCAGCAGCAGAGGGCCGAGCAGTATTTGCGCAGCCTCTCTCTCGTCTATGCTGCGCGGATGTCCGGCGCCGAGACCAGGATCGAGAATGGTCGGGTCGCACGCATCGTGAGTCCGCCGCTGGCCGAGTACAAGGATCTCTCGGTTGTCGACGATTCCGTGTCCTATGTTGGTGGCAATGCCACTATCTTCACCTTCGATGCGGCGCAGGACAAATTCATCCGCCGCGTCACGACGGTCAAGAAAGAGAACGGGGAGCGGGCAGTTGGCACGGCCCTGGCTCCGGATAGCCCGGCTCAAGCCTTTGTTCGCAGCGGCGAGCCCTATTACGGCCCGACGATTCTGTTCGGGAGCCAGTTCTACACGGCCTATCAGCCGACTTTCGACAATGCAGGCGAGGTCAACGGCATTCTCTATGTAGGCGTGCCGGTTGCGGATCTGCATGAGGCCTACTCATCAACAATGACGATGCTGACCATAGCAGCCGGCTTGATCGCTGTTCTTGCCAGCATAGGCGCCATGCTGATTGCAACCAGACTGTTCCGCCCGCTCAAGGAGATCACCGGCCGGGTCGAGAAGCTGGCGGAAGGAGATCTCGAAAGCGCCATCGGTTACCAGGACCGTGGCGATGAGATCGGTGCAGTGGCCAAGTCCCGTCAGGAGCTAGCCGTTCTTATGCATGGGAAGGTTGATGAAGGCTGGCGAGTGTAGCTTAAGCACTTGAAGCAGCGTAGGATTTGGTTGTTGAGACTAATCCCTGCCACCAATTGCCCTGTGCCACACTCGCCATGCCGGACGATACACCTGCCACCTTCCCGTTTCCAGCCGTTGGCCGCAAGAAGATCACCGCTGCTTTCGACGGTGGGCGCCTGTCGTCGGACGGTGGTGTGATGCTCCTGGCCCAGGCCGAGCGCCGGCTCGGCATCGCCGAGCGGCTGGCGCGCCTCATCCCGGATCGCCGCGATCCAGGCCGCGTGACGCACGCGATCACCGACATGATCCGCGCCCGCATCTTCGCCATCGCGTGCGGCTATGAGGATTGCAACGACTTCGGCCTGCTGCGCGCTGACCCGGCGTTCAAGCTCGCCTGCGGGCACTTGCCCGAGACGGGTGCGGATCTGGCCTCGCAGCCAACCCTCTCCCGGCTGGAGAACGCTCCGACAACCCGCGATGCCATCCGGTTGACCTATGCTCTGGTCGATCAATGGATGGACAGCTATGCCGCCGCGCCGGATGGTGTGGTGCTGGACATCGACGACACCTGCGACGTGGTGCATGGGCACCAGCAACTCTCCTTGTTCAACGCCCACTATGACGAGCGCTGCTTTCTGCCCATCCATGTCTATGACAGCGCCACCGGCCGCCCCGTCGCCATCGTGCTGCGGCCGGGCAAAACACCTTCGGGTCTGGAGGTGCGGGCGCATCTGCGTCGGCTGGTGCGGCGCATCCGCAGGCGCTGGCCGCTCACCCACATCACGATCCGCGGCGACAGTCATTATGCCCGGCCCGAGGCCATGACGTTCTGCGAGCAGAACGGCGCCAGCTACCTCTTTGGGCTGGCTGGCACCCGGCCACTCACCACCAAAGTTCAGGAGGTGGCCGATGCGGTGCGCACCCACAGGGCGCTGGAAGATTGTGACGTCATCCGAGGCTTTGCCGAGACGACACACCGAGCCAAGAGCTGGTCGTGCGAGCGCCGGGTGGTGGCTCGGATCGAGGCCACGCGCCTGGGGCTCGACATCCGCTTTGTCGTCACCAATCTGACCGGCACCAGCCCGCGCGTCATCTATGAGAGCCTGTACTGTGCCCGCGGTCAGGCGGAGAACTGGATCAAGTTCCACAAGGCGCAACTCGCCTCCGATCGGACCTCGTGCCGGCGCGCCGTGGCCAACCAGGTCCGGCTCGTACTGCACACGGCCGCCTACTGGCTGATGCTGTCCGTGCGGGAGGCCATCCCAGCCACGCGAGATCTCGCCCGGGCGGAGTTCGCAACGCTGCGGTTGCGCCTGCTCAAGATCGCCGTGCGGGTGCAGGAAACCACCAGCCGCATCCGACTGGCCTTTGCCTCGTGCTGTCCGGAAGCGGATCTCGTCCGCCGTCTTGCGAGCGCTCTGGCACCCCAGCCCCGGGCGGCCTCGCCCTGAGCGCCGGGGCTGCCATCGCCCCGGTCATCCCATCCCGTCCCGGCCAACGCGTTCCCCACGTTCCAGATCTCGCCGCGGTGAAAGAAACGCAACCGATCAGCACGTCCGCGCTACCAAATAGGCCCCGAAACAAACTCTGGTGAATAGGAATGGTTAGAAGCGCGCTGATCGCCCAGAGACAGGCAGGTGAGGCTGCTGCTCGAGAGCAGGAGGTGAAGACCCGCCGTGCCCAGATGCTGGACAAGCTCACGCAGCACTTTGAGTCGAAGGTTTCGACCCTGACGCATCGCCTGTCCGTTGCTGCATCGCATCTGGAGGCGACCGCTCAGTCCATGACGTCGGTCGCCGACAAGGCGACCCACCAATCCGTGGGCGTCGCTTCCGCCTCGCAGCAGACTTCCGCGAATGTGCAGACGGTTGCGGCGGCCACGGAGGAGCTGTCCATCTCCATTCGTGAGATTGCTTCGCAGGTGGCTCAGTCGTCCAGCATTGCCGAGCGCGCCGTGGTCGATGCCCAGCGTACGAACGGCATCGTGCAGATGCTCGCAGGCTCCGCCGAGAAGATCGGCCACGTGGTTCAGCTCATCAACAGCATTGCGTCCCAGACCAACCTCCTGGCGCTCAACGCCACAATCGAGGCCGCCCGGGCGGGAGAGGCCGGTAAGGGCTTTGCGGTCGTCGCTTCGGAGGTGAAGGAACTCGCCAACCAGACCTCTCGGGCGACCGACGAAATCTCGGCTCAGATCGCCAGCGTGCAGCAGGTGACAGCCGAGGCCGTACAGGCCATCCAGGCGATTGCCGGTACCATCGGCGAGATGTCCCAGATCTCGGTGACGATCGCGGCGGCCATGGAAGAGCAGGGTGCGGCTACGGCCGAGATCTCCCGCAATGTGCAGGAAGCGGCCCGCGGCACAGAGGTCGTCACGGGCAGCATTGGAGAGGTTCGTCAGGCAGCCGGCGACACAGGTGCCGCGGCATCCCAGGTGCTTTCGGCGGCTCAGGAGCTTGCGCGGCACACCGCCAGCCTTGGACAGGAGGTCGACTCCTTCCTCTCCGGAGTCAAAGCCGCGTAATTCAGGGTATCGACTGAAAATGAAAAGAGCCGTAGGGGAACTGCCCCCTGCGGCTCTTCTTTAATGTTCGACCTGATCGGCCGTATGGCCTGCACGCCAATATGCAACGACCTGATGCTCCGAGGTCGGGACCTTCCACTCCTTGCGCAAGAGCTTCTTCAGGCATCGGCAGCTTTTCTGCTCGCAGCCGGCCCAGATGAAGCGGCGCGCCTGGTCCGACGGCATGGCAATCCCACGGACGGCATCCTCGAGCAGGGACGTCGTTCCTGCCGGCGCTCCGTTCCGGTACATCCAGCGGATGTCCAGTGCGGCGGCTGAGCGAAGAGGCTGCTCCTCGCTCGCATCGGCCACCTCGAGCAGGACGGTGGCTCTGCATTCGGCCGGGAGCTCCGCTAGGATGCGGCTGATAGCCGGAAGCGCCGTTTCATCGCCGGCAAACAAGTACCAGTCGGCAGCCGGAAGGTCACCACCGCCGGGTCCCATCACTCCGACGATGTCTCCGGAGCGTGCCTGCTGGGCCCAGGTCGAGCCGGGCGTGTTGTCACCTTCGTGCAGGACGAAATCGATATCGATCTCACCGCGCTCTACATCGAGTTCGCGGATAGTATAGATCCGCATCACTGGCCGATCCTCTCCCTTCGACCAGACGGGCCGTCCGTCCTCACCCATCACCGGCCATTGTGGTGCAATACCGGGCTTTGGAGGAAACAGGAGGCGGACATGCATGCCGCCGATGGCAAAGCGCGCCAGATCCGCTCCCTTGAGCCTCACCTTGCGCATACGGGGCGTGATGTTGGTCGCGCGGACGACGTGCATTTCGCGGAAGTAGGGAAGCGGCGCTCCGGCAGCGCCATCGCCAGACCAGGCAATGCGAGGTGTCTCGCCCTCGACAAAACCCAGGATATGCTCCGCGAGGCTCCACTTGACGTAAGCAAGTCCTGTCGCGTCGGTCCCTTCGGCACGAAGGTAGAGAGTGTCGTCATCGGCCTCGACCGATGCAATGCCATAATCGAATTCCACTCGAGCCGAGCGCTCGGACCGATCCACCTTGCCGTGTTCGATGAAATGATCGCAGAGTTTTTCCATCATTTGGATGGGGCCAGCGAGGGTAACCCTCGCTTCGGCGCGAAGGATGGGTGATGTCATCGTATGTTCCATGGACAATGGCGCTCCATCTATCGGTTTCGACGTAAAAGCCAGATCAGATACGGTCCGCCGATGAGCGAGGCGAAAAGACCCAGCGGGAGTTGATAGGGAAAGGAGACGATCCTGGAGAGCCAATCGGCTCCTGTCATCAGTCCCGTCCCGATCAGGATTGCAGCCAGCAGCTGGTGATGGGCACGACCGAAGCCGAGCAGCCGCGCCATGTGGGGAGCGACAAGCCCGACAAAGCTCAAAGGTCCGACGATGATCGAGGCCGCAGCCGTCAAGCCTGCGGCAAACAGGGTGAGGGTCATCCAGCTGATCTGGAGCGGCAATCCCACAGCTCGCGTCTGATCGGCTCCCAGAGGCAGAATTTCGAGCCAGCGCGTCATGAGAGGCAGCAGTCCCAGCAGGACCAACGCCACCGCACCTGCGACCGAGGCTTCCGTCCACGTGACTTGATTGGTCGAGCCGCTGATCCAGGCCAGAAGCTGGAAGGCGCGTGCATCGCCCGTGATCATGGCGGCGTTGACCAGAGCGCTGCAGAGAGCCCCGGTCGCCAGCCCTCCAAGCAGGAGGCGCTCCGAGTTTCTCTCCTGCCGCCCGGCCACCGAGAGAAGTGCGATCAGGGCGATCAGGACGCCGACCGTGGCACCGATCAGCCGTGTGCCCATAGTCGGCGCAGGAAATGTGAAGAGCACGGCAGCGAGACCAACTCCGGCACCGGCACTGACGCCCAGCACTTCCGGGCTCGCGAGAGGATTGTTGGTCATCCGCTGCAGGATCATTCCAGCCGCTGCCAGCATCGCTCCGGCCGCGGCTGCCGCGGCGATGCGTGGTGCGCGGAACGGGAAGAGGTCGTCAAGAAGCTGTCCTGTTGCCACACTCCAGCCATCCGGTCCGCGCCCAATGAGCAGCGCCAGCACGATCATGCCCATGACAAGAAGGAGGATCGCGAGGAACGGGAGGTGTGGTCGAGCAATCCGTCGCGCAGGTGAGGGCGGCATCGATACGGATGCTTGGCCGGCGAGCCGAAGGCGTGGGAGCAGATAGAGGAGCAGAGGTCCACCGAGCAGCGCCGTGGCGGCTCCTGTAGGCACGATCTCCGCCGATCCACCGGCCGCAAGCTGCACGAGGCCATCCGTGAGCCACAAGATGGGGGCTCCGATGAGCGGCGCTGCCACAAAGGTGTCCTTCTGACTGCGCGCGCCGCACAGCCGGGCGAAAGTTGGGGCTGCCAACCCGATGAAGCCGATCACTCCGACTTCCGCCGTGATGGTCGTGGCGAGCCAAACGGCGACGGCGA
Organism: Microvirga tunisiensis; assembly: GCF_009296175.1. Lineage (GTDB taxonomy): Bacteria > Pseudomonadota > Alphaproteobacteria > Rhizobiales > Beijerinckiaceae > Microvirga > Microvirga tunisiensis. The sequence continues at coordinate 23,171 of NZ_VOSK01000024.1, read as the reverse complement.
GCGCCAGGAGGCGCAGGGACAGGAGACTGACCCCAAGGCTGCGCGCGCTCGCGTCATCGAGGCTTAGGATCTCCAGCGGACGGATCAGGAGGAAGGCTGCGATAACGGAGATGGATAGCGTGAGCGCAATCGTCTGAGCGTGATCCCAGCCCTGCTGAGTGAGCGAACCGCTGCCCCAGATGAGAAGGGACATCATGTATTCGCCATTCGCGAGGATCAGAGCCGCGCTTAAAGCCATGGCGATCAAGGAAACCACCATGCCGGCGAGGACGAGGGTGATCGGCTCGAGCCCACGCTTCCAGGTGAGGGAAAGGAGAATGGCAACGACCGCCAGCCCTCCGAACAGCGCGACGGTCTCGCGTGCGGTATCCATGAGCGCCGGTGCAAATAAGGTGGCCGCGGTCATGGCGAATTGCGCACCCGCCGAGATGCCGAGCGTCGACGGATCCGCGATAGGGTTGCGCAGGACCTGCTGCAACAAGGCACCGGACAATCCGAGCGCTGCTCCGGAGAGCAGCGCGACCGCGGCGCGGGGAAGAACGCTGTTGAGAAGAAGGATGCGATTGAGATCGAAGCCCTGACCGCCTGATAACGGAAACAGGTTCAGGACCTGATACCAGCATAGACCCATGGCGACGGCAGCCGTCAGAAGCCATGCGAGCACGGATGGCCTTTCCGTCATTGCCCTAACCATGCGTCGGGGCTCCGAGCTTGGAGAACGCTTCCGCCAGCACTCGAGCGAAGCGCCTTGCGGCGGGAAGCGCACCGAAGGGATTGACCGGTGGAAGCGTCACGACGCGCCCGTCGCGAACGGCCGGAAAGGCCTTCCACAACGGACTATTCGCGAGAGTGCTGTGCGCATCCGGTGGAACCGGAGAGATGATGACGATCGACGCCTCGGGCTCCTCCGCGAGAGCTTCGAGAGGGATTGGCGCGGCCGCTGCATAGCTGGTGGCTTTCGGCCAGGCATTCCTGAAACCGAGGCGCTGGAGAACGTCGCCGAACATGCTATCGGCGCCGAAGACCCTGAAGTGGCGTGCATCGCCGAGATTGATCAGGAAAACGGGCCGCATCGCCCTGTCGGCGAGGCGCCGGGTCGCCTGTGCGATCTCAAGGGACGATGCCTCCACATAGGCCTGCGCCTGTTGCTTGCGTCCGAGATACTCACCCAGAGCGATGGTGATCTGCTCGGCCGAGGCGTAGGGGGGGCGACCCGGTTCGTAGATCGAATAGGACGCGACGGGCGCGATCCGTTCGAGGCTGTCCTGCACCCATGAAAACCAGCGCGAGCTGATGATCAGATCGGGATTGGAGAGACGCAGCATTTCGAAATTCGGAGAGCCGCGAAGGCCGAGATCCGCAACTTGCGTTGGCACATGCGGTTCGACTGCAATCTTCCGAAACTGCACGAGTTCGGTCGCAGCGGCAGGCACGACATCCAGGGCGAGCAAGGTCTCGAACATGGCCCAATCGACGACCGCAATCCGCTGATGCGGGTTCGCCTGAGCTTGGCCGATGAAGGAAGAGCCGATTGCGCCTCCAAGAAAGCTGCGCCGGGTCAACGCGAATGCATTTCGTGCGGAATAAGGTTGCATTGGCTTTCGACGTACCAGGAGAAGATCCTTGAGGTCTCTCTATAATGGACAATTTATACTTATGGTATGGCCACTAATACTATGCATTATCCTTCTTGGAACAAAGATCGATTGGCTGCCGCCTTCGATCAATGTTTGTCGTGCGGGACTCCAACATCATCGGTCGTCTAGAGCGGGTTGATGAACCGTGGACGCCATTGCGTCAATAGATTTCTCTCGAAAGTGCAATCACTGCATAAACTTAGAATGTTTCCAAAAATTGCTGCTCAAAAGCGGGGCGAGGCAATCTTCATTAGAGCGGCTTCTTGCGTCACGCCTGAAGCACTCGCCGGTGCGCGCTGTGCAGCCCGTGGATCATACAATCGCTCTCTCATCTTATAAAGAGTAAGTGTCAGCTTACATGAATTATAAAGAATGCATCCACGGATTATAACGATTTTAAACTGCAGTTTAGAGTAATTAGAAAACATATTTCTTGATTGAACCCAGGGGAAACCCTAGTCAGTGACCCCGACCAGCAATCCGCCGATTGCACGCGCATGTGAGGTTTCAGCAGACCTCCGTGGGATTGAAAGCCTTGGGGACATTCATGAATCGTCGTTATGTATTGAGTATGGGAGTGAGCTTGGTCTCGCTGGCCGTGATGGCGGCATCGAGTGGGCAATCCTTGGCTCAGACACAGCCTGCGTCCGGTGAGATTTCGCTGGAAACCGTCACTGTCGAAGGGCTAGGCGGCAACGCAACCGGGCCGGTCAACGGCTATGTTCCCAATCGCACGGCAACGGGATCCAAGACCGACACGCCCATCGAGGAGATTCCGCAATCGGTTTCGGTGATCGGTCGCGAGGCGATCGAAGACCGGCAGGCGCAGAAGGTCGACGAGGCTCTGCGGTACACGGCCGGCGTCTTCGCGCAGCCCTATGGAGAGGATTCCGACACCGACTGGTTCTTCATCCGCGGCTTCGATGCCGGACAGACAGGTGTCTTCCTGAACAACCTGCCGCTTTATCAATATGGGTTCGGCGGGTTTTATATCGACCCGTTCGTTCTCGAACGGATCGAAGTGCTCAACGGGCCGACTGCCGCTCTGTATGGCGGCTCCGCGATCGGCGGCATCGTCAATCTCGTGAGCAAGCGCCCGACGACCGAGCCGCTTCGCTATGTCGAGACGGGCATCAACTCTTGGGGCAACGGTTATGCGGCCTTCGATTTCGGCGGAGCGCTCGACAAGGACAAGATCTGGTCCTACCGCTTGACCGGCAAAATGTCCGGCGGCGGCTGGGAGACGAAGGAAGCCGAGGATTTTCGTGGCGTCATTGCACCGGCCCTCACGTTCAGGCCCGATGCGGGCACCGAACTGACCGTGCTCGGATCCTACCAGAACATGGATCTGACCCACACGGGTGGCTTCCTGCCTTATATCGGAACGGTCGTTCCAGCGCCCTACGGCCGCATTTCGCGCGGGTTCTATTACAGCGAGCCCGATATCGATCTCTACCGCCGCGACCAGGCGATGATCGGCTATGAGTTCGAGCATGCCCTGAATGATATTTGGACGCTCAGACAGAACTTCCGCTACGCCCATACCGATTCAAAGGAGCGCGGTCCCTATCCCTACGGCTATCTCGACCCCGCGACAGGTTTTCCCGTGGCGACACCTGTCGCACCTGACTTCCTGCTTTACCGCATCGGTTTCAACCACCACACGGTGGTGAACACCCTGTCCATTGACAACCAGGCGGAAGCGAAGTTCGGAACTGGACCGCTGAATCACACTCTGCTCCTCGGCCTGGATTACAAGTACTACAACATCGATCAGATCCAAGCGTCCGGCGGCGGTACGCCGATCAGCCCCGTCAATCCAATTTATGGTGTGCCCCAGGGACCGACCGTTCCCTATCTCGATCAGGACCTGACCATGAACCAGATCGGGTTCTACGCTCAGGACCAGATCCGCTTCGGGGGCTGGATCGCAACGCTGAACGGACGATACGATCACGTCTCCACGAAGAGCACCGACAAGGCCGGAGCTGCCAATTTCAGCGACGAAGCCGGCGAGTTCAGCGGTCGCCTGGGACTGGGCTATGAGTTCGCCAACGGAATGACACCCTACGTCTCCGTGTCGCGCTCGTTCAATCCGGTCATCGGGTCCGATTTCTCCGGTCAAGGGTTCGAGCCCGAGACCGGACAGCAATATGAAGTCGGCCTCAAATACAAGCCGACATTCTTCGACGGTCTCATCACCGCCTCCCTGTTCGATCTGACGCGCCAGAATGTCCTGACCTCCGACCCTCAGCACCTATTCTTTGAGGCTCAGTTGGGTGAGGTCCGCTCTCGCGGCTTCGAGTTCGAAGCGCAGGCCAACATCACGGAAGGCCTGAAGGCAGTCGCCGCCTTCACTGCCTACGATATCGAAATCACAGAGGATCCCAATGCCGCACTCATCGGCAACCGCCCCAATGTGGTGCCGGAGATCCTGGCCTCCGGCTGGCTCGATTACACGGTCCAGGACGGTGCGTTCAAAGGGCTCGGCTTCGGCGCCGGCATCCGCTATGTCGGCTTCTCCTATGTCGACAACGAGAACACCTTGAAAGTCCCTGCGGCGACCGTGTTCGACGGCGCTATACGCTACACGCGCGATAACTTCACGGTGGCGCTCAACGTCAACAATCTCTTCGATAACGAATATGTCTCGTCCTGCGACACACAATACACCTGCAATTACGGCGCAGGACGTGTCGCGACCCTGAAGGCGAGCTACAAGTGGTGATGTGCGGAGCGCCGTCTCGAGGCGACGCTCTCATGTCCGTGCTGAAGTCCATGTCCACTGCTTCCAGTCCCCACCTTGTCGCCGAGGCTCCTCTGTTCGAATTGACGGATGTCAGTTTCGCGATTCCGGAGCGCACATTGCTTCATCCTCTGACGCTGTCCCTTCCGGGGCGGCGTGTGATCGGATTGATCGGCCACAATGGTTCGGGCAAGTCGACGCTGATCAAACTCCTGGCCCGCCAGCAGCCGGCATCCGGCGGCGGCATTGCTTTTGAGGGGAGGGCGCTGTCGGACTGGGGAGACCGGTCCTTCGCGAGACGGGTCGCCTATCTGCCACAGCAGACGCCGCCGGCGTCGGGCATGCTCGTCAAGGAACTCGTGGCGCTTGGCCGCTTTCCCTGGCATGGCCCGCTGGGGCGCTTCGGAACGACCGATCGCGAGAAGGTGGCTGAGGCCATGGCGCTCGCCGACGTGGAGCCTTTCGCCGACCGCCTCGTCGATACCCTCTCCGGCGGCGAACGCCAGCGGGTCTGGCTGGCGATGCTGGTGGCGCAGGATGCTCAGTTCCTGCTGCTCGACGAGCCGATTTCGGCACTCGACGTCACTCATCAGGTTGAGGTGCTGGCGCTCGTCCAGCGTCTCTCGCGAGAGCGCGGCCTCGGCGTGGTCGTCGTACTGCACGACGTCAACATGGCCTCTCGCTTCTGCGATGAGATCCTGGCGCTGCAGATGGGCCGGCTGATCGCCCGGGGCACGCCCGACGAGATCATGACGCCAGATCAGCTGGAGGCCATCTACGGCATTGCCATGGATGTCATCCCGCATCCCGTCACCGGCCAGCCCGTCAGCTTCGTCCGTTGAGCCCGTTTCCAAGCTCCCGCTTGCCCTCACCGGCAGCCGGCAGTACCTAGTGCTGCCATGCGCTCCCTCCTCAAACGTTTCTTCGCGTATTATCAGCCTCATCGCGGCTTGTTCGTGCTGGACTTCTCGTGCGCCGTGGCGTCGGGCCTGCTCGAGCTCGGCTTTCCGATCGCCGTCAAGCTGCTCATCGATACCCTGCTTCCGACGAGCCAGTGGGGGCTCATCGCCTTGGCCTCGGCAATCCTGCTTGCCGTCTACGTTCTCACTGCCGGTCTGATGGCCACGGTGACCTATTGGGGCCACATGCTCGGCATCAACATCGAGACCGAGATGCGGCGCAAGGCCTTCGACCATCTCCAGAAACTCTCCTTCGGTTTCTTCGACAACCAGAAGACCGGGCATCTCGTGGCGCGCCTCACCAAGGACCTGGAAGAGATCGGCGAGGTCGCCCATCACGGGCCGGAGGATCTCTTCATCGCCGTGATGACGCTCGTGGGCGCATTCATCCTGATGTTCACGGTCAATATGAAGCTTGCCGTGATCACGGCGCTCGTGGTGCCGCTCACCGCTTGGCTGACGACGCGCTATGGCGGCCGCATGACACGCAATTGGCAGGCTCTTTATGGAAAAGTCGGAGATTTCAACGCTCGAATCGAGGAAAACGTCGGCGGAATCCGCGTGGTTCAGGCCTTTGCCAATGAGGATCACGAACGGCGCCTGTTCGCCGCCGATAACCAGGGCTATCGCAAGACGAAGCTCGAAGCCTACAAGATCATGGCAGCTTCGACCTCGCTGAGCTATCTCAGCATGCGCCTGATCCAGATGGTCGTCATGGTCGCGGGCAGCTATCTGGTGCTCAAAGGGGAACTCAGCGCAGGTGGCTTCGTAGGCTTCCTGCTTCTCGTCGGCGTCTTCTTCCGGCCGATCGAGAAGATCAATTCGGTCATCGAGACATATCCGAAGGGCATCGCCGGTTTCAAGCGCTACATGACGTTCCTCGACACGCGTCCGGATATCGCGGACCGTCCCGGCGCGAGGGACGTGGGCAAGCTCAAAGGCGACATTCAGTATAAAAACGTCGAGTTCGGCTATGCCGCGGAGCGCAACATCCTCAAGGGTCTCGACCTGACGATCCGCGCCGGCGAAACCATCGCCTTCGTCGGCCCATCCGGGGCGGGCAAGACCACGATCTGCTCGCTCCTGCCTCGCTTCTATGAGGTCGACGGCGGCGCAATCACGATCGACGGAATCGACATCCGGGATATGACTCTCCGCTCCCTGCGCAGCCAGATCGGCATCGTGCAGCAGGATGTGTTCCTGTTCGCAGGCACCATCCGCGAGAACATCGCCTATGGCCGGCTCGAGGCCACCGAGGGTGAAATTCTGGAGGCTGCCCGCAGGGCCCGACTCGACGAGGTGATCGCCTCCCTGCCGGCGGGCCTCGATACGATCATCGGAGAGCGGGGCGTCAAGCTCTCGGGAGGTCAGAAGCAGCGCCTCGCCATCGCGCGGATCTTCCTCAAGAACCCGCCGATCCTGATCCTCGACGAGGCCACATCGGCCCTCGATACGGAAACCGAGCGGGCGATCCAGCAGGCCCTTGCCGAGCTGTCGAAGGGGCGCACGACACTCGTCATCGCCCATCGCCTCGCCACCATCGTGAACGCGGACCGGATTGCCGTGATCGACCGCGGCGTGATTGTGGAGCAGGGCGACCACAAGGAGCTTCTCGCTACCAATGGAATTTACAAGCGGCTGAGCGAGGCGCAGTTCGCCTGAGGCAAAGACCTGACGAGTCAGGTGCCTGCGGCGTCTGCCCAGTACTCAAGGCTGCGCGCGTTGACGGGCAATCCTGCTGCGTCATTCAGTTCAAGGACAGCATTGTGAAAGCGCCGAGCTTCCTCCGGTCCGGTGAGAATTCTCAGGCTATGGATGATCCGGGTGATCCGCAGGTGGTTATGGTCATACGAGCGGAGCCACCAACGCGTATCTCGATAGAACCTTAGCATCCGCCCGGCTGCCCGCTTGAGCGTGTCCTGTGCGCTCGGATCAGCCCTGACCGCGTCGATCTCGGCCTGCGTCAGTATCGGAGCTCCAGGCTGAGCGCCGCTGCGGGTCGGACGCGGAAACAGCCACTGGATGTAGTCGTGCACCTCTTCCAGCGGCTCGTCGGGAAAGCCGAGCACATCGGCCGCAAGACGTCCCCGGCTGTCGCGCCCGGTTCCGGCAAGAAAAGCATGGAGAGGTCCCGCCGATGATGCCATTGCCGTGCCTCCGCTTGGGGCGTCAGTTTAAGGCTGTTCGTGCGCTTAGGCGATGAGGCTTGCGGCGAAGCGGGCGCAGACGAGGAGGAGGAAGATGCCGAAGGCGACCTCGAGCCTGCGCTTCGAGAGCCGGTGGGCCAGCCGTGCGCCGATGGGCGCCATCCAGGTGCTGGTGGGGATGAACAGGACGAAGCCGAGGAGCGAGATGTAGCCCAGGGCCAAGGGCGGCTGGAAGGCGATCACGTTCGGGTAATCGGCCATGTGCGGCCAGCCGGCATAGATGTAGCCGAGCGCCCCGGGGATCGAGATCAGGATGCCGAGACCCGACGAGGTCGCCACCGCCTGATGGATCGGGCGGTTGTAGAAGGTCATGAACAGGTTGGAGAGCTGGCCGCCGCCGATGCCCATGAGGGCCGAGAGGATGCCGATGATCCAGCCATAGGCCACCATGATGGGCTTGGCCGGCATGTCGAGGCCGAAGCGCCAGGTGTCCTTGCCGAAGAGCAGGCGGATGGCCGAGAGGCCGGCCACGACCACAAACACGGCCTTGAACAGGTCGGCCGGGGCATAGCGGGCGATGATGCTGCCGAGGATGACGCCGAGCACCACAGGCACGGCCCAGACCCGCAGGATGGTCATGTCGACGGCGCCCTTGGCCCGGTGAGCGTTGAAGGAGCGGATCGAGGTCGGGATGATGATGGCCAGCGAGGTGCCGACGCACAGCGGCATGCGCACCTCCTCGGGCACCTCGAGGATGCGGAAGAGCTCGTAGAGGATCGGCACGGCGACCGCGCCGCCGCCGACGCCGAAGACGCCGGCGAGCAGGCCGGTGATCGCGCCGGCAGCCAGCAGCGCCACAACGAGCCACGCCAGATCAAACAGGGGGATGCCAAACATCGGAATGTCCATCAAAAGGAAGCAGATCGCCGTAGGATCTTTTCAATCCCGCGGCAAGTGAGACTGTTGCAGGATTGTCCTACCGCGAGGTGCGTCTCTCATGCTGCGCCTGATATTCACGCGCCTTCTCGTCGATCCAGGATCGATCCGTGATGCCGCCGGGATTGGCGCGAGTCGCCATGGCATCCATGAACGCGAGAAAGCGCTCATGAGCGACGCCGTAGAGCCGGCGAATCTCATCCAGAGGCTCGGGGTGATCGTCGACGCGCAGGTCGAGCATGGGATAGGGCTCGTCGCGCCAGATCTTGATGGCGGCGGATTGCTTTCCGCGCTTGTCGCCACCCTCGGCCTGCCCCGCATCGAGCGCACTCATGAGACGATCCGCGAAGGGCAGATCCATGCGCTGCTTGTAGGTCTCGAGCGTCGCCTCGATCACTGCAGGACCCGCCAGCATGTTGCCGGCAACGGAGACACCCTCATCCGTCAGGTGACCGCACCAGTCGATGCAGTCCTGGCCCGTATGGGCCGCGGTGCGACCATCACGGGCGATCACATGGAGCTGGCGGGAGCCGCTGCCCGGATCTTGGGCCGTGACGATCGCGACGATGTCCTCGGCGCTGCGTCCCTCCGCCAGGAGCCGAATGCCATCCGGGCCGTAAAGGGGGTTGACGAGCGCCTGGGTGGCAAGAGCACCGACCCGTGCCGCGCCGTGGGGGCAAAGCGCTCCCACGGCGAAGAACTTCGTGGTCACCGCAACGCCGAAGGCGCCGGTCTCAGGATCCTTGGCGATGATCGACCAGGTCATGGTTCCTGCTCCTCAACGACCGACCGCATAGGCCTGCATGAGGCGCGGCGTGGCGGCGCCGTGCAGCAGCCCATCCTTGTCGCGGCTTGCCGCCACGAGGCGACCGACCGTCCAGGCGGGCGCAACCTCGACGTCGTGACCGCGCCTGCGCAGATCGTCGAGCACCTCAGCGCCATAGGTCTCCTCCGCCATGAGATGGCCGGGCTTCTGCTCGCGCGGATAGAACGAGGAGGGGAAATGCGCCGTATGCGACATCGGCTGGTCGATGGCTTCCTGCAGGTTCAGGCCATGATGGGCATGGCGCAGGAACAGCAGAAGCTGCCATTGCTCCTGCTGGTCGCCGCCCGGTGAGCCGAAGACCATGTAGGGTTCGCCGTCCTTCTCGGCGAGAGTCGGCGTGAGGGTGGTGCGCGGACGCTTGCCCGGAGCCAGGCTCGCCGGCAGATTCTCTTCGAGCCAGAACATCTGGGCGCGGGAGTTGAGCATGAAGCCGAGTTCCGGAATGACCGGCGAGGATTGCAGCCATCCACCGGAGGGCATGGCGGCGATCATGTTGCCGAAGCGGTCCACCGCATCGATATGCACTGTGTCGCCGCGGCGTGCGGAGCGCATAGAGGCGAGCGTCGGCTCGCCGCCCGTCACTTCCCGGTTCTTTGTCGAGAGATTGCGCAGGGCCTCAAGTGTGCGTTCCACCTGAGCCTCGTAGCCTTCGATGCGGCCGGGGCGGAGCTCAAACGATGCCTTGTCGCTAATGAGCTTGCGGCGCTCGTCGTTATAGGCATCCGATAGCAGGGTCTCGATGGGGACGTCGACGAAATCCGGATCACCGTAATAGGCCTCGCGATCGGCGAAGGCGAGCTTCTTAGCCTCGACAATGGTGTGGACGAACTCCGCGCTGGTCGGGCCCATGGCGGCGAGGTCGAAGTCCTTCAGCAAAGCCAGCGTCTGCAGGAAGACGGGACCCTGGCCCCAGGGCCGGATCTTGTTCACCCGGTAATTATGATAGTCGTAGGTCTGCGGAGCGTCGTAGCTTGCGGACCACTTCGCCATGTCGTCCGCGGTGAGCACGCCACGATGGCGCGAACCGCTTTGATCCATGACTTCCGTCTTGCGCACGAAGGCGTCGATGGCCTCGGCCACGAAGCCCTTGTAGAAGGCATTGCGCGCCGCCTCGATCTGAGCCTCGCGGTCGCCGCCCTTGGCTTCTCCCTCGCGGAGGATACGCTTCCAGGTGTCGGCAAGCTGCGGGTTGCGGAGGAGCTGGCGGGGCTTGGGGACCTCGCCGCCGGGCAGGAAGACGCTAGCAGAGGTTGGCCATTCGGTCTCGAAGAATTCCTTCAGGCCCTTGATGGTGTCCGACACGCGCGGCAGCAGGGGATGCCCCTGCTCGGCATAGTAGATGGCAGGTTCCAGCACGTCTCTCAGCGAGAGAAGGCCATGGTCGCGCAGCAGCAGCATCCAGGCATCGAAAGCGCCGGGCACGACGGTGGCGAGCATGCCGTTGCCGGGAATGAGCTTGAGGCCCTCGTTCTTGTAATGGGCGATGGTGGCGCCTTTCGGAGCCGTGCCCTGGCCGCAGAGAACTTCGATCTTCTTGGTCTTGGCCGAGTAGAACACCGCAGGCACTTCGCCGGACGGACCCACCAGATGCGGTTCGACGACCTGCAGCACGAAAGCGGAGGCGACGCAGGCGTCAAAGGCATTGCCGCCTTTTTCGAGCATCGACATGCCGGCCGCGGAGGCGAGCCAGTGGGTCGAGGTGACGATGCCGAAGGTGCCGAGGATCTCTGGCCGAGTCGTAAACATATATCTTATCCGAAGTTGGTGTTATTGTTACTGTTCGCGAGGATCGAGCGCATCGCGCAGGCCGTCGCCGAGAAGATTGAAGCCGAGCACGATCAGGAAGATCGCCGAGCCGGGGAAGATCGACATCCAGGGAGCCTGGTCCATGAAGTTCTTGGCCGTGTTGAGCATGGAGCCCCAGGATGGGTTCGGCGGCTGCTGGCCGAGGCCGAGGAAAGACAGGCTTGCCTCTGCGATGATGGCGGTCGCGATGGTGAGAGTGCCCTGAACCAGGATCGGCGGCAGGACATTTGGGAACACATAGCGCACCAGGATCCAGAAATCGGGCAGCCCGATGGCGCGCGCGCCTTCCACGTAATCCTCCGCCTTCACCGTCAGCACCTGTCCGCGGGTGAGGCGGATGAAGATGGGCATGGCGGACAGACCGATGGCGATCATCGCGTTGGTGAGGCTGGGCCCGAGGAAGGCCGCGAGCGCGATGGCGAAGATGAGGAAGGGGATCGCCAGCATGGCATCGGTCGCGCGGGAGATCGCAGCATCGATCCAGCCGCCGAAATAGCCGGCGACGAGGCCGAACGGCACGCCGAGCACGATGGCGATCGTCACCGAGACCACGCCGGCCATGATGGAGGCGCGTGCTCCCCAGAGCATGCGGGAGAGAAGGTCACGTCCGAGTTCGTCGGTACCGAACCAGTACAAAGCCGACGGCGCCTTCCGGATGCTGGTGAAACTCGGCTTGATCGGATCGTACGGCGCGAAGTATGGACCGACGAGGGCGACGAGGACGAAGAACAGGACGATGGCGCCGCCGAGCACGGCGCTCCTGTTCTTCAGGAACTTGGCAAGGACGCGGCTGCGCTTCTTCGGCAGCGCGACCTCGTCGGCAATAGCGGCTGTGGCGGTCATGCGGCGTGCCTCAGGCGGGGATTGACGAGAACGTAAAGGACGTCGGCGAGGAGATTCATGAAGATGAAGCCGATGGCCGTGCAGAGCACGACGCCCTGCACCACCGCGTAGTCACGATTGAACACCGCATCGACGATGAGCTTGCCGAAACCCGGGATGGTGAAGATCTGCTCCGTGAGCACGGCGCCGGCCAGCAGCTCGCCGAAGAGCAGGGTGGAAAGTGTCACGATGGGCACGAGCGCGTTGCGCAGGGCGTGCTTCAGAATGACCTTTCTCGACAGAAGCCCTTTGGCTCGAGCCGTGCGGATATAGTCGGACCGCATCACGCCGAGCATGGCGCTGCGGGTATGGCGCATCAGGCTCGCGGCCAAACCCGTGCCGAGCACGAAGGCCGGCATGAGCATCGTCTTGATGTTGAGCCACAGGTCCTCGGTCGGCGGCACATAGCCGGAGGCGGGCAGGAGCTGCCAGCGCACCGAGATCAGCATGATGAGCATGATGCCGAGCCAGAAATTGGGAATGGACAGGCCCGAGAGGGCGATGACGTTGGCGGTGTAGTCGACCGCCGTTCCCTTCTTCACGGCCGAGATGATGCCGGCGGGTATGCCGATGGCGAGCGCAACGATCATCGCCATGATGGCCAGTTCCAAGGTCACGGGCAGCTTGCTGAGGATCAGATCGAGAACCGGGATGTCGGTGCGCAGCGAGATCCCGAGATTGCCTGTCAACGCGGATCCGATCCAGGCGAAATACTGAACCGGGATGGGGTCATCCAGGCGATACTTCTCGCGCAGGTAGGCGAGCACCTGCGGGTCGCGTTCCTCGCCCGCCATGGTGAGAACCGGATCGCCGGGCAGGAGCTTCTGCAGGGCGAAGACGAGAAGCGACACGATGATCAGCGTCGGGATAGCAATCAGTATTCGTCGTCCGATATAGCGCAGCATCAGCTCGTGGAACCCACATCATAGAAGGGCAGGGGCGTGCCCGGTCATTCAACCGGGCACGCAGCTTCTTGGTCGTCTCAGGAGGCGAACTTCACGCCCTTCAGACGGATCATGCCGTCCGGGTAGGGCTTGAAGTTCTGGACCTTCTTCGTGTGAACGAAGGGCCAGGGCTGGTAGTAGGTGTAGATGATCGGCAGATCCTGCTTCAGGATTTCCTGCGCGGCGTCGTAGAGCTGCTTGCGCTTGGCCTCGTCATTGGTGATGCGGGCGTCGTTCAAGAGCTTGTCGACCTGCTCGTTGCAGTAGCGGCCGTCGTTCAGGGCGCCCTTGCAGGTGACGAACGGATGGATGTTGCCGTCGGGGTCGACGCGGCCGGACCAGCCGATCACGTTCACGTCGAAGTTGCCAGCCTGGGCTTCTTTCTGCATGGCGGCGAACTCGGTCGGGCGCAGCGAGATGTCGAATCCTGCCTCGGCGGCCATCGCCTGGATGATCTCGGCGATCTGCTGAGCCGTCGTTCCGGTGCCGAAAGTCAGCTCGAGCTTCACCCGGTCGACACCGGCCTCTTTCAGGAGCTGCTTGGCCTTGGCGACGTCACGCTCGGTGGCCTTGAACTTCGGGTTGTTGTAGGGGCTCGCTTCCGGGAACGGCTGACCTGCGGGCGGATAGATTCCCGCGCCGACCACTTCGTTGATGACATTGCGGTCGATGGAGAGCTCGAGGGCCTGACGGACGCGCTTGTCCTGACCGAGCGGGCTCTTGGCGCGCTCACCATTGTTGGTGTTGATGGTCAATCCCTGGTAGCCGATGCCGGAAACCGGCGCGAAGACCAGGTTGGAATCGCTCTTCGCCGCCGGAACGTCGCTCGGGGCCAGACGCTCGATGAGGTCGAGGTTGCCGGAGCGCAGGTTGGCAAGACGCACGGTCGTGTCCGGAATGGGTTGGAACACGATGCGCTCGAAGTTGAAGTTCTTGGCGTCCCAATGATCGGCGAACTTTTCCAGAACAATGCGATCGTTCTGGACGCGCTCGACGAACTTGTAGGGACCCGAGCAGACCGGCTTCTGGCCAAAATCGGCGGAGGCGAGCGCCTTCGGCGACATGATCATGCCGGCGCGGTCGGAGAGCTGGGAGAGCAGGGTCGCGTCGGCGCGGGAGAGATTGACCTTGACGGTCAGGTCGTCGACGGCCTCGACATTGTCCACCGAGGTCAGCTCGCTCTTGCGAAGGCTATCCGGCAGCGTGCGGGCGCGGTCGATATTGGCCTTCACGGCAGCCGCATTCAGCGGCTCGCCGTCATGGAACTTCACGCCCGGGCGCAGCTTGAAAGTCAGCGACTTGCCGTCGTCGCCCCATTGCCATTCGGTGGCGAGTTCAGGCGTGAACTTCAGATCGGGCGTGATGTCCACGAGCTTGTTGCAAAGCGACGTGAACACGATGCGTCCGACGAAGGTGCGTGCGCGGTGCGGATCGAGCACATCGGGATCTTCGTTCAGGCCGATGCGCAGGGTTTGTGCAGAGGCCGCGGTGGTCATCATGAGCCCGGCGGCCAAGGCAAGGAGCAGTCTCTTCTTCATTCTGTCGTCCTCCAATCATCCTCTGGATGTCGTCTTCTGGTTCAAGGGCTCGTCGCGACGGGCTTATCCTGCCGTTCGCGCCAAGTTCGGTAGAGCGCAAGACGCTTGGCGAGCGCAGCGCTCGGGGGCGGCGCGCTGATGGAGCCGGCGCCCGCTCCCTGGATCTCGCGCCAGAAATGGCAGGCTACCTGCCGACCACCGGGCGCTGTTTCAAGAGCAGGATGCTGCTCCTTGCACACCGCACGGGCATGGGGGCAGCGGGTATGGAAGCGGCAGCCGGACGGCGGCGCTGCCGGGCTCGGCACATCGCCCTGGAGCAGCGCCTTCGGCTGGCAGTTCGTCGGGCTCGGAACCGGGATCGCAGCGAGAAGAGCCTGGGTATAGGGATGCAGTGGATTGTCGAAGAGCGCATCCGTATCCGACAGCTCCACGATCTCGCCAAGGTACATCACCGCGACGCGGTCGCTCATGTGACGGATGACGGCAAGGTCGTGCGCCACGATAACGAGGGTCAGGCCGAAGCGGCCCTTCAGGTCCTCGAGCAAGTTGATGATCTGCGCCTGGATCGAGACGTCCAGCGCCGAAACCGGCTCATCGCCGACAATCAATTTCGGGTCACCGGCAAGCGCCCGAGCGATACCGATCCGCTGGCGCTGGCCGCCGGAGAACTCGTGCGGATAGCGATCCGTATGGGTCGGCAGCAGGCCGACCGTCCGCATGAGATCGGCCACGCGCTCGCGCTTCTCCCGTCCCGCGGCAAGATTATGCAGCCAGATGGGCTCGGCAATGATGTCGCCCACATTCATGCGCGGGTTGAGTGAGGCGTAGGGATCCTGGAAGATGATCTGCAGCTCGCGCCGCAGCTTCCGCAACTCGCTCTTGTCGAGCTTCAGGATCGAACGCCCCTCATAGCGCACGTCGCCCTCGGTGGCCTCGATCAGGCGCAGCAGAAGGCGGCCCAAGGTGGACTTTCCGCAGCCGGACTCTCCCACGACGGCGAAGGTCTCGCCGCGCCGAATGCCGAGGGACACGCCGTCAACGGCGCGCACGACGGTGGGCGATGAGAGCAGGCCGCCGCTGCCGAAATGCTTCTTGAGACCGACGCCTTCGAGAATGATGTCGTCCGGGGGCATCACGCTCATAGGTCGGCTCCACGATGAAGTTCGAGAGGGGCGTACCAGCAGCGTGCCCGATGGCCGGGCTTGATCTCCGCGAGTGGCGGTGGATCGTTGGCGCAATGGCTGTCGGAGAACGGGCAGCGCGGCGTGAAGCGGCAACCCTTGGGCATCAGTTCCGCCGGCGGAACTGTGCCGCGGATCGTGGCGAGCCGACCCTGACGACGGCCGAGCGACGGGACTGAACCCATGAGTCCGATGGTATAGGGATGCTGCGGATCCTCGAAGATCGCATCGACCGGACCACTCTCGACCACGCGTCCCGCATACATCACCGCAACCTCGTCCGCGACTTCCGCCACCACGCCGAGATCGTGGGTGATAAGGATCATGGCGGTCCCGGTCTCCTCCTGCAGACGGCGGATGAGAGTGAGGATCTGCGCCTGAATCGTCACGTCGAGGGCCGTCGTCGGCTCGTCGGCGATCAGGAGCTGCGGATCGTTGGCAAGCGCCATGGCGATCATCACGCGCTGGCGCATGCCGCCGGACATCTCGTGCGGATAGGCACGCAGACGCTTCTCGGGTGCGGGAATACGCACCTTCTTCAGCATCTCGAGGGTCCGCTCCATGGCCTCGGCCTTCGACACCTTGCGATGGCGGACGATGCCCTCCGCGATCTGGTCGCCGATGGTGAAGGCCGGGTTGAGCGACGCCATCGGCTCCTGGAAGATCATCGCTATCCGATCTCCCCGCAGGTCCGCCCGCTCGCGCTCGGTGAGCGTCAGCAGATCCTGACCATCGAACAGGGCCGAGCCTGAGACGATCCGTGCCGGCGGTGTCGGCAGAAGTCCCATGAGGGCCAGCGAGGTCACGCTCTTGCCGCAGCCGGATTCGCCGACGATGCACAGAGTTTTGCCCTTGCTTACGGAGAAGGATACGTCGTCGACCACGTTCACGCCCTTGGGCGCGCCATCGAAGCGGACCGAGAGCCCTTCAACATTGAGCAACGGCGGCTCGGCGGCCAACCCGACCTTGCCCGGATTGCGAGTGCCGGTCATTGATTGCTGTGCTGCCTCAAGTCCCATGGAGACGCTGATCCTCGGTGTTTTCAGATATTGCCGCATCTGGATCCCTGCCGTCGGGCAGGGGGCTCGTCATGACTTTCAGAAGCCCGTCGCGCACCAGCTCGAGGTGCTCGCGCATGGCTTCTTCCGCCGCATGGGCCTCGCGCTGGGCGATGGCTGCGATCACGCGCCGGTGCTGATCCACATAGGCCTGCTGACGGGCGCCTGAGCGGGCGCGCTCGCGCAGAAGCCGCCACGTGGCGTCCTGGCGGATTCGATCGACCATGTCGAAGATCGCCAGAAGAAGCGAGTTGTTGGCGACCTCTGCAATGGCGCGGTGCAGGGCGCTGTCCCAGAGCTCGCGGCCGTCCGCATCGGACATCGACGCGGTCTTGTTCGCCAGATGCAGAAGCCGCTCGATGTCGCCGTTCGAGGCACGCAGGGCTGCGAGCCGGGCCAGCGCCGGCTCGATCTCCAGGCGCACGTCCATGACCTCGAGCGGATTGGTCCGCTTGGACAGCTCCTCGAGATCGGCATGCGGCTCGGGCGGGCGGGGCCCGAGAAAGGTCCCCTTGCCCTGGTGGCGCCAGATCCGCCCTTCGGCCTCCAGCACCTCGAGAGCCCGCCGCAGCGCCCGCCGGCCGATGCCGATCTGCGCCGACAGGACTCGCTCCGACGGCAACCGCTGCTCCTTGTCGAAGGAGCTGTCCTCCAGGAGAGCCCGCAGCCGCCCCAGGGCGAAGTTCGAGCTGTCCAGCAATGGATCGGGGTTGGACATGAGATCCGGCTCCGTACGAACCAATCTTGCTGCTGGTCCTCAAGTCACGATCCATTGTTTCGTGACTCAAGGCCTCAACGAAACAAGGCTAGCCCAATGCTGAACCAATTTGCAACTGGTTCAGTGATGGTTCTCTGGTCAAACCTTGCCGGTTCAATGATCAGAAGGGCGAAGAGCGCAGGTATCGCCTCCTGCCAAGCCTTCGCCATATGCCTAAAGTTTACGCATCGAGGCGCCGGATTTCGGAAATCGCCAGGGGCTGGCGGCTTGGCCTGAAACTTGCTTCAAGTCTTCGGTAGTGGATCACCGTTCGCAGCGAGAGCTTTCAGGAATTTGACCAAAGACACACAACCCGGTCAGCGGCCTCTTCGCGTTGCGATCATCGAGGAAAACAGCATCAGGGCGGCCATTCTCCTCGATGGATTGCGGGAGGCCGGGATCCTCGACGTGGAGGTCATCGAGACGATGACCAACATGCTCCGGCGCCTGAGCACCGTCGATCCGGACGTGATCATCATCGGCATCGAGAACCCGAGTCGCGACGTCCTGGAGCAGATGTTCCAGGTCTCAAAGCTCGTGTCGCGTCCCGTGGCGATGTTCGTGGACCGCTCCGACGGATCCATGATCCAGGCTGCCGTCGAGGCCGGCGTTTCCGCCTATGTGGTCGATGGGCTGCGCAAGGAGCGGGTGAAGCCCATCGTCGATATGGCGGTGAGCCGCTTCAATGCGTTCGACCGCCTGCAGCGCGAGCTTCTGGAGGCACGCAGCGAACTGGCGTCCCGCAAGGTGATCGAGCGGGCCAAGGGCATTCTCATGAGAACCAGGCAACTCTCGGAGGAGGAGGCTTATGCCCTGCTTCGCCAGACCGCCATGAACGAGAAACGGAAGCTCGTCGACATCGCCCAGAGTGTCGTGACGGCAGCTTCCCTTCTGGAGAAATAAGCGCGTGTGGGATTTGAAAGAAGCGGGGAGCAGCCCCATGCATCAGGCTGGATCGGTGGATGACACTCCTTCGAAAAGGAAGGGACGTCCCGCGCCCGAGCGCCTGGTCCGCATCGGGTTCATCCCCCTCGTCGACATGGCCGTGCTGGTAGCCGCCGCCGAACAGGGCTTTGCACGACGAGAAGGCCTTCGCCTGCAGTTGATCAAGGATGTGTCGTGGTCCAACATCCGCGACCGTCTGGCGTTTCGTCAGTTCGACGCAGCTCAAATGCTGAGCCCGATGCCGATCGCATCGCAGCTCCATCTCGGATCCAACCCCTATCCCTGCTTCACGCCCTTCGCGCTCGGGCGCGGCGGCAACGCGATCACGCTTTCTGTGGAGCTTTATCGCGAAATGCAGGCTGTCGCGGGGCTTGATGGTTCCGAGGACGCGCTTACGAACGGCACGGCTCTGAATCAGGTGGTCGAGCGGAGAAGGCGGGCCGGTAGGAAGCCGCTCGTCTTTGCCATGACCTATCCCTTCTCCTCCCATAATTACGAGTTCCGCTTCTGGCTCGCGGCGGCAGGGATCAATCCCGACACCGACGTGACCATGACGATCGTGCCGCCTCCGCTCACGGTCGACGCCATGACCACGCGGGCCATCGACGGCTTTTGCGTCAATGCTCCCTGGAACATGATCGCCGTGGAAAAGGGTGTCGGGCGCATGGTGGCGACCAAGGCCGACATCTGGCCATCGGCTCCGGAAAAGGTGCTTGGCGTCAGCCCGGAATGGGCCAAAGAGAATCCTGAGACCCTGTCACGCCTCATCGTGGTGCTCGATGCCGCGGCCCGCTGGTGCGACGAGAGACGGAATCACAGCGCCCTGGCCGACATGATGTCGGATCCCGCCTATGTCGGCGTGCCGTCCGAGCTGATCCTGCGCCTGCTCTCCGGGCAACTGACCGTCGATCCCGACGGCCGAACACGGCAGGTGGAGAACTATCTGACGTTCCACGATCAGTCGGCGAACTTTCCCTGGATCAGTCAGGCCCTGTGGATCTACAGCCAGATGGTGCGCTGGGGACAGGTTGCCTATGACGTGGCAGGTCCGTCCCAGGTTCAGGCCGCCTATCGCCCAGACATGTACCAGGAGGTTCTCGGGAACTTGGGCCACTCCGCCCCGACGATCGACAGCAAGATCGAGGGTGTAGGACGGGAGAAGTTCATCGACGGGCGAAGCTTCGTGCCCGAGGACATTCCCGGCTACGTCGCAGGTTTCGACATCCGAAACGGGATCAATGCTTCGATTGCCGAATAGGCATTGCACCGCACATAACAAAGGCGTACTGCACAAATTATGACCTTGAGCAAGATATAGGCAGTCTATACCTTTTCTAAGTGAGAGACCGGCGGGACAATGATGTCCGAGCCACTCTCGACGATAGGCCGGTCAACGATGACAGGCCGTTGATGCCTCTCGAAAGGGGCGTTTCCCGACAACGACGTCGCTGGATCAGCTGTACCCGCATCGATGCGGAATTCAGTTCATCTCGCGGCGTTTTTTGCTTTTCGGCCGGCTCTGCATGAGCCGGCAACGGGCGGTCTGCGTCCGCGGTTGAGCCTCATGGCTTCCGGCAGATCGACCTCGACGAAGTTTCATTGACGCTCGTTCGGCGCACCGGCGCTTGGCGGCAGGAGCAGGGGAAGCACGATGCAGACACCGAAGATCACCCGCCGAGACGCGCTTCGCGGTGCCAGCGCCGCCTTGACGCTGGCTGCCGCGAAGGCGGCTTTCCCCGGCGGCGCTTTCGCGCAGAGTGCCGAGCCCGAGACGAGGACGGTCAAACTGGGCTACATCGCGCTCACCGATGCAGCCGCTCTGATCATCGCCAAGGAGAAGGGCTTCTTCACCAAGCACGGCTTGCCGGATGCTGAGGTGCTGAAGCAGGCCTCCTGGGGCGCGACCCGCGACAATCTTGTGCTGGGCTCGGAAGCCAACGGCATCGACGGCGCTCACATCCTGACCCCGATGCCCTACCTGATCTCGACCGGCAAGGTGACGCAGGGCGGCGTGCCGACCCCGATGTATATCCTTGCCCGCCTCAACCTCGATGCGCAGGCAATCTCCGTTGCCGCTGAATACAACGGTTTGAAGCTCGGGCTCGACTCATCGCCGCTGAAGGACGCCTTCGCCAAGAAACGTGCCGCGGGCGGCGATCCGAAAGTCGCCATGACCTTCCCGGGCGGCACGCACGATCTGTGGATTCGTTATTGGCTCGCAGCCGGCGGCATCGACCCCGACAAGGACGTGTCCACCATCGTGGTGCCGCCGCCGCAGATGGTCGCCAACATGAAGGTCGGCACCATGGATGCCTTCTGCGTCGGCGAGCCTTGGAATGCGCAGCTCATCAACCAGAAGCTCGGTTACACGGCGGCCAACACCTACGAGATCTGGAACAAGCATCCGGAGAAGGCCCTCGGTCTGCGCGCTGCCTGGGTGGACAAGCATCCGAAGGCGGCCCGCGCCCTGCTCATGGCCGTGATGGAAGGGCAGGCCTGGTGCGACAAGCTCGAGAACCGCGAGGAGATGTGCAGGATCGTCGGCACCCGCGCCTGGTTCAACGTTCCGGTCGCCGACATCCTGCCGCGCCAGAGGGGCGAGTACGACTACGGCATCGAGAGCAAGGTCGTGACGGACTCGCCGGGGATCATGAAGTTCTGGCGCGATCACGCCTCCTTCCCCTTCAAGTCGCACGACCTGTGGTTCATTGCCGAGAACATGCGCTGGGGCAAGTTCGAGACAAACACCGACGCCAAGGCCCTCGTCGACAAGGTCAACCGCTCCGATCTCTGGCGTGAGGCGGCGAAGACGCTCGGTATCGCCGCAAGCGACATTCCGGCCAGTGACAGCCGCGGCAAGGAGACTTTCTTCGACGGCAAGGTCTTCGATCCGGAAAACCCCCAGGTCTATCTCGCAAGCCTGCCCATCAAGCGCATTGCGTAACCGCCGGAGAACAGGCTCATGGTTCATTCCGCCCGCGTCGTCGCACTTCCCAATCCGAAGGCCGCACCGCCTGCCCAGCAGGCAGTGCTCCATCCGCTGGCGCCGAAGCCGGTCAGCGTTCTCTCCCGTGCCGTGCGCATCGGCACCGGCATCGCCACGCAACTAGCCCCGCCGGTTCTGACCATCGCGTTCCTGCTGATCCTCTGGCAGATCCTCGCTTCGAGCCCCACCTCGGCGCTGCCGAGCCCGCTGAAGGTGATCGACGAGAGCTGGGAGATCATCGTCAATCCCTTCAAGGTCGGCAACGGCATCGACCAGGGCCTCTTCTGGCACGTGTCGGCCTCTCTCGTGCGTGTCGGGTACGGCTATATCCTGGCGGCAATCGTCGGCATCGGAGTACGCGTCCTGCTCGGCCAGTCGACCCTCGCCATGCGCGGCCTCGATCCGGTGTTCCAGGTACTGCGCACCATTCCGCCGCTGGCCTGGCTGCCGCTTTCCCTGGCAGCCTTCCGCGACGGGCAGCCCTCCGCCATCTTCGTGATCTTCATCACGAGCGTGTGGCCGATCCTGATCAACACGTCGGTGGGCATCCGCAACATCCCGCAGGATTATCGCAATGTCGCCAAGGTCCTGCGCTTGTCGCCCATCGAGTTCTTCGCGCGCATCATGGTGCCGGCCACCGTGCCGCACATGTTCACGGGCCTTCGCATCGGCATCGGCCTGTCCTGGCTCGCCATCGTGGCGGCCGAGATGCTGATCGGCGGCGTCGGCATCGGCTTCTTCATCTGGGACGCGTGGAACTCGTCCCTCATCTCCGACATCATCGTGGCCCTGGTCTATGTGGGCGTGGTCGGCTTCGTGCTCGACCGCTCCATCGCGGCCATCGGCCATCTGCTCACCCGCGGCACTGCCGCGCAGTAGGGAGACGGCACCATGGCTTATCTCAAGATCGATCATGTCAGCATCTCCTTCCAGCGTGCCGGCGCCACGACCGAAGTGCTGCGGGATGTGAACCTCTCCATCGAAAAAGGCGAATACGTCTCGATCATCGGCCATTCCGGCTGCGGCAAGTCCACCGTGCTCAACATCGTGGCCGGCCTCCTGGAGCCGAGCCAAGGCGGGGTGCTCCTGGAAGGCAAGGCCGTGAGCGGACCGGGACCCGATCGCGCCGTCGTGTTCCAGAACCATTCGCTGCTGCCTTGGCTGACCGTGCGCGAGAACGTGGAGCTTGCGGTCAACAAGGTGTTCCGCGGCAGGAAGTCGAAGGCGGAGCGCCGGGACTGGACCCGCCACAATCTCGAGCTGGTGCACATGGCCCATGCCGAGAACAAGCGGCCACACGAGATCTCCGGCGGCATGAAGCAGCGCGTCGGCATCGCCCGGGCGCTCGCCATGGAGCCCAAGATCCTGCTGCTCGACGAGCCGTTCGGCGCTCTCGATGCGCTGACCCGCGCGCATCTCCAGGATCAGGTCATGGAGATCCACGGCCGGCTCGGCAACACGATCATCATGATCACCCACGACGTGGACGAGGCGGTGCTGCTCTCCGACCGGATCGTCATGATGACGAACGGTCCGGCAGCCACCATCGGCGAGGATCTGAGGGTCGATCTGGAGCGCCCCCGTCGGCGCCTCGAACTCGTCGGCAATTCCACCTACAACGATGCCCGTGCGGCCGTGCTGGAGTTCCTCTATGCACGCCACCGGGCTCCGACACTCGCAGCGTGAGGAGAGTGACGATGCCCAAGAAGCTGGTCGTCATCGGCAACGGCATGGCCGCCGGCCGTGCCCTGGAGGAACTGTTCGAGCGGGCGCCCGGCGCCTACGAGGTCACGATCTTCGGCGCCGAGCCGCGCGTGAACTAC
>NZ_VOSK01000249.1 GCF_009296175.1 Microvirga tunisiensis | reverse complement strand
CGACGCCGACCCGTATCGACAATCTCAACTCGATCCATAGCCGCACTGTCCTTTTTGACGTCAATAAGGACAGTCAGTGCCAAATCCGACAATTCCTACAAGGCGGCCCACCTCGGATGCGTACGTTCAGGCAGTTGTCCGCCTCTCGCGCTGCGGACATGATTTGCAAGGCTCTCGCCCCGAGCGTCACGCTCCGAGGCCGCGCGGCAATGGAAAGGAATTGAAGGCAACAACTGCCGAAGAGGCACGCCTCAGGGACAGAAGTAGCCCCGTGCACTGTCCGAAAAGCATCGTGCTCCATTGGGAAGGATAATCCCGCCTGCTCCGTCGGTTGGGATATAGGCCCCGGTGGAGATCGTGAATCCGCCATTAGAAGCGGCAGGCACGGTTGAGCCGTCCGGCAGGGTGAACTTGCCTTCCCTGTAGGTGATGTGCCGGGTGTATCCTGGCGGAAGACCCGTCGGGAGAGGGGCTGGGGGCACGGGAGGTGCTGCCTGTGTCGACCCGAGATTGGCTGGCGGAACGGGCGGGGACAGCGGCTCGCGTGACGAAACGCAGCCTGACAGGACAAGGCCCATCAGCACGATTGCCGGCACTCGCATCAAATTTCTCCGCTCGGTCAGCGTTGGCGTTCGCGCCAAAGATAGTGGAGTTGATCCCGATCTGAAGCAGAAAATCGATCTGCAATCTTTCACGTTGATGGCTGTCGCTTGTCCACGTGCGGCGCCATCACCTTGGCGATTTCCTCCCGAATGACCCGCAGGATCCCGAGGCCGACTCTAGGTTGCCTCAGGTTCACGTCCTTCTTGGCGCATGATCTCGTCCAGCATGAGCTGCCGATGCCTGCGCCATGTCTGAAGGAGGTGTTCGTAGTCCTGAAGCAGTCTCTCGGCTTCCGCCGTATCGTGAGCACGCTCGGCCATCTGCTCGATCAAGACACTCTGCTTGGCTACGAGCCTCTCGCCCGCAGCAATGTGAACATCTACCGTGGCGAGGTCCTCGCGGTCTTCCCAAGCATCGGGCATGGCGCCGCCGATAACGAGCCGCTCATCTGAAGAGGGCGCTTTAAGTATTTAGATGCGTAGGGGCAACTCATCGATACAGAACGTTTCGAAATTTAACACACAATCGATCCTGTCAATTTCTGAGGTGAGAAGTAGGCCAGATATAGGCCAGGGGGCGCGAACACGGTCACATGACCGGGCGCGGCCCTTTTTCATGGGCGCGTGCGGCCGGTCACAGGCATGCGCGTGAAACCACGTGCGTGCCAAACCTACTGCGTGCGTGAAAACCGGCCGCGCAGTTCTGGTCAAGGCTGCGGGGACACCTCGGCCATAGTCGCGTCAGCGTGAATTGACGTCGGCTCAAGATGGAGCATGATCAAGGCCTGCGTGGAGAGAGGGATCTGGCCTGGTGGAAGCCGGGTGTAAGGAACCGCCCACAGCCGAAGCCCTGGAGCGATCCGGGGCTTTTGGCGTTTTCGGGCTGCGCCTTTCCGATCAGCCCTTCTGACAAGCGGTTCAGCCTCGGGCGAGGACCGTTGACGCTGCTCGGCACCAGGCGCAGACTCAAAGCCTGTGGTGGTCGCGCACGGGGCTCGGACTCCTGCCGCGCCCGGTGTTCTCCCCACAGGCAAGGCCTCGGGTCGCCCCTGGAGGCCTTCGCCGTCTCCAGGCCGCGAATTTCATATAACCTCGAGTATGGAACCGGCCTTAAAGTGTTCGTGGCGTGTTGCTGGCCGCTTTCGAGCACTGTCTGCGCCTGTTCAGTGCGTAGCTCTTGGGCCCTGAAACGCTTGCCCTCAGCTTCCGGAATAGTTCCAAAATAGAAACGCCCTGGCCGTAGGTCGCTCGATCCTCCAGCCAAGGCGTCTGTGTGCCAAGGGAACTGACACCTATTGGAAGTGGCGCATCTGGCTTGATCGTCAATGCCGCTCTACCGCGAGTACAGGATCGGTCCTCGTCCCTCTATGCCGCCAGGCTGCGTGATTGTCGCCGGTGAGAAACCCGGGACAGAGACATCTGAGCTCTCGTGGTTCGTCTGGCTCAAAGGGAAGCATGATATTTGTTAGAGCGGGCACTCGGCGGGTTGAGATCTGTTACGAGGACATCACGGGGGCTCCTCGCTGTTCGCATTGAGGCGACCTACTTTCCACCGGGCGGCTGTCAACCCGCCCCACGTTTCCTCATACTTCCCCATCAGAATGGCGCGCCCTCATCGGAATCCACCTGCTAGGGCTCGATCCGTCCGCGATCACGCCCGGCACATTTGCCCGGTCCTGCGGTTGATCCTGGAAAGCCGGAGCGACGAGATCCTGTTCGAGCTTGGAGATTCGGCGGTCGCGGCTACCTGTCAGGTCAGGGCTAAGCCCAGTATCATCAACCAGGCTCGGACTCGCCGCGAATGGAAGGCGGCAGCATGGATGAGAGGCTGACGTACGCCATCGGGGACATCCACGGGCGGCTCGACCTCCTGATGGACTTGCTTTCTCAGATCATCACTCACGCGAACGGGCGCTCCTGCAAGCTCGTGTTCCTGGGCGACTACATCGACCGCGGGCCCGACAGCGCCGGTGTCCTCGCATTGGTGCGTCGGTTTCAGCAGCACTGGCCAGAGAGCGTCATCTGCCTCAAAGGCAACCACGAGGCCATGCTGCTCGAGGTTGTGACGGAGCCTGCCGTCACCTCCTGGTGGCTCGGCAATGGTGGGGACACGACTCTGGCATCCTTCGGCGTCTCGCATCCCGGAGATCTTCCGGCTGACGTACTCTCCTGGATCGCGGGTCTTCCGACCTTGTACGAGGATGAACACCGCTACTTCGTTCATGCCGGTCGTCATCCTGACCTCAGGTTGTCTGAGCAAGATGATCAGACCAAGCTTTGGATCAGAGGCGAGTTTCTGTTGGTTGACTACAACTTCGGCAAGCATGTGGTTCATGGCCATATGCCGAGTGAGACCGGCTGCCCAGAGGTGCGCCCCTACCGAACCAATCTCGATACCGGTGCTGTGTTCAGCAGTCCTCTGACGGCCGGCGTGTTCGCGGACGAGCGCGGGCCCGCCGTCGCATTTCTGAGGAGTCCAGACGGGTGATGCCACTCCTGTTCCACCTTACCACACCGCCCTGGGATGGCGTCTTAAGCGACGGAGGGGCTGATGCCTGTGACGCCAGGGCGGACGCAGTTCTTCGGGCGGCATCCTGCGCGGCGGCTGCCGCGATCGTGGCTCGGCTTGACTGCCAAACAGTAGTCGACCTCTCCCCCGCGTATCTGGCCAAGCGGTTCAGCTCAAGAAGACTTGGCGCCTCTGCCTTGTCGATAGATCCGCTTGGCTAGTGTGCTCGCGTCTTCCCTGGCCTTATCCGAAAGCTTCTGCCTGATGTCACTGAGGCAGCCAAGCGCCTGCTGACAATCAGAGCAGCGGACGATTGAGGCATCATGAGACTTCGTTGACACGAATGCGCGTGTGGATCCACAGCCCGAACAAAGGTAGCTCAGGCTCACCGCGTCCTTGGCTGCTAAGTATAGTTTCCCTCAGTCCATTTGGTTGGCCTCCGCTAGAGCAGCCGGCGGCTAGTTTGTCTTGAAGCTCGCCGGCGTGACGAGAGGGCGGAACGTTGGCTCATCCTGCCGCTTGGGCCCAGCCACGACATAGGATCCAAGCTTCGGCAGGATGGGCGTCGCGATAATACCTGCGATGAGGGCGAATGCCGCAATGGTGAGCCCCACCCGTCCAGAGACAGCCACCAAATCCTTGCGCGTCATGCGAAGCCCTCAGGTTGTTGAGGCTGCCAGGAGCGTAACTGTTCCCAAGGCATTAGCAAGTGCGCCACACTTACTGGGGTCCTCACGACGCGATGAGGGTTCCTCTCAATACTATGGATTGTAAGAGCGAGTGCACGTCACTTTGAATGGTTTGCTCAGACCGCGGGAATGGCGTCCTCGGCACAGGACATCCACTCGTTCTAAAGCCAAGTGCAGGCGTTTTATGGTTTAACCGCTCACGCGGCTCCAAGATCGAGGAGCACGTTGACGGCGCCAACAAGGTTGTCATTGGCGTCATGCAAGGGAGTGGGAAACGGCCGGAAATGTACCCGGGTGCCGTCGGGCCGCTCTGCAACAGCAGTCACGCCCCGGATCCTCCGATCCTCGCGGATCGCGACGGCCATTGGGCAGCGGTCATGCGGCAGCGGAGCACCATTGAGAGTGTAGATGTGCCAGGAGCCGCACCAGCGGTCCCGCCCCAGCACCGGACGCCGTCCCCACAGGGCCACGGCAGCCTCGTTGTAGAAGGTGATGCGTCCTGTTGCGTCTGTCGTATAGACCGCAAAGGGAAGAGCTGCGAGGAGGTCGGCATAGCGCGCCTCGGCGGATTTCTGGTCTGCTGCGGAGCGACTGACGTACTCGATCACTTGATCAGGGCTGGTGTGTCTGGCCAGGAGCTGCAACAAGGCCTTCCTGACATGCTGGCGAATGGGCAAAGTGGCGTCGGCCTCGAGCGAGGAAACTGTCTCAGTCAAAGAGTTCCGTCGTGCGATCCATTGTGTCGTTGGGACATAGAACAAGTAGAAGCCATTAAACCGCACGCCAGTCCTGGCGGCTCGGTCGCCAAATCCTGGTGGCTGAGGATCACCGGAGCGAAGTGTTCCCACATAAGCCCACTGTTCGGACTCGATAAAGCAGGGGATTGGGTATTCTTCCGGCACGGCACAGAGGATCTCGGGCCGCTGCTTGTTTCGGAACAGGTTATAGGCGCAATCGCTTGCCTCGGGCTTAGCAGACGCCAATGAATGACCGGACTTCACGATATTTCTTCCCAGGCCTCAGGCCGTTTTCGTTTTTGATTCGCAACGCCTTAGCGAAACCCTGCCTCTTCTGTGTGGCTTTTGTGCGCCTCTAGGAGGTACCGCTATGGGGCAGAAGTCCTAGACGATTTGAACCCCCCTTCCACTCTGATTTGTTGTGCCCTTGAGAGGCATCGTCCTATTGGCGCGCCCGGCAGCTGGCTGCCCGGTCCCGCTGCTTCATGCTCCAAGGCACTGCATGTGTCGCAAGGCCTGAGCAATCGAAATACCTGTCTTGGACGCACGTCGCCTCTGCCGCTGATGGAGCATGGGTTCCGGTGATCAGCATCCGGGCAGACTGTGTCCGGGAGGCTACAGACATCGGCGCGCAAATCCGACAGATGACCCAGCCCGATTGCTAGCAGCGTCTGCCAATCCTTTCAAAACCATCTCAGTATTTCAAAGGTCTCGACCATGCGTCAGACAGAAGTCTCAACGGCTGACTTTTCTCCTGTTGCTGCGCCCACCTTCACGCGCGCCGCGATCCGATTTGGTGTCTCCCTTGCTGCCTTGATCGGCGTGAGCCTCCTGCTGGCCAGCCTCTGAGAGCATCTTCCGGCCTCTGTGCCCTTTTCGGTACAGCCACAATCGTGTTCATCGGGCATTGTGGTCCGGTCCATGATGGAGCGGCTGGGGTCGGTCCTCCCTGGAACTCAAGCGCCTCTGCCATGCGCGGGGCGCTTCTCTTTGCCAGGAGCGGGTCAACAGTCGGCACACTCCTCGTCCAGACGCCGCTTTCACTCGCATGGTTGTCTCCTAGGTTTAGAGCGGGGCTACGGGCCATCGACCAACGATGGAGAGAGACCACACCGCGTGCGCATGGTGGATTGCGTCAGGTCCAGTTGCCTAGAAGCAACGGTCGTGTGAGTTCTTTTTGGGGTCAAGAGGATTGAGCATGCCTTACACACTCTCCCGGCTTGCTCCCGGCAGTTATGACGTGCTGCGAGATGGGGTGATCATCGCCAGCCTGGTGCGGAGCGGCACAACGAGCAATGCCACCTGGACAGCGGAGCTCCTGGTGGACGTGCATCCCAGGAGAAGGCCTGCCCCCTTCACAGAGACAGAACACACGTTCGGCAGCCTGGAAGAAGCTCAGAACTGGCTTGGTGGAGCTGAGATCCAGGACACCGGTGGCGACAGCAGGACGTAAGGAGCCTCAGGGCATGCCAAAACAGAACCATTCGGCCAGACATGAGCAAGAGGGCAGGGGTGACGCCCTTGAGGCCTACCTCCTTGAACACACTCCCGGCTTACGGGACCACGACGCGGCCCAGCACAGAGCCTTCCTCCAGATTGAGGACGATGCGTATGGGCGCTATCCCGATCCGACACCAGACGATATCGCTGCGGCGGAAGCGGCGGAGGCTGCCCTCCCGGCCAGGAAGAGGACGGAGGTTCAACTGCGTCGCAGCTTCGTGCTCCTGGCCGTTCACCTTCCCAGCGAGGTCAGGCGCAGTCGCAAGCGCTTCGTGCAGCGGCATCAGCGGGCCTGGAACAGAGCCAACCCGACACCGCTGACATGGGAAGTCGAGCGAACCCTCACGGCAGCCTTCATGAACGCTGATGGGCGCTGAGTGCCAACCGGGACGGCAATGAGGCGTCGCGGATCTGACTGATCCAAGTACTCCGCAAGGGTGATACCGGGACCCATCGGCTTGGTGTAAGGCAGGCCACAGACGCGGCGCACCAAAACTGACAAGAGCGCCAGCTTCCAGGGAATTCCCATGATGTCCATTCCGCTGCTGGCTTCCGCCAGATCGCCCGCCCGTGATTGCACCTACAACCTGTTCCGGAACAGGCAGCGGCCCGAACTTCTCTGTGCCGTGCCGGAGGACCGCCCGGTTCCCGGCTTTGTTGTCCCAGGCGACTGGAGGTTTGAACGGGCGCTGCGGCCGTCGGATACGAACCCTCCAGGCTTTGAGGACAGGGCTGCCCAGGTCGGTGTGCGGTTTAATGGGTTCTACCTGTTCCAAATCACCGACTCGCGTGAGGAGATGGCGGCTTAGCCCAAGCTCCTCCGTCTGCGAGAGGGAAAGGGCTTGGGCGGCGAGGGAAGGCGGGCATGTGCCTGATCACACACGGATTCAACTACATCAGCTCGGTGGCTGAAGCCGCCCGTCGTGCCCCAAGCAACATTGCTCATCGGCTCAAGCCGTCTCCTGGCTTGTGCAGACTGTTCGCTCAGAAAGCAGCATGGACCTGCTCAATCATCTCACAAGGGAGATCTGATGCAGTCAACGGCACACTCTCCAATCCTGGCTGGCGGGACGTCTGCCCTGAGGTGGTCCACGGTTGGAGCCGCCGCCTCAAGACCGACCGATGGTAGCTTGCATCAGAAAGGCTTTGCATGGCCATGCCGCTATCCTCGGCGTTCTTTGCCCGGAATGCTGTCACCGTTGCGCAAGATCTTGTCGGAGCCACTTTGCTCGTCGACGGGACCGGCGGCGTGATTGTTGAAACGGAGGCTTACACCGGCGACGATCCAGCCTCCCACAGCGTTGGCGGCCCAACCCCCCGCAACGCGGCCATGTTCGGTCCTGCCGGGCAGGCCTATGTGTACCGGTCCTACGGGATCCACTGGTGCCTGAACTTCGTCTGTCGGCCAGGAAGCGCTGTCCTGATCAGAGCCTTGGAGCCAACCGTCGGGATCGCGATTATGATGGCACGGAGAGGCCACGACGATCCACGTCGTCTCTGCTCAGGGCCTGGCCGTCTGTGCCAAGCTCTGGGTGTGACAAGCACTTATAACGCGCTGCCGTTGGACCAAACACCCTTCCAGGTCTTCAACCGAGAGGGCCCGGTCGAGGTTACGGCAGGGCTGCGCATCGGGATCACCCGGGCCGCTGACAGGCCTTGGCGCTTTGCGCTTGCGGGATCGCGCTTCCTCAGCCGGAAGATCTGAGAGCGATCTGAGAATAGACCGATGCTCACCATCCGCGCCGCGGATCACCCTGCCGCGGGTCATCGGTAAAGCCGGGCGAACCCTCATAGGGCTCATCGCGACGCATGCGCTGCGGTTCGTCTAGCCAGCGCGGCTCACGCCTTGGCTCCGGTTCCGAAACGCCATTCAGGAGGGCAAGGCTGCCCTGCAGCACGGAGCGAATTGTATCGACAGCCATTTCGGCGATGTCGCGCAGACGAAGCTCGCCGATGTCGGCCCCGGAGCGATGCTGAGCCTGTCCATATGGGGCATATGCGTCTGCAGGAGGACGCTCCGGCATCAGGCCCGAGAACACACCGGCTCCGCCCAGAATGATGAGCAGAACCAGAGGAACCACAAGCCGGAACGCCAGGCCGACAAGCCTGGACACGATGACGTAGCCGATGATCAGGACAATTGCAGTCGCGATGATGCCGATGCTCAAGGTACCTGTAGCCTCATAAGGGTCGATGCGGAGCGCAGGCCATCCACGATATCGGCGGCTTTTTTTGTGGATCGGATGAATAGGTTCGGGGCCTCTCAGGATGCGCAACCTCTCTGCCGTATCCGCTGACGGTATTCCGGCCGGGTATCCGTTAGTGATTTGCCACAACGATGGCCCATCCCAGAAGGGCGAGGCCGCCGATCAGGCCAGCCCACTCGATCGAACGGGTGAAAGGAAGGCCGAATGGATCAGGTGCTTGGATCTCGGCGAACTCGTTAGGACGCGGCTTCATGACTTTCGCCTACCGATCACAGGCGGACGACGTTGAACGCCAAAGCCAGGAGCGTCACGGCACCTGCGAGTGCAGCAAGACTGCATAGATGCGCCACCAGATCGTTGGCAGGATGGGTCTCTGTCTGATTCATAGCTCGCCATTAACCAAGCCATCCTAATCTGAGCAATTATTCTTTCTGGTTAATGCCGCGCTTTTCTAAACGTTGGACTATGGCGATCGCATGGGATTGTCACACCAATCCTGGTCGCGCCTTTCCCCACCCAATGAAAACAGGTTCCATAATCTTTGTTATGCGACTTTATTTAGCCGGCTAAGTCTCTTGCCTCTTGGGACATGATCGCCGCCGTGAAAGCGTCAAAGGGCCACCGGCGTTAACTCCTCGTTGAGCATACTTCCCTCACATTAGCTGAGGTCCCTTGGAGGTGGTGAGATGCGGGTGTTGCTGATCGAGGATGACATCTCTGTCACTCAGAGCATCGGGCTCATGCTCCAGCGCCTCAATGTCCAGATCTCCGTGGCCGATCTGGGCGAGCACGGCATCGATCTCGGCCGGCTCCCCGACTACGACATCATCCTGCTCGATCTCAACCTCCCGGACATGTCAGGCTATGATGTCCTGCGCCAGCTGCGGCTGGCCAAGGTGAGCACGCCCGTCCTGATCCTCTCAGGCTTGGACGGTATCCAGAATAAGGTCAGAGGCCTCGGTTATGGCGCCGATGATTACCTCACCAAGCCGTTTCACAAGGACGAACTCATCGCCCGCATGCAGGCCATCATCCGCCGCTCGTCTGATCAGACCGAGGCCGTCCTTCAATGCGGCGATCTGACAGGACGGATTCAAGCAGTCGTCGCAACACGTATTCTGTTGACCTGCCGCAGCCACTCGTCAAGCACCTCGGCAGGGGATCTCCAGCCCAGCGTCTTTCTCGGCCTTGCATTGAGGGCGGCTGCCACGGC
>NZ_VOSK01000248.1 GCF_009296175.1 Microvirga tunisiensis | reverse complement strand
AGTGTCATTCTGGAGCTATCTTGGCGATAGACTGGGAATTGCTGATGCGCCAGCCGTCCCGCGCCTGGCAGATCTGGTCAGCGACCGCTGCTCCTTAGCGTGATCGCCAACGGTTTTGCCCCTATTACCAAACCGAGCCCTAAGCTATTGAAAGTACGTCCGCAGCCCCGGCTGAAAATCTATAAAACGCATGCAAAAACACTTAGGTTGACGATGCCCTTCGGACCTTGGTCCATGGCTTTCTGGAGGGCCGCTTGTAGATAACCCTGTCATGAGGTGCGCATCCACAGGTCAGGGACAAGTCAGCCGCGCCATTGCGCTCGCGGCAATCCTGGCTCTTGTCCTGCAAGGTCACCTCGTCGGGTTTGGCGCCTCACTGGGGCCGGGGAATCACGACGGGCACCATGCGGGATCGGCGCAGGCCCATGAGCACCATCATGCTCCGGCGGCACCGGTCCCAGCCGACAGCACCCATCATCCTGCGGGGTGCTGCATTCTCGGCAGCATTCTCGGTGTTGCGGTCGCCCCGCCCCCATCATTCATCGCTTTCGCCCCGCCTGCGCTTACGCTCGCTCTTGCCTTCATTCTCGCGGGCTGGGAGTTCGTCACAAGGCGTCTCTGGTGCCTGCCCATCGGGGCCCGTGCTCCGCCGCGTCCTGTCTGATCGGTCTTCCCTTCGATCAACACACCCACAGGACACATCCGATGAACAGGATCCGCCAATTCGGCACTCTCGGCGCTGCCGCACCCTTCTGCCTGCTCTCCTCCATGGCCCTGGCCCACGTCACCCTGGAACCGCAGCCCGCTGGTATCGGCTCGACCTACAAGGCCGTTCTGCGCGTGCCGCACGGCTGCGAGGGCGAGCCGACCCTCAAGCTGCGGGTGCAGATCCCGGAGGGGGTGATCGCCGTCAAGCCGATGCCGAAGGCCAGCTGGGAGCTGGATACGGTCGAGGCACCGTACAAGCAGTCTTACGAGTACTACGGCACGCCCACGACCGAAGGTGTGCGGGAGATCGTCTGGACTGGCAAGCTGCTCGACAAGCACTATGACGAGTTCGTCTTCCGCGCTTACCTGACCGATGGCCTCAAGCCTGACACGACGCTCTATTTCCCCGTCGTGCAGGAGTGCGGAGGTGGCAAGACCGACCGCTGGATCGAGATCCCGACTGAGGGCAAGAAAGGCGATGACTATAAGTCCCCGGCACCGGGCGTGAAGCTGCGCCCCAAGGCGGTCGACTGAGCAGAGGCCGGGGCGCGCCATCTGCCGGCGCCGCCGGATAATGACATGGTCCAACTTCGCCCAATCGCCGTCGCTCTCCTGCTCGTCTGCGGTCTCCTTTGCGGACGGGCCGAGGCGCATGCCGCGCTCGTCGAGGCCATTCCCGCTGACGGAGCCGTTCTCGCAACCGATCCCTCCCATATGCAGTTGCGGTTCAACGAGCCGGTCTCGCCGCTCAGGCTGCGCCTGACCGATGCCAAGGGCGTGGCGCACGAGGATCTCAGGGCCGAGGCGCGTGATGGCATCGTCACGCTCGCCCTGCCCGAGAGCCTGCCCCGGGGCACCCAGGTGCTCAGCTATCGGGTGATCTCATCCGACGGCCACCCCATCGCTGGCTCCATCGTCTTTTCCATCGGCACTCCGACCTCTGCCTCACGGGAGCAGCCCGCCAGCCTCGACGAGCCGGTTGCCCTCGCCATCTGGCTCGTTCGCCTGGCCCTCTACATCGGCCTGTTCGCCGGGGCGGGCGGCGCCTTTTTCGCGCTCTGGATCGCGCCCGGGGCAACCCCGCAGGCTGGCATGCAGGTCGTCCGCGCGGCCATCGGGCTCGGGCTGGTTGCGACCATCCTGTCGGTCGGCCTGCAAGGGCTGGATGTCCTCGACGCATCGTTCCCGCTGCTGCTCTCGCTCCATCCATGGCATGAGGGGAGTGCGACCAGCTATGGCCTAACGGCCATGGGTGCCGTTATGGCACTGCTGTGCGCAGGGTTTGCCCTGATCGATGCGGCCGGACGAACCCGCCCAGCGCTGGCGCTGCTGGGACTAGCCGGGGCTGGTCTCGCGCTCGCCCTCAGCGGACATGCGAGCGCGGCCGAGCCGCAATGGCTGACACGCCCCGCAGTGTTGCTGCACGCCATGGCGGCGGCGTTCTGGGTTGGCGGCCTCGTGCCCCTCGCGTTGGTCATCGGGACGATGCGTGAGGCATCGTTGCCCATCGTGCGCCGGTTCTCGGCCGTGGCCGTTCCGATGGTGGGCCTCCTGGTCCTGGCCGGGCTGACCCTGAGCATCGTCCAGGTCGAACCCCCGTCCGCTCTGCTCTCCACTGCCTATGGGCGTGTGCTTCTCGCCAAGCTGGCCGCCGTCATTGCTCTTCTCGCCTTGGCCGTCCTCAACCGGCAGCGTCTGACGCCAGCCTTGGCCCGAGCACCAGCGGCAAGCCGCTCGCTGATCCGCTCGATCATGGGAGAGGTGGCCCTTGCCGTGGTGATCCTCGGGCTCGTGGCAACCTGGCGCTTCACGCCGCCGCCCCGTGCTCTCGTGCAGACCGTCGCGGAGCCGGTGAGCACGCACATCCATACGGCACAAGCCATGGTCGAGCTCACGCTCCGCCCCGGTCGCGCGGGACCGGTTCAAGCCTCGATGTCGCTGATGACCGGGGACTTCGGGCCGCTCAATCCCAAGGAAGTGACCCTCACCCTGGCCAATCCCTCTGTCGGCATCGAGCCCATCGAACGGAAGGCCCAACGCAGCAGTGATGGGACTTGGCAGGTCGACAACCTCGTCGTGCCCCGGCCGGGGCGCTGGACGGTGCGGGTCGATGCGCTGATCACCGACTTTGAAAAGGCAACCCTGGACGGGGAGGTGGACATCCGACCCTGACCCGTCCGTCTCCTGAACCATTCCCCGATAGGAAGCGCCGCCGTGATGGGGGGCACGGCGGCACTGGTTTACCGCGCTGCGCGTTTGTCGAGCTGAGACGGTTGTACCGGGATCATCAGGTGCTCGTACGGCGTGCCTGCCAGCATCACGTAAGGCTGTGACGTGTCCGGCTTCGGCAGGCGCGGATAGCCCGGCATGGTGTCCTTGGTGACCCCGACGACCATCACGTGCGCGCCGGTTTCAATCCAGTTGTTGTTCGGCTCGGGCTTGGTCGCGAAGGGATCGGTGTTGCTGGCATCGGTGCCGCCCCGCAGCATGTAGATGAAGCCGGGCTTGCCGGCCGGCGGGTCCTTGTGGGCGAGAAACGCCTGCCACCATTCCACGCCATTGGCATCCATGCACATCGGGTCCGGACCAGGGGTGCTCGGGTCGTCCGCGATGCAAGTGAAATTGTTGCCTCCCTTCCGGAGGGTCCGCAGTTCCCCTTTCTCGTTCACCGTCACAATAGTGGCATTCTTGGCCACGGCGGGCGGGGCCGCCGCCATCGCGCTCTTGATGGTCTGGTCATCGCTCATGGGCTTCATGCTGTGCTGGGCCAGGGCAGGGGAGGAGACCGCGAAAACGCAGAACGCAACCGACGCGAGAGTGCAAAGCCGGGTCATGGCTAACCTCCGTTGGTGATGCGACCCGCTATTGTACGCCGAAATCGCCTTTGGGAGAACGCGATAGGGACCTCGCGTTGAACCGCACGTTGGGCCCGTGCCTCCCGAGTTGGCAGAACCGGCCATGAACAGCTTGCCCTTCATCCCGTATTGCGGCTCTCCCCCCGTTCCCGGCGCCGTGACCTGGAACATGGACAGGTCGAGCAAAGCGTACCAACATGGAATCCTCCCTCCCTTGCGAGGCGGCCGGAGCACGCGGTCACAATCTCCTCAATGGCCCACAGGATCAGATGTGCGACAGCTCCATTCTCAGTGATCGGGCTCCGGTTCAGAGCCATCCGCGAACCCGATCACGATGTCGTTGATGAACTTTCTCCTGAGGACCTCGGCCATTCCCTCGGGTGACGGCACGTGCTCGACGAAGGAACCAGGACCGCCGACAACCTTCTGTTGGAAATAGGCGATCACGTCCGGATCGTGCCCCAGCACGACCCCATTGATTGTGAAGCCGAGGGCGAGCGCGGCGTCCCGCGCACCCTGGGCATCCTCATTCACATTATCAGGACCATTCCCGATGATGTTGATCACGGAGCGCCTGGACCGGAAGGGCGCGGCCAGGAGCATGGCTGTCGCGGACGAGAGGGCATGGGACAGGTCGGTGGGCCTGCCGAAGCGGCTCTCCGCCCGACGCAGAGTCGCTTCAGTGGCAATCTGCTCGATGATCGCGGCTCGGATCCGTTGAACTGCGAGTTCAGCATCGTCCGCAGACCCGATCCGCATCCACGGCAGCAGCGGCATGATTGTAGTATGCCAGCCGAACAGGGCGAAGCCGATCCGGCCGTGATGGCCTGCCTGGATGGCACGGAGGATCTCGGGCGAAAGGAGGGCTTGGGCGAGCCCCTCCTGTACGATCCAATGCTCCTCCAGGCTGACCGAATGCGAGAAATCCAGGCCGGTGACCACATTGGTGTCGGTCACGGTCTCGACCGGGTCTGCCGAGCCGCCCGCCAGCAGGACATACACGAACGCCACGACACCGAGCTTCCTGAGCCTGTTCATGGCCGCCTCCAGGCGGGGAGGTAAGACAATCCGCCGGGCGAGTGGCCATCATGCGCCCGGCTGGTGGTGGCGCAAAGCTGTCCGGTCCGGTTACGGCTCCCATCCAGGCGCTTGCCGCCTTCCGGGCCGCTTCCGCTGGTCAGCCCTTCACCAGCGGGCAGCCACCTTCATTGAGAGGGCGGAACGCTTGGTCGGCCGGAACCGTGGCCAGCAGCTTGTATAGATCCCACTCGCCCTTGGACTCACCCGGCTTCTTGACCTCAAACAGGTACATGTCATGGATCTTGCGCCCGTCCGGGCGGATGCTGCCCTTGCCGAACAGCGGATCGTCGGTGGGCATCTCCTTCATCTTCGCCATCACCTTGGCCGGATCCTTGTCCTTCACGGCCTCGACGGCCTTGAGATAATGCAACGCCGCCGCATAGACGCCGGCATGCGCCATGGACGGCATCTTGCCTCCCATCTTCTCAGCGTAGCGCCTGGACCACGCTCGCGTCTGATCGTTCAGGTCCCAGTAAAATGCTTCCGTCAGCACCAGCCCCTGGGCCACCGGCAAGCTGAGTGAATGCACGTCGGTGATGAAGACCAGCAGGCCTGCCAGGCTCTGGCCCCCCTGCACAACCCCGAACTCGGCCGCCTGCTTCATGGTGTTGACGAAATCACCGCCGGCGTTCGCCAGTCCGATCACCTTTGCTCCGGATGACTGCGCTTGGAGGATGAACGATGCGAAGTCCTGTCCCGGGAAGGGATGGCGCACCGCGCCCAACACCTTGCCGCCGGCCTTGATGACCTGAGCCGATGCGTCGCGTTCAAGCGCATGCCCGAAGGCGTAGTCCGCGGTCAGGAAGAACCAGGTGTCGCCGCCGCGCTTGACCATCGCGCTGGCAGTGCCGTTCGCAAGCGCCCAGGTGTCGTAGGTCCAGTGGATCGTGTTGGGCGAGCATTGTGCACCAGACAGGTCGGAGGTGCCGCCCCCGGAGCTGATGAAGATCTTTTTCTTCTCGCGGGTGAGGGCATTGATGGCCAGCGCCACCGAGGAGTTCGGGACATCGAGGATCACGTCGACGCCGTTCTGGTCGTACCATTGCCGGGCGATGCTGGCGCCGATATCCGGCTTGTTCTGGTGGTCGGCCGCAACGATCTCGACCGTGATGCCCTTGTCGGCGGGCCTGAAGTCCTCGACCGCCATCCTGGCGGCCACCACCGAACCCTGTCCCGTGAGGTCGGAGTAGACCCCCGACTGGTCATTCAGCACGCCCAGCTTGACAGCGATCTGCGCTTGGGCGGCTCCGGCCAGGAACAGCGCCAGCACGGCGCCGAGAATGAGCTTCGCTTTCATGGCTCTCTCCCGTTCAGGACGGCCCGTGCGATCGCCGGCGGCGAGCCGTTCCGAGACATGTCGGATGGCCGGGACAGGCGTCACGTGAGGAAAACCGCAACCCAATCCGAAACGGCGGGGACGTCCCAACCGGCCCGACAGCAGTATACCAGAAAGCGACGCTTTGACGAAGCCTGTGCGCCGAACTCGCAGTATCCTCCCTGCTTGAGCGAAAGGAGGATGATATGCGAGCTCTGTTGGTCTCCATGCTGCTCGTGACGGCGGCCACCGCACTCGCGCAGGAAACGAACCGGTCGAGCCAGGGTCAGTGCCGTCCATGCGCTCCAGTCCTCAAGACGTGCCTCGAGGCGTGCGGTAACGAGGATTGCTCGGAGCAATGCAGGCGGGACCACCACGACTACGACTGTGAAGCCGTTTGCCCTCAACAAAAGGAAGGCCGGATGGGCTCGGGTCAAACGAGAGACACTCGCCTTGTGACGAGACGGCTCCAGCGCCTCCAGGCGGCGCCAATCGTTGCCTTTTCGTCCCCGGAGTTACGGTAATGGTCCGCGCTTGGCATGAGGCCGAAGCAGCACTTTGGTTCGGCATTCGGTAGCAAAGACCACCAAGTGCTGAGTACCGATCGAACAAGCTTTTTGCGCTTAAATAATCCCACAATGCTTGTGGGGTCAGGCTGTCGGACCCCGTCTAAAACTTCGGCATTCGGGAGCACAAGCCGCCAAATCTGATTTTGGCTTGCCGGGTACCCTCCGGGTCCTCTGGTGTTGTGTGGAACGTGAGAGTTGAAGTGGAAGGGAGGGCAGCCAGCCGTCCTCATTGTCCTGGCCTGAACGCGCTTTCCACCGCAGGTCACCTGTTCTCGATTTCCTTCACGGCATCCCTCGCATCGGATCCGAGCAAGTCATCATCCTGGATGGCAGCGAGGGCAGGAAGGGCCGCCCGCGCCGCAGGGCCGATTTTCTTCAAGGCGATGATGGCTTGCCAGCGCA
Organism: Microvirga tunisiensis; assembly: GCF_009296175.1. GTDB lineage: Bacteria > Pseudomonadota > Alphaproteobacteria > Rhizobiales > Beijerinckiaceae > Microvirga > Microvirga tunisiensis. Next base: position 2,563 of record NZ_VOSK01000248.1, on the reverse strand, counting down.
CGGCGGGTTTCCCGTCCGCGAGCACGCGGATCAGGGCTGAAACCGCCTCCGCAGCTTGGCTCCCAAATTGCCCCAGAGTTTTTGCCGCCCATGTGCGCTCGAACTCAGTGCCCTGTTCCAAAGCGGTTATGAGATTCGGTACCGTCACCCCCATCGGCAATGCGGCAACGGTAAGGCCGTCGATCAACCGCTCCGCCGTTTGGGCTGCCGCCGCAGACCACCTGTACGGAATATGATAGGCAACCGGATAATACTCCGAGTCCGATTGGCGCGCTCCGGGATTCAACATCAAGACCAGTTCGCGTGCCTCCTGCCGCCGCCCAAGGTGTGCGTACGTCGCGGCGAGGGGAGGCGCCAGTTCAATGGCGTGCGGGTCGGCCTTGATCGGCCTTGCGAATGCGCGCGCAGCCTCGTCGAGATCGCCTTTCGCAAACAAGGCTATGCCCCGGGCCAGGGCGTAATGGCTGGGGTAATTTGGATTGAGCCGCATGGCGGTCTCAATGAATTCCAGGCCGGCTTGCGGCTTGCCGGTGGTGATCAGGGTCCAGGCCATGCCGAGATGGGCTTCGGGATCATTCGGATCGAGTGCAAGAGCCCGCGCTGCCTCGGTGAAGGCGTCGTCATGCTTCCCGGCCCACAGGTTGAGATGCGCCGCCGCGACATTCGCAAGCGATGACGGCCGCGACTTCGCCTCGCGCAGGTAGAGGTCTGCTGTCTCGGCCGCTCGAGCGGCGCTCATGCCCAAGGATTCGTTCCACTCCCACGCGCAGCCCCGGAAATAAACCAGCGCCAGGGCGGCATAGGCCCTCCCGTAGTTCGGATCGAGAGCGATTGCGGATTTCATCTCGGCCGCCGCCCATGCGTTCTCCTCAGGCGTGAAGCGGAGATAGAGCTCCCAGCCGCGCTGGAAGGCCTCACGCGCGGCGATGCTCTTTGTCTGCCCGCGGCCGATTTCCTCCTGCTCGTCCTTTGAGAGGTTGAGCGCCAAAGCCTGAACGATGATTTGGACGAACTGGTCCTGAACGGCGAATATGTCCTTGGCGCTGCCGTCGTGACGCTCAGCCCAGAGGTGCCCGCCCGTGGTCGCGTCGATGAGCTGCGCATTGACACGCACTTGGTCACCCGCCCGGCGCACGCTGCCTTCCAGTACGTAGCGCACGCCTAACTTCTCCGCCACCTCACGCACATTCACGGCTCGGCCCTTGAAGGGAAAAACCGAGTTCCGGGCGACAACGAACAGCCCCGCGACCTTCGACAGGTCGGTGATGAGGTCCTCGGTCATGCCGTCGACGAAGTACTCCTGCTCCGGATCGCCGCTCAGATTGGCAAACGGCAGGACCGCGATCGACGGCTTGTCGGGTAGCGGCAGGGCCATCCGCTCGACGGATGCGGGCTCCAGCCGCGGTTCCCACGGACGCCGCCAGAGTATGGGTCCAATGACCAGCAAGACCAGTGCGGCCGCCCCAGCGGCGACCCATCGGCGAAAGCGCCGCGCGTGGAGGCGCAAGCTCGGCCGCGAGCCCTTTAGCCGGACACGATAGGTTCGCACCGGCCGACTGATGTTCTTCACCCGCTGCTCGCCGACGAAGTCCAGGATCAGGTCGAGCTTGCCCTGAAGCTGGTCATAAGCCGCGCCGGAGACCAGAACCCCGGCCGGCTCGCACAATTGCTCCAGCCGGGCTGCCACGTTGACACCGTCGCCGAGGAGGTCCTCCCCCTCAACCACGACGTCGCCAAGATTGATGCCGATGCGAAACACGATCCGGTGCTCGGCCGGCACATTGGCCTGCCGCTCCGCTACGCCCTTCTGCACGCCGACCGCGCAGGCCACAGCATCGACTACCGAGCCGAACTCGGCAATGGCCCCGTCGCCCATCAACTTGACGATTCGACCATGGTGCACCGCCAGCAGCGGCTCGATGACTTCGCGTCGCAGGTCCTTCAACGCCGACAGGGTACCAGCCTCATCCTGCTCAACGAGGTGGGAATATCTGACGACATCCGCCGCCAGGATCGCCGCAAGCCGCCTCTCGACCCATGCTGTTGCCATAGTCGTCTCTCCCTGGAGAGATACGCTGGGTAGGCCCCCGATGCGTCCGCGGCCGATCCCTCAACTCGCGGGACGTCTCAACAGTCTTGACCATGATATCAGTGGTGTTTCGCATTGGCGATAACACCGGATGGGCTGTTCCCGCGGCCGCGAGAGCTGTTGCGTCAACGGGACCGGGGACATAGCAATGGACGATCTGGTGGCGTCTGCTACCGAATGCCGCTTTGGTCCGCTTGTGAGACGGGGATCCGACCTTCATTTAAATTGCTGTTCGCTACTCTATGACCCAGAGCTGGCTGAAGGGTCAACGTCTCGCTTTATTGGAACTCGCCGCCACTGGCTGAACGCTCGCGAGCCCGAAAGCGACAAACTGTCCGGTTTGACCACCAACGGCGCCTTGAGCAAGATGCCGCAAACAACACGCGAGAGGGAACATGCGCTGGTTGGCTGTAGTCGGGGAAACACTCTCCATGATCTTCAATCCGCGTCCGGACCGACGCTTCCGGGACGAAC
>NZ_VOSK01000247.1 GCF_009296175.1 Microvirga tunisiensis | reverse complement strand
GCGGCCGCTCGGGCGGCAGAAGCGGCTCAAGGCGCTGCCACTGCCGGTCCGTCAACTCGTAACGTGTCACGTTGTATAAATGGGAACCCCAAGCTCCTCATGGAACCCCTTTGCAGACACGCCCTAGCCGGCCTCCTCTTTTCATGGCCATCCCGCTCAGAGCCATGTCCGGCCAGAAGTCCTCTCTCTCTCAATCAGACGGGCGAACCCCTGAGGGGTTCAAAACCTAGAGAAGAAGGACGCTCCGATGGCCTGCATCCGCTACGACATTGTCTCCACCGGCGTGAAGATCTCAGTCGATGCGGTCCCGACCTACTGGATCGCCCGTGACGCTAACATCGGCATCCTGTGGGAAGAGACCGCCTCTGGAGCAACCATCCTCCATGCCCACGGCCGTGTCGGAATGATCGTCGAGGCCGAGATGAAGCTCCGTCGCCTCCGGAAGACCGAGGGGCAGGAGGAGACCGTCATCCAGTCCGCCTACATCGACGTGTCCCGCGTCAGCCAGGCGACGCTCAACACGCTCAATGGTGCACTGGCCGGTACCGTCGGCGCCGAGGAGATCGTTTCCCTTTTCACGGCCCGCGCTCCCAAGGTCCCTGCCTCCGGCGCAAAGATTGCGTCCCCGATGGCGCTTGCTGCCTGAGCCACCGCTTCCGGGACATACATACCCGGCACCTCGAACTTTGGCTGGCTATTTACCGCCAAGCTGACTCATTCTGTCCCTAAGACGATACGAATCGTCGACTACCCAGGAGGAAAGCACAGCATGACTTCTGCCGTACAAAACGTCCCTCTCGACCAGCGGATCGAGTTCGCTCAGTCCAATGAAGCGACCATCGGCCTGCTCTGCACAATTGATGGGCCCCTGTCACCCGGCAGCCTCACGCAGAACTCCTCCAAGCCGGACATCTGGCAAGTCGTGGCATCCACTCACGACCGGAAGTATCACATCTATGTCACGGATCCGGCCCTGCGTGACGATCTCAAGCGCGTTGCGAAGAACGTCGGCAAGATCGAACCCCAAGCACGCATCGAGCGGATCGTGGAACTCGAAGGAGTTGAGCTCCTCCCCGAAGGAAACGGCACGCCAGCCTTCCTCGCACACCGTCGGGCGGCATAGCCCATCCTCGGCGCACATTGCCGTCTGCGACTCTCCTAGAGGCCCTCCCGGGCCTCTTTTTTATTGGCGGCAGCCCTAAACCCGACAGACACCCTTACCTCACCGCCTCCGGATAAGCCGTATGCGGTGAGTCAGGTGGAAGTTCGGAGACAGCGGCGGCTCGCATCTCGGCCTTCGGCCGGCTCGCCATGGTCAAGAGAGATCGGATCCCCGCAGAGAACCTCCCGCTGTTTGCCCCAGAAACAAGCGCCCTGCGCCTCCCCGGAAAAAGCACTCGACGATCAGTCCCGAAAGAACCGCCCAGGGTCGAGCCCAGGAAGAACCGCTCGATGATGTGCAGGTGGCACAGGAGAGGTCCACGGGGCAAGCCGACGGCGCCTGGTCGAGGCCGTAGCGCCCTGCCCCACGAATGACTGCCCCCGGAAGAAGACGAACCCCGGAAGAAGAGCCCCAGGAAAGAAACATCCCTACAAAAAAGCCCCCGAAAAAATGAGGGCTCAATACCGCAGATGTGGAGCACTTCCGTTGCTCCTCATCTGCTATCGGCCTTGTCAGGCCAATTGAGGTCCTCCGGACGGGGGCAAAACAGGCCCTCTTTCCGAGGGGGAGGCCCTTGCGGACCCCTGTTTAATGCCCAAGCCGGCGCAGCAGCCGGCCAGAAACGGGACTAACCGTCCCTTAATGGGGTATACTTCCGTAATACGTGGCTTGAGAGCACGAGGAATCTTTCTGATGGGGTTTCCACCCCAGTCCCGCGTTTCGCCCTTCCGAGCGAAAATTCAGCGGGAATTATCGGCGGAAATTCACTCGTATCCCCAGCTACGTCACTTTGGGCAGAACCCGGCCAACGCCGGAAATTCTGCCGAATTTTCTCTGCCGAGGCCGTTAAAGCCGACGCTTTCACGGACAGGTGACGATGCCCCATTTCGATGTAAATTCGGCCATCAATTATTCGCTCAAAGAGCTCTCGATGGGCGTCACTGGCCGGCTGGCTCACCAGTACGGAGGCATCGAACCAAGCATCAAAAATGCTTGGGAAAATCCGGGGGTCCGGTTTGGAGACCGGGCAAAAGGAACGTCGCGGCCCAGAAGCCGCGAAGGCAAAATCAGCTTCCATTTTGCCCAGACGTCCATCTCAAAGACATCCGACATTCTCGTTCGGATCCGTGAGGCCAAGAGCGGCCGCAAGTCATTCAAGTCTCAGGCAGCCGCCCACATGGGATATATCGAGCGCGAAGCCGCCGCTGAACGGCTTAGCGCTCCTGTCCAGCAACAAAGCTATATCGAACGACCAGGCGCTGCCGAACGCGCCCAAATGCTCAAGGACGGCTATGATCCCGATCTACTCGGGATCGAGGTCTCCTCCTTTGGCACCATCGGCAAAGCCTTTGAAGAGCGCACTCGGTTCTGGGATGCTGTCGATGCATCCGAGATGACGCCACGGGGTGATCGGATCAAATTTGATCCGATCGAGAACCCCAAGTGGTGGGATGTTGCCGTATCCCACCTCGACTCTGCGCCGAAGGAGATGCAGCCGTACCTGAAGCCTGGGAAGGCTGAGTCCTTCTCGATCGGTAACCTCGCGCCGGAACGTGCCTTCGCTGTTTATCAGTGGGCCCAGTCACTTGGTGAAACCGCTCCCATCGAAGTGGTTCCAGGGCGCGGAGGTCGCACACAGACCCGGATCATTGCAGAGCTCCCCCACGAGCTGAACGCTAAGCAGCGCCTCGAAGTGGTCAAAAGGTTCACAGAGGAACTGACAGCTAAGGGCTTCCCCTTCTGGGCGGTGATCCACGCCCCCGACAAGAATAACGACGTCCGCAACTACCATGCCCACATCGCTTACTACGACCGTCCATGCCAACGAATGCAGGACCCTTCTACCGGCAAGGAGGTCTGGGACTTCGAGATCGTAGAGGAGTACGTCAGTCCAAGGCGCCAGCGTCGTTCACGCCGCCCCTATAGGCAGGATCGCGATAGAGTTACCTCTGAGATGGCTTGGGTCGGCCAGCTCCGGAAGCGTTGGTCAGACGTATCCAACGATGTGCTTGCCGAGGCTGGCGCCGACAAACGTCTCGATCACCGCTCCTATAAGGACATGGGCATTGACCTTGCCCCTCTGAAACACATCCCCTCCCGCGCCTTTAACAAGGAGCGCAAAGGAGAACGCACGGAAGAAGGGGTGAACCTCGCCCGACGCCAGTGGCTCGTCCTCCAGCAGTCGGTCGAGCTCAAGGCGCCCACTAAGCTCAAAAAGATCGAAGCCGACATCGTTCAGCGAACCGAACGCGCCAAGCGGGCAGCTCTGAAGGCAGGTGTGGTCATGCCTGCCTACAATAAGGCTCTGGATATTCAGGCACTCAAAGCCACCAAGGTCGCACGACGGCTCGCACGGTACGAATACACGCGGGCGATCTTCCGCCACGTCGTCGATCGGGTCGCTTCCCGGGCCAAGCTCCAATTCCACGAGTGGGAGAAGAAGAACAAGCTCAAGAGGTCGAAGCGTCGTCCCCCACCCAAGGCCATGAAAGCCGTGATGGACTTCCTCACAAAGGTCTATGACACTGGTCTGCAGATCAGCCGTCTTATGACCCAGGATATGACGGTCGTGACCCAGCGTCTCAAGGCGTTCACCGATGGGTTTGACCGTCTGGCCAAACAGCCTCCCAAAACGGCCATTGAGGCGAGCCGGGTCGCGGCTGACATCACCAAGAAGCCAGAACGGCTTGCTCTGACGGCGGATCCTTACTGGCACGGCCGCAGCGAGCATGTTCAGCGACTGGTTAACCGGATTGACGAGAGCTTCGATCAGCTCTTTGCGAACTTCCGTCGCCAAAGCGCAAGCCAAGAGGCGGCGTCGACCGACCTCACCCCGAAACAGGCACCGGCGCAAGCCAAGCCGACTGAGGCTCCGCGCTCCATTTTCCTCTCGACCTTCATGGAAGAGCAGGAGGCTGCCCGGAAAGCTCGCAGATCTATTACCATCCCGACAACGGTCCGCAGACCGAGCCAAGTTGCCAAGCCTGCCTCGATCCAATCGTCCCAAGGTCGGCCGGCGCAGACCCGTACGGCCGCCGTACCCAGTGCTGCCGCTCCGGATCGTCCTCGCCCCGCGGCAGCCACTCCCGCTCCTCAGAGCACCGCTGGGGGCCCGAGCACGCCCGCTGCTGCCCGTCCGGCCGATCCTCTTGATCCCTTGATCGCTGCCGGCGCCAGGCGCGCTGGAACTCAGCGCAAGACCGATTCCGAACTATCCACTGCAGCCCGGCAGGTCGCCGCGTCTCTGCAGCCGCAAAAGAAGCCCGAGGACCCGAAGCCCGAGGTCGCAGCACCCCGTCCTCCGGAGCAGGCTGCAGCTCCAGCGCCAACGCCACCCAAGAAGGTCGTTAAGAAGCGAAAGGATCAGGATAAGGACCGCGGCCGGTAATATGACCGGCCCGGTCTCGACCGCGTCACCCTGGAACCCGATGGCTCGGCCATTGTTTGCCTCTGACGATGGCACGAGCACAAGCAAGATCGAAGTCGTCCAAGCTGACATCCTCCGTCGCGAGGACTGCGCGCGCTGGCGTGCCGGACCCGAGCAGCACTCCGGGGGCCCACCGGGCGGCTATTCCCGATCTCATCAACGTGGAGCTCGCCGTTCTCGAAAAGGCCGCCCCGGCGGGCGGCATTTTCCTTCACGAGATTAAGTTCGACGGTTACCGGATGCTGGCCAGGGTCCAGAATGAGCGCTGCCGCCTCATTACCCGTAGAAATCAGGACTGGACCGCGCGCTTTCCTGAGATCGCAAGCTCATTCCCGGAACTTGCCGTAGGAGAAGCGGTCTTCGACGGCGAGATCGTGAAGCTCAATGGGGAGGGGATCAGTTCCTTCTCCGCGCTCCAGGAGGCGCTCTCAAATGGGCAGACCGCCGATCTCGTCTACGTCGCGTTCGATCTCCTGTTCCTCAATGGTTTTGACCTACGGAAGGTAGCCCTGGAGGAGCGCAAACGCATTCTCGCGGACATCCTCGGCTCGGCACCGCCAACGATCCGCAAAAGTGAGCATCGTATTGGTGGAGGCGAGGCATTCTTCGCCCAAGCCTGCAAACTAAAACTAGAAGGCATCATTTCGAAACGGCGCAGTTCGACGTATTCAGGCACCCGCAGCTCCGACTGGCTCAAAGTCAAATGCGTTAATACAGAGGAGTTTGTAATCGTCGGGTATACCGAACCTCAACGATCCAGGACCGGGTTCGGAGCGCTCCTCGTCGGCTACTACACACCTAACGGAGAAATCCGGTACGCAGGCAAAGTCGGCACGGGCTACTCTCGAGAGTTCCTCGAAGGGTTCAAGCGCAGGCTTCAAGCCATCCAGACGGAAACCCCGACGGCTGTCCTCCCCAAAGGAACCTACATGCGGGCCCGAGTGCATTGGGTCAGGCCGCGCTACCTCGCGCAGGTCACATTCACCGAGTGGACGCGGGACAACATCCTTCGGCACCCGAGCTTCTTGGGTCTACGGGAGGACAAGGACCCGCGGGAGGTCGTGGTTGACCGTCCCCCCGCTCCCCTTCCTCCCAAGAAAGGGGCTCGGCCCTCATAGTGAGACTAGATGCTGATCTAACACCGCTTCAAACGGCTGAGGTTTATGCAGAGCATAGCCCTGAGCAAAGGTAATGCCCATGGTCGCAAGGATCTGGAAGGCCTCCTTATCCTCGACATACTCGGCCACCGTCTCAGCCCCAAGCTCCTGAGCGATCTGATGGATCGATTTGACGATACGCCGGTCGACCAGGTTCGTTGTCATGCTGCGGACAAAAGTGCCGTCGATCTTTACGATATCGACCGGGAAAGTTCGGAGATAATTGAACGAGCTAAGGCCAGATCCGAAATCGTCCAGCGCAATCTGACACCCAATCTCCCTAAGCTTGCCGACGATCCCTGTCGCAATAGCCATATTGGTGACCAGAGCCGTCTCAGTGATCTCGAAGACCAAGTTTACTGGAGGTGTTCCCGACGCTTCGATGGTCTCCAAGACGTACGCGAGGAACGACTCGTCACCAAGGGATCGGGCGGACAGGTTGAGATGGATTCGAAGGCTTGGGCCCGTCCTCACGGCGTCCCGAACCAGATGCAGCGCTCGCCAGATCACCCATCGATCAATATCACCTATGAGATCGTACCGTTCCGCTGCTGGAATGAAGACTGACGGTGGTATAAGGGTCCCATCACTGTTGACCATCCGGACCAGGACTTCATACCGCTCGCCAGGCGCTCCCGAGCAGGCCACAATGCGCTGCGCAAACAGCCTTAGCCGACCTTCACGAATGGCTTGCTTGATTCCAGCTGCCACCGACAGTTCCCGGTGGCGCTCGACGGCCTCGCTTTGCTCAGGATGGTAGATGCTGACTCTATTCCGCCCGGCCATCTTCGCGGTGAGGCATGCAATATCAGCTTGCGCTAGCAGAGAGCTGGGCGAGCCGGACTCTGGCGTGATTTCAGTCACTCCTATGCTCGCACCAACCTTATATATCCGTCCCTCCCACGGAAACTGGATTGCGCCAGCAGCAGTGTTTAACCGCTCGAGAACCTCTGTGGCATCGTCAAGAGAGCAGTCGAAAAGTATGATGCCGAACTCGTCGCCCCCAAGCCGTCCGACCACGTCGACCTTACGAAGATAGGTCGGCAATGCTCCGGCTACCGCGCGCAGCAGAGCGTCGCCAGCGATGTGGCCTGCGGAGTCATTGATAATTTTTAGGCGATCTAGATCGACAAAGGCGAGAGCATGCCTAATCCCTGTTTCCCGGCACTGCAGCAAGGCCTCCTGAAGCCTCTGCTCGAACGCCGTGCGATTCAGCAGTCCCGTTAGATCGTCATGGGTTGCGTTGTACCTCAACCTGTTCTCGGCCTCGCGCCGAGCCGTAATATCTTGATACTGAACAATGAAATACGCTAATTGTCCCGCCTCGTCTCGCATTAGTGAGGAGGAGCGAAGCACAAATACGACCGTGCCGTCCTTGCGAACGTATCGGCGTTCGGTCTCTGAGACGTCAATCTCTCCACGCAAGACGGGTCCATCATCCGGGATCTCGTCCCCTGGGAAGACCACATCCGAAGCCATGTTTTGCTGCGCCTCCTCTTCCGAATACCCAAAAAGCCGGCTGAAAGCAGGGTTTACCTTCAGCACAGACCCATCGAGTCTCAGGAGAGCCGTTGCGATACCAGCGCCCTTCATTGCTTCTCGAAAGAGCGCTTCGTTGCGCAACGCGTCTTGGTGCGCAACTCGCCTGCGCTGAAACTCCCGGCGAAGATTGATGGCCATGGCGATCATGGCTCCAGTGAGAGAGAACAGGACCGCAGCGATCGTTAAAGCGCGGCGCCGCCATTGCCCATAGACATCGTCGAGCCACCGTCCCACATTGAGGACTATCGGGAGATCGCCAATCTGAGCGTAGGTATAGAGACGTGCGACCCCGTCCAAGGGTGAGTGCTGCGCCGTATACGCCCCCTCCTTTTCTCTAGGGTAGTGACGATACAACTCGGCCTTGCTTAGGTCGGCCCCCAGGAATTGCTCGGTGGAGGGTTCTCGCACGATCACTTTTCCGTCGTTGCGGGCGAGCGTCATGGTCCCTTTTGGACCTAAGTTCATTCTCCTGAACAGATCGGTGAAATAGTCGAGGCTTAAGGCGACGTAGGCTACCCCTGCATAACTACCATCCGGGCTGGACATTCTGCGGCTGAGTACGAGCGCCCAGCCAAATCCGTATGGGCTCTTGATCGGGGCCGAAACATAGAGCCCTACATCGGGGCTCTCCCGGTGGACCTTCACATAATCGAGATGCCCGACCCGCAGAACACCTGGGTCAGCCATACGGGACTGAAAGATGACCCGATCTGTTGCATCGACGACCCCGATGGCAGAGTAATACTGCTCCGCGGCGACCTCATCAAATGCGAACTGTTGCGCGAATTCGGGCGGAAGATTCAGAGGATCTGATGGCCTAATCTTATTGATGATCTTCAGAAGCGTCAGATCGATGATTTTGATGTTCCGGGAAATGTCCCTTCCCGCCGCCGCGACTAGATTCCGCGAAGACGTCTCCGCCTTCCTAAGCGCTACTCCGCGCTCATTCCAAATCAAAGCCCCGCATGTCAAATTAATAACCACGGCCAGGAGCACGACGTGCCAGACCGGGCTCTGCGCCAGACCGCGTTTCAGTTTTGAAGCTGCGTCAGCAGCGAATCTCTTGAACAAACTCATGTGGTGAATTTAGCCTACGCTAGGCGTTTGGCTAAAGACCCACTTGTCGATAACTTCCAGTAAATCATCGCGCCTGAACGGCTTACTGATATAGTCGTTCATGCCGGCATCTCGCATCGCAACGAGCTCGTGAGGCAACGTATTTGCTGTTAGTGCGATGATCGGAACGAACTGTTCTGAACCCGGCACTGAACGAATATGCTTTGTCGCGCTCAGTCCGTCCATGATCGGCATTTGAACATCCATCAGCACAACATCATAGTTGCCCGACAGAGCGGCTGAAACACCTTCGGCTCCATTCTCGGCGACGTCGACCTGATGACCGCTGTTCTGAAGCATAGTGCGGGCAACGTCCTGGAGGATTTCGCTGTCCTCAACCAAGAGAACACGGGCCGATCGATGGGCATCTGCGTGCGGCGCCTCACACCCGTCGCATCCGCTCTGTTTCACCGATTGGAGCATCAGCCGAAACCAAAACGTCGATCCTTTTCCGACAGTACTCTGGACCCCAATTTCTCCGCCCATGATCTCCACAAGCTTCTTTGAGATCGCCAGTCCTAATCCGGTGCCGCCGTACTGACGCCGATCCGAGCTATCAACCTGGCTGAAGCGTTTAAACAGGCGATCCTGCTTCCCCTCCGGAATTCCGATACCCGTGTCGCTTACTGAAAAGAGCAATTTGGGTGCTGCTTCCGAACCACTTTCCGATCTCACGGTGAGTTCAATGCTGCCACGGGGGGTAAACTTGATGGCATTGTTCAGAAGATTTAGCAGAATCTGCCTCAGACGGTCGGGATCGCCACAGACAAGCTGCGGAACGTCCGGGTCAATCTTCAGGCTAAACGACAGCATCTTTTGATCGAGGAGCCCGCTCACGATCGACACTGCCTCATTGACAAGCAATCGGAGCGAGAAAGGCTGGATGTTGAGATCAACCGTATCCATCCGAGCGGGGCCGCGGGATTTTGGGTGCCGCGCGTGGTAACGTCGGTTCATGGAGATCGATGAGGACAAGATCGACGATGCCGTTTTGGCGCTGTTATGGCTGACGCTGCATAACGAGCGTTGTGCCTGGAAGGGCTTCGACTGGGCAACGACGGATCGGCTTCACAAGAAGGGCTTGATCGGCGACCCAGTC
>NZ_VOSK01000246.1 GCF_009296175.1 Microvirga tunisiensis | reverse complement strand
TCAAGCGTACCGTGATCAGCCACATGCGCCGGCTGACAAAGCTCCCCGAACGGATCCGAAGCTACTTCAGGCATCAGCCATTCCGCTATGCCGCGTAGTTCAAGATCACCCAAGCCGGATCAATAACTGGTCTCGCTCGCTAATTAGTTCATCAAGATCAGCACGGGAGATAATTTCGTCCGGGATTGGGAGGGCTACCGCAGTTTTGGGCTGTGCTGCGCTCCTGAACGCGAACAAAGGCAAGACGTCGCGGCGCAGAAAGAATGCGTTGGCGTTCGAACTCACATCGTATTCGTATCCCATCTCTGCGAGTATATCTCGTAGGATCCCGAAGCCGGAATGCCCAACCTCGACACACATGACACTCGGCAAAACATCACTGTCACGCATCCCGTCGAGAACAGACGCTTCATGTCCCTCCACGTCGAGGACCATAAGATCGATGCGCGAGATCTTTTGCCGGTGGATGAAGTCATTCCACGCCAGCACATTGATCGTAATTTCTTCGAATGTGCACCCTTGCGCTATCAGATACTCTTTGAGTGCAGGTGAGTGCTCAACCGCTCCGATGGTTGTGTCCCGTCCATAAACGGGGTGGACAACGCTTTGGAACCTTTGCGTTCCGGTTCTGTCCGAAAGACCGACGTTGAGATTGCTGCTCATCGGTCGGTTCTGTGTGAGTCGCTCATAGATCCAAGGGACAGGCTCGAGATTATAGCCTTTCCAGCCCATGGTCTCTTCGAAGAAGCGGCATGAGCACTCTGTCTGACCATCAAAAGCGCCACATTCCACGAAAACGCCTTGGGTGCCGAGATCCGGAAAGTATCGCTCAAAGATGAACCGATCTACCGGAGGGTCAAACTGCCCATAAAATTTCATCATTAGTCCAGTTCTGTCCTAGGAGTTCTGCTCTGGTAACGCTGGTGAAAGCTCATTTCGGGCTTGCAAGAGAATTGAAGTCCTTTCTATTACTTATGCCCTAACATCTACCTCGACAGTCGAATTCAATCTGGTGTCTGCTGCTACATGGCTACCGCGAGCCGACATGATTACAGACGCTCGAAAACGACGTTAATATACTCGCCGTCCTCAACGCGATCGATGACCCGGAACCCCGTTCTCTCCGCTAATGCCTCAGTGGAACGGCCGACGGGGAAGTAGGTGTGGAACCGGGTGAACTCATACCGGTACTCGTAGCAGGGCGACGAATGCGCCATTTTGGCGCCAGGCGGCAGGATGGCGTGGAATTCCCTGAACTGCGCAACAGGATCGACGAAATGCTCAATGACATTGTTCGAGAAGATCCCGGCGATTGCAGTGGGCAGCGCTGCCTTCGCGGTTGCTACGAACTGTGATGCTGTTTCGGCCGAAGGCTCATAGCCCCATACATTCCATCCATTCGCTCGGAGTTGATCAACGGTGCTATTCCATGCTCCGCAGCCCCAATTGACATACACCTGACTTTTCTCTGGAGCGAGCGAGTGAAACGTCCGGATTTCGTTCGCAGTGGTGCAAGGGGAGCAGGTGGCGCGTAAGACGCGAGCCTTCGAAGTACCCTTCCAGCTAAGCTGCGTATCATGTTTTCCCCGTGCCAGTTGCGCTGCTTTGTTGCATGACCGGTAGTTCAACTCAAGGTGAGCGAAGTGCCCTAACTAAACTCAGCGCCCGTTAAGTAATAGGTCTGTACACTATTGATATGTCATAACAAAACTATTAAGACAGTGTCGGTGGCTTAATTCCGCCCCTGGGCGCCACTCCTGTTCCTTAGCTGCACAGGTGCCGGTATTATCGTAGCGGGCAGTCTGCGCAATAGCTTCACCCAAACGACGGTGCGGGACGTCTGACCGCAACCTAAAGACACAACTCTAAAGCTTCTTCAACGGAGTCGGCTCGATCACTCAGGTCGGGACGAACTTGGCAAACTATTCGTGGATGGCGAATGACGGCACAATTATTGACGCCACCAAGGGCACCGCCACGGTGTGATATAATCTGCGGAACATGCCGAGGATTAGCTCGGATGACTGTGTGGCTGTATGCTGCCGACGGGCAACATCGCCAATGCCCTCCGTTCGGCTTTGTGTATGATATGTCTGCCGACATGATCGGATGCTGTAGAATTCGAGCAACACACTGGACAATTGTGCGAAATGATTCGTGCCTCAGGAGGCTGCTGAAGACACCTTGGTTCAAGCTTACCTGATCAAGCCGTCCGTCCTTATGCTCTCTCTGCCTCTCCGTATCCGCTAGCCCGGGCTAAAGTCCTATGCTACCCACGTCTCAGTCTCAAATCGCAGCCGTCTAGGCTCCACGTACGATTAGGAGACAAGGGGCTAGGATTGCGATGATCGCTACAGACGGTTCGGACACCCTCGAAGGAACTCTTGGGAGCGATACCCTACGCGGAGGCCGCGGGGATGATACTTATTACGTCAATCACTTCGACGACCGCGTGCTTGAGGAGCCCGGCGAGGGCAACGATATCGTTCTATCGAGCATCAACTTTGCTTTGGCGCAAGGATCCGAAGTTGAGGTTCTTAGAGCGATTGTCGCAGCCGGTCTCGCACTGACCGGCAATGAGTTCTCGAACACCATCATTGGTAGTGTTGGCAATGATACCCTTGATGGCGGCGGTGGGGTTGATAGCCTAGCCGGAGGAGGTGGGAACGATACCTACCTCGTCGATGACCCACTTGATCTCACAACCGAGGCCGCAGGCGCAGGCTATGACACCGTCCTGACGAATGTCTCCTATTCACTTACTGATACGAGTGAGATCGAGGAGTTAAAGGCCCGAGGCACTGCGCCTATCAATCTCGCGGGCAATAGCCTGGACAATTCGCTTTTCGGCAATGTCGCTGCCAACGAAATTCACGGCCGGGCCGGAAACGATGCAATCTACGGTGACGGCGGCGACGATCGGCTGTCGGGAGACGATGGCCAAGATACCCTCTACGGTGGAATGGGGGATGATCGTCTGGATGGCGGAAACGGCGATGATTGGCTCTACGGAGATGTAGGAAACGACACGTTCATCGGAGGTGACGGCAACGACGTTCTCTATGGCGGTGTCGGCGATGATTACCTCGATGCCGGAAGTGGCGATGACATCATCTACGGAGACGTTGGTAATGACACCGTCCACGGCGGATCAGGCAATGATCTGATCTATGGCGGGCCAGGCAACGGCCTGCATTACGGTGGTGGCGACAATGACGCCATCTATGGCAGCTTCAACAATGATGTGATCTTTGGTGAGGCCGGAGATGATCGCCTTAGCGGGGATTCTGGAAGCGACTTCATCGATGGTGGTGATGGCGACGATGTCCTAGTCGGCGGCGGAGGTAGCGATATATTAGATGGCGGCGCGGGATTTGATGCGGCTGTTTTCCTGGGCCACTTCGACCGCTACGACCTCATGTGGAGGGATAGTCAATCCATCATTGTTATCGATCAGCTCGGTACTGATGGAACTGAGTTCATCTCAAACATCGAGCAGTTCATGTTTGCCGATGTGACCTACTCGTTCAGCGATGCAAACTTTCTCGCCAAACTTGCGAAGGGCGGCAGCTATTTCAATTATTCTGCCATAGCGCTCGCTGGCTTTGGGTCATCGTCAACCGCCGGCGGATGGACCAGCAACGATCGCTACCCACGCCAGTTGGCGGATGTAAACGGGGATGGGCGCACCGACATCGTGGGCTTCGGTGAGGCTGGTGCCTTGGTGTCCTTGGCCACGCCGGGTGGTACTTTCGCCGGAATGTCCCTGGCCTTGGCAGGCTTTGGCTCCTCAGCCTCAGCCGGCGGCTGGGCCAGTAATGATCGGTACCCGCGCCAGCTGGCGGACGTGAATGGTGATGGGCGTACTGACATCTTGGGCTTTGGTGAAGATGGTGTGCTGGTGTCACTGGCCCAGGCGGATGGTACCTTTGGCGGCATGAGGTTGGCCTCTGCCGGCTTTGGCGCGTCGGCGGCCTCGGGTGGCTGGGCCAGCAACGATCGCTACCCGCGTCAATTGGCGGATGTAAACGGGGATGGGCGCGCCGACATTGTGGGCTTCGGTGAGGACGGGGTCTATGTGGCGTTGGCAACGGGGGGAGGCTCATTTGCAGGTCCAACTCTGACGCTGGCAGCATTTGGCGCCTCCGCGGCCGCTGGTGGTTGGTCCAGCAACGGTCGCTACTTGCGTAAACTTGGGGATGTAAATGGGGATGGCCGGGCTGACATTGTCGCCTTTAGTGAAGCCGGGGTCTATGTAGCGTTAGCCAGTAGTAATGGCTCATTCCTCACACCATCTTTTGCACTCCCAGCGTTTTCAGCGGGAGCTGGTGGCTGGGCAAGCAACAGTCTCTATCCTCGCGATCTGGCCGACGTAAACGGTGATGGCCAGGCTGACATCGTGGGCTTTGGGTCGGCAGGCACGTACATCTCGTTCGCGAAGGACACGCTCCTGCTCTGATCTGCTTTCTGCTCTAATCCTTGAAGCCGGAATCCTACGACGAATGCCCGCGGATTGGACAAGGGCTGTTCACCGGCTTTCTCGGTCGCATCTTGAAGACTGGTGTTCTGATCAAGTCCGCTCGTTGTAGCGGGCGGACTTTTTAGAACTCGAGAACGCTTAGATTAGAGCAGCTCAGGCTTTCTGCCTTTGTCGCATCGAACTATTAGCGAAAGCATTTCACAGCCAGTTTCGTAATGACCCACAACACTTTTGGAATGCATCAAGCCGGACCGTACGTCCGGAATTTAGACATCCGGCAATTGCTTAATAATTCGCACAGGTACTCCAACAGCGGTTGTCCTATTGGGAAGGCTAGCAACTACTACTCCGCCAGCACCTACAGTCACCTCATCTCCAATCTTAATCTCCGGGATGACCTTGCACCCAATGCCTAGAAGGCTCATTCTTCCAACGACGACGTTTCCGGCTAAGCAGCATTGAGGCGCAATATGAACTCCTGTCCGTATTTCACAGTCGTGGTCTATGGTAGCGCCAGTGTTGATGATTGCGAGATCAGCGATTCTTGTTTCCGCATTGATGACTGCGCCAGCCATTATTGCAATTCCGACCCCGAGCCGAGCTGTCGGTGAAATACTGGCATGAGGGCTGATTGCATTTACTAGTTGGTAGCCTTGCTCAAGAGCAAGAGAGGCCAATCGCACTCTGATTGCATTTGAGCCTATTGCTACAAACAGTCTCTGATACCCTGCTTGACGCAATTTCTTAAGGTTTTCATCTCCTTTGAGAACCGGCACGCCAACGCAGTGGTCCGAGCTATCTGCACTACCGACACAGTAGGCAATACGGTGCCCCATTGCCTGAAGCAACTCAACGCAGACCTTTGCGTGCCCTCCGGCGCCAATCACAACTACTTCATCTTTCATGCACAATCTTCCAGAACGTCCGTAACTTTGGAATTAACGTTCAAAAGGGGCCGAGGTGGTGAGTTCCAGTTTCGTTTGGGATTCTTTCTTGGCATCTCAATATTCATCAATCGCACATGAGCATGCGTCAGGAAAGGTAAAGTGACTGAGTGTTCGATACACCTGTTTGCTCTAAGCGGCGCGCACAGCCTATTCACTGGATCGGATGGGTATGATGACCCATGCATTATCAATGACATACGAAGCGTTAGCTCGATAGGCTGCTCCTCCCGTGCAGTGCTGCTGCCCAAAGCCTATGAGTCGAGACCGAAGAACACTGCCGATGTTTCGTCGCGAACCAGAGGATCTCATGGAGTCGTACGTACTACGTGCAGGAGGTTCGAACCAACACCTCGAGGCAGCTGTGACCGCTGGAGGGCTGCCATATCTTCAGCCGATCCAGTCAATTACAGATACATGTGACGCTCCTCCGCAGAAGAGATTTGTCAGTCAAGTCTGGAAACCCAAGTCACACATCGCCTATTTCCTTTACAAGCTCTATCCACCCTTGGTTAGCCCCTCGCTCGGCCAGCAGTTTCGCTGCCCCATGCGAAAGGTTCACAAGGTCCTCCGGCTTGTCAAAAACCGTCTGTAAAGCTTGGCTGAGGCCATGGGCATCCGCCGTTCGTGCGATGAGACCGGCGGCTCCAAATCCAATCTGCTCCGGTAGAGCTCCTGTAGGCATCACGAGACTCGGCAACGCCCAGGAGAGAGCCTCGGCAATCACTCCTGACTGGCTAGCTTCGGTATATGGACAGAGCAACAAGTGATGGCTTGAGAAGAGCTCGTTGGTCCGTTGGTTGCTGATCCATCCTAGCTCCAAATTGACCTGGGGCCAATCAGCGAAGTCTCTTCTGATCGTTGCTTCAAGTGGTCCAGAACCTGCAATTGTAAGCTGCCAACCAGGCTGAAACTTGAATGGCTTTAGAGCTTCGGAGAGCAAGTTTAAGCCTTTATATGGAAGGAGCCGACCATAAAATAGAAGGCGTGTTGGCTCATTGGAGAAGCGCCAGCTAGACAAGTGAGTGCGCTTAATCGGGTAAATCGTTTCGAGGGGAATTAGCGAAGTTCTGCCTTTAGGTGTTGAGTACTTTTCTGCGACCCGCTTCAAAACATGACCTGACAGAGCAACGATATGGTCTGCGCGCCTAATAAGCACGTCCTGAGTCAGTCGCTGCCAAGTCGCCGCGTAATCACCCGGATGCGGTTCTGCATCATGCGTTACGTAGATGATTTTTAATCCTCTTCTCTTCAAGCTATAGATGAACGGCCATGCAAATGGAGAATTCATCGTAAAAACAACGACATCCGGTTTTAGTGAGACTAGTAAATCAGCATGGGCACGCAGCCGGAATGGAAGTGCCCACATTTCACGCAACAAAGTCGAAAGTCTTGGGCGGTCAAAGGTGATGACGTTGATATCTTCTGCTCTGAAAAGCTGAATATCGGCATTAGAATCTGAGAGTGAAAGCACCACATCGATGGGCTGCTGTGCTGCCTTTAGGTGCTGAGCCAAGAAAAGAGTGAAAAGTGAGCCTCCTCCACGAGTTCCCCAATAGTGGAGGACAACCCGCGTTGGTACTTGCCTTCGATAGTTGGTGGGTTGCCTATCCATCCGAATAGTCATACTATTGGAAGCCTCATTTATCTTGTAGTTATCGTTAAGTCTTACTTAATCCATGTTGTCATTAGAGCTGTTAGCTCTGAACGTGGCGGTCACTTCTCCGCACATTTGTCAGTATCAGCCTTCCGATCGATGTAAATGGGAGCTGTGATCAATGGCCTCTCAGTTGGCCGAGGAGCCTTCGACCCAGTATATCTGCATCTCCAAAAATCTAGGAACCGGATGAACCTTTCTGTGCAAAGCTTTGAGGAGGGAAGATCAGAGCGTCACGTTATAAGTACGCGAAGTTATTATAAAATAACATATAATTGAGATGTTCCTAGAGCCTTAGCCCTACTGAAGCCAGCAGCACGACGATGGAATGCCACTATTGCGGTCTGCCGCATCTGTTTACGTAGCTTGCGGAGCGGCAGTCTCGTTGACTTACCTGCGGACTGCGGGGCGAAGCAGGCGCGGTCTGAGAGCAGAAACAGAGTAGCCACAATCCAAAGGTGCTGAAACCATTATGGATGAGTTGACGGCAAACGAGGCGGTGGTTACGAGGCGACAGTTAGAAGGAGAAGGGCCTGCGATGAGTGAGGGCAGCATTCAGATCCTACCGGTGGTAATGTGTGGAGGCTCCGGTACACGGCTGTGGCCAGCTTCTCGAGACAGTATGCCGAAGCAGTTCATCGACCTCATCGGCCAGCACTCGACATTTCAGACGGCAATTCAGCGCGTCACGGCGCCGCAGGTGTTTCAGCGTCCAGCTATCATTTCTAGCAATGATGTTCGATTCATCGTGGCTGAGCAGCTAGCGCAGATCGGGGTGCAGGCCGACATCATCCTTGAGCCCATTCAGCGAGACTCAGCGGCCGCCATTGCGGTTGCCGCCTGTCATGCAGCGCGGGTTTACCCCGAGGCGATCGTCCTTGTGATTGCAGCTGATCATGTCGTAGAGGATGTCGATGCCTTTGTGACAGCCTGCCAGGCGGCCATCGAGCCGGCCCGCCAAGGGCATATCATGACCCTAGGTGTCGTGCCGCAGTATCCAGCAACCAGCTATGGCTACATCCAGCCTGGAAAAGCCATCAAAGGCACCGATGCCAATCGGGTTGATCGTTTTGTCGAAAAGCCCAATGCCGAAACCGCACTAACTTACATCGATCAAGGCTTCTTGTGGAACAGCGGCAACTTCCTGTTCCGGGCCGATGTCATGATCGAGGAACTGGAACGCTTCCAGCCGGCAATCTTGGCCGCCGCTAGAGATGCTCTTGAGCGCGCCACCATCGACCTCGACTTCATCCGTTTGGACGAGGAGGCCTTTAAGCAAGCGCCTAAGACCTCCATCGACTACGCCGTCATGGAGCGGACCGAACGGGCAGGAGTGCTGCCAGTCTCGTTTTCCTGGTCTGACATTGGCACTTGGGGAGCTCTCTGGGATGCGTCGCCGCGGGATCACGACGGCAATGCGGTTCGTGGTAACGTGGAGGTCCTGGAGGCTCGGAATAGCCTCATTCACAGCGACGACATTCTCACCACGGTAGTTGGTCTGGAAGATGTTGTTGTTGTCGCCAAACCTGATGCGGTGCTGGTAACCTCACGCAATCGCTCTGAACTGGTGAAGGATTTAGTGGTCTCGATGAAGGCCAAGCAGGTACCGGAAGCCACCGAACATCTGCGGATGTATCGTCCCTGGGGCTGGTATCAGCGGATTGACCGGGGCTCCCGCTTCCAGGTGAAACGCATTATGGTCAAACCCGGCGGTCGTCTCTCGCTGCAGAAGCATCACCATCGGGCCGAGCACTGGGTGGTGGTGCGAGGCACCGCCGAGGTAGTCGTGAACCAGGATATGGTGATCTTGCACGAGAATGAATCGGTCTATATCCCCATTGGCGCCGTTCATCGCCTTACCAATCCGGGTCGCATTCCGCTGGAACTGATTGAGGTGCAGGTGGGCAGCTATACCGGTGAGGATGACATCATTCGCGTCGAAGATGTCTATGGCCGGTAAAATCGAGTAGAATGAGTTGCTGGCTCTGTGCAACAGGCGTTTCCAGAGCTGGCGTGGTAGTTGCTGCACTCACCGCGGCACAATCGGCCTAGACACATTTCGTTTTCAAAGGCTCTGCTGTCCAAAAGGCAGCGGCCTCCTCGGTGCATGAGCCCCAATGTGTTGGATCTTTGGGCGCTTGATCTTCGCAGCCTGATGATGATTGTCTTTGGTCTTTGCTAGAGCATCCGACGAGAAGTCGGATCCGATGAGTTCTGCATCTCAGTCATCCTGAAGCCATCTCGAAGCCGCCCGTTGTGCGTCCAATTAACGTTCCGCTACCAGACACCTACGACTTAGCTAACCCGGTTAATTCACGGCGCCCCATCTGAGATTGGCTGTACGAGCCTTGCTGGCAAAGTTGACCGGATTTCAGGCATGTCCTCACCACCTCCAGGCGTTCTGCTTGGCGGATGAGAGCGGCGCGTTTGC
>NZ_VOSK01000245.1 GCF_009296175.1 Microvirga tunisiensis | reverse complement strand
GGTCATCGACCGCATCATCGTTCACGACGGCAGCTTGGAGATCCGTCATGTCATTCCCTTGCGCAGCCCTCCGCCGGGACGTGAGAGCACTGCTGACCCAGTTGCTCGATTGCGTTCGGATCGTATGAACGAATCGAAACTGGTTCGCGGGCATAGCTGCCTCCTGTCGCATATGTTTATTCGACCCCTTCCGCAGAGAAGAGTTGGAAAAAGCGATTGGATGGGTTGCCCTCACTGCGTGAGATTCCAGTCAATTTAGCGGGAGTGGAGTTCAGAGTTTCGCATCACCTCGCGAACCTAGAACTAAGGTTATAGAATCCGTTGATCGTTCGAACATAAACCCTTAAAAGGTATATTAGACATGTGATAAAGAATACATTCAGGAATATGGATTATATCCTGCGATACTTTTCTAAAAGCTGTGCAAAAGCTACCAAGCGTTAAGGATATTCTGAACAAATGCTACCCAAGATTGACCACTTATGATGCACTCGAAATATAATCTATTTGTATCTACTGCGCGGAACCTCTCAATTCTGACGAAGAGTACTTGTTCGGACCCACATCTGCCCGCGTTACGTTAGCCGGTTCAGTGACATGGCTGATGCCATGCAGATACTCCACCGAACAAGATCGGATGAGTCGGGTAAACCAGAGGATTGCCATGGCTGTGTTAAATTCATCAGTCGCTTATCAGTCGGATGAAACAGCTCAGGACATTATCCTGGTCGTGGATGACGAATTGCTAGCCCGGGAATGCCTCATCGAGGCAATGAGGAGCATATTCTCTCAAACCATGCTCGTCGGCGCAGGTTCCGTAGCGGATCTTGCTCATCACCTTGGGATGGAAGTTGCCTTGGTGATCTTCAAGGTCAAATCACAGCCTGTCCCGCACGAGAGAATGGCTCACGACATCAGGACCATTGCAGAACATTTCCCTCAGGCACCCGTCATCGTCATTGCAAGTTGCGATGATCCTGCCGACATAGAGATCGCGATTGCGTCTGGCGCGCAGGGCGTCATCCCAATTACGGCTTCGCTCAAGATCGCCGTCGCCGCCGTGCAACTCGTCATGGCAGGCGGCAATTATTTTCCCCGTCAGATGAACGAAGGTTCTCAGTCTCGCGAGGGAATGGTTAGGAACCCGTCTTTTGCAGGGTTCCATGGTGCGCTATCGCTCTCCCCGAAACGGTTGCAACAATCACGGGACCTATCCGGGGACAATGCCATAAACGGGCAAGCAGAAATCGGCCTTATGTCTACTCTTACGGCCCGCGAGGCGGAGGTCCTGGCGGCCCTTCAGAAGGGGTATCCCAATAAATGGATTGCCCACCACCTCAATCTTTCGGAAAACACTGTGAAGGCTCACATTCGAAGAATCATGCGTAAGCTGCACGCCACCAATCGGACAGAAGCCGTCATTCTTTCCCAGCAGTTGAGATCTATCAACGGGGGCGGCTAGGCAGACCAATGCTCCGTCTCAATCCGCATGCTCTTAATCCTCTCTGAATGCACGATTAAAGCTGTCGAGAAGTGGCCTCAAGGCATAGAGAGCCACTGTGCTCCGTCCGGTCTTGATAAAAACCTGGACCGGCATGCCGGAAACCATATCAACTCCACTGGCTCGGACTAGCTGCGGGTCGTCGATGCGGATTCTTGCGGCATAATAAGGTTGATCCGTCCGCTTATCAGCCAAACGATCGGCTGAGACATAAATGACCGTACCTGAAATCACCGGAATGCGACGCTGGTTATAGGGCAGGAGGCGAATGTCAGCGCTGAGCCCAAGACGAGCCACGTCAATGTCCTCGGGCCTGAGCCGCGCAGTAATGATAAGCCGGTCATCCTTCGGGACGAGATCCATCAAGGGGGCTCCGGCGCCGACCACGCCTCCAGTCGTGTGGATTCTAAGGTCAGTGATCACGCCTTCCTCCGGTGCCTTCAC
The DNA here is from genome assembly GCF_009296175.1 of Microvirga tunisiensis. Classification (GTDB taxonomy): domain Bacteria; phylum Pseudomonadota; class Alphaproteobacteria; order Rhizobiales; family Beijerinckiaceae; genus Microvirga; species Microvirga tunisiensis. The sequence continues at coordinate 7,661 of NZ_VOSK01000245.1, read as the reverse complement.
GTCCGTCCGCGACAGCTGATGATCCACGGCCCGGATCTTTTCAAACAGAATAGCAATCTGGCTCTGCGTCTCCCTGAGAGATTGTGCGATCTCGTTCTGACGGTCGCTCTCGAGCTTGATGAGAGTCGCTTGCGCTTCGCTGATGACTTGGCGAGCGCGCGAGATCTGGGCCGCCACTTCGCCCTTACGCCCGTCGACTTCAACCATCTCCCGGTCGAGTGAGAGGAGACGCGGTCGGCGCTCAAGCCCTTTGTCAACGAGGGAGGCCACGGTAGCTCTCTCCTCGCGGATGATGCTTGCTCGCTTTGCTGCTGCCGCTCCCTCTGCTTGAAGTCCGACAATCTCTTCTTCGACCTGCGAGATACGCTGGCGGATAATGGCCGCCTGAGAATGAAGCACCTGCAGACGAGTTTGAAAGATTTTCTGCTGGCCAGCTATGATTGTTGCAACCGATGGACTATCTGCCTGAGCGGCTTCCATTTCACTGGGGATTGCGATCCCTTTCAGATCGTCCCTCTCGGCAATCAGGCGCACCTCTCGCGCTCTTGCATCCCAATACTGCTCGGACCAGCTCTGGCGCTCTGCGTAGGCTCTGGTCTGATCCAGCCTGACGAGAACTTGCCCGCCTTTTACGTTATCGCCATCCTTGACCAGAATCTCTTTGATAATTCCACCTTCCAGATGCTGAATAACTTTGCGACTGGATTCCGCCTCCACCAAGCCGGGCGCAATGGCGGCGCTCTCCAGAGGCGCAAAGGCGGCCCAGCCCCCGAGGATGCCGAGAAATCCAAAGAGGAGCATGTTCCCCGTCCTGATGACACCACGCATGCGCGGTATAGGAGTTGGTGGGACCAGAGGAGGTTGCCAGACTAGGGCTTGCGCGGGAAGGTCAGTGTCTTCGGGCATGAATCTGTCCCTTTGGCATTATGGCGCTCTTATCCTGTATGCTCCTATCTTGAGACTTTGATCTGGGGGCAGCGCAGATAACGCTCGAAGATGTCCTGGCTTCTGCCGAAAGCGCTAAGCATTCCGTCCTCCAGAATTGCAATCTTGTCCGTGACGGGCAGGATTCCCGTGCGGTGAGTAATCACGATGATCGTTGTTCCGACGGCTTTGAGGCTCTCGATAGCATTGAACAGGATCTGCTCGCCCTTGTGATCCAGATGCGCATTAGGCTCGTCGAGGACGACAAGTCGTGGGCGTCCGAAGCACGCTCGCGCAACCCCTAAGCGCTGGCGTTGTCCTAGAAGGAGGCGTGAGGCCGCCTCGCTCATCTCCGTGTCGTAAGCCCTGGGAAGGCGCATGATGATTTCGTGCATACCCGCCATCTGTGCAGCCTTGACGACCTCAGCCCGATCGGGATCGGTCAGGCAACTGATGGCCTCTGCGATGGAAGCCCCGACAAGCTCGATCTCCTGAGGCAAGTAGCCGACGCAAGATCCTCGTGCTGCTCGCCGCCATGTGGCCACTTGTATGGTATCGAGCGTGATGCAGCCGAGGGCCGGATTCGACAACCCGGCAATGAGATGCCCTAAAACTGACTTGCCTGAACCGGACGGCCCGATCAGGCCGAGGCATTCGCCGGGAAGGAGGCGCAAGGAAACGCTTTTCAAGACGAACGCATTACCCCCGGGAGGGCGATAGCTGACATCGGATACAGATAGATATCCAACGGGCTCAGGGAGCTTCAGTCTGTGCGGCTGCGTGGCCGGAGCAGTGACCAAAATCTCGTCGAGGCGCCTATAAGCGTCGCGCATGGAACTGATCATCCTCCAGCCGCCCGCGACCCCTTCGATGGGCGCTAGCCCTCTTCCGAAGAGAAGGCTCGAGGCAAAAATAATGCCTGGATTCCGCTGCTCTTCAAGCACCAGCCACGTCGCCGCTCCCATGATGAGAACTTGTGCCAGTGCCCTTGTCGGCCGCGCCAGAGCCTGAATCCGCTCTGTCCGACGTGTTGCCGCTTGGAACGCGGTCTTGGCCACTTCAGCGTCATTATAGACCTGTCGCATTGCTCCATTGACCATCCCGAAAGCCTGCATGATGTGGAAGTTGTTGAGCGCATGCCATAGGTGATTGACGCTCCTGGCTTGGGCGATTGCAGCCTGTGCAAGGGGCCTCCGGGTAGAAATCTCTCCTAAGAGTGCGAACCCGAATAGCAGAATTGCGCAGGCGGTGCCGATTCCGCCGAGAAGCGGATCGAGCAGGAAGAGGACGCTGAGGAAGAGCGGAGCCCAGAGCAGATCGAACAGCAGAATCGCAATCGGGGATTCGATGAACTGGCGCAATGTCCCGAGATCACGGTAGGCTTCGTTTGCTCGGCCAGAATTGGGCTGAGAGGCATATTCGAACGCTGCCAATAGAACGACGGGACGAAGCCGCTCGTCCAGCCAGGTAGCAACGCGCGTGAGCGCCGCGCGGCGCACGGTATCAAGGAGAGCGCCGGCAAGAACCGCCAGGCAGACGATCAAAGTCAGCATCGCCAAGGTGTCAACGCTTCGGCTTGAAAGAACCCGATCATAGACCTGGAGGAGATAAATTGACGGCGCCAGAAGAAGCAGGTTGAAGCCGCAGCTGTAAGCGAACACGAGAAGAAACGAACTCGTACACGCTGTCAGGGCGGCTTCTAGAGGAGTCTGCCGGATAGCTCTATCGACTGAGGTCATTGTAACAAATCACAACTCGCGCTTCACGTTCTCTGTGGGCTTGCTCGTTCGGGTATGCGCGGCACGAAGGGAAGGAATCCGGCGGGCGTGCCGCCGGATCCCAGAGACGAAAGCATTATGCGTGCGCGTCCGGATAATGATCGCTTCCGGTGTACTCACTCACCACATTGTGGACCTCAAATGATGTCGGATGAGTCAGGGCGAACACGACTGGCCCGCCATCGGCGCTGTTGCCGTGTCCGCCATCGCCGCCGACGCCGGCGACCTGATGAGCGCCTTGGTCGAAATACGCGAAGTTCTTCTGCAGGGCCGTTGTTGGAGCATTGAAATGTGCGGTGTTGCCACCGGTCTCAATATCCTGGTCGCCCTTGTTGCTGGCCCAGCCGCCCGTCCCTGTGCCGTGGCCTTTGCCACCGTCACCACCTTCACCATAGCCGCCATAGCCACCTTTACCGCCATCGCCGCCGTAGCCGCCGTAGCCGCCTTTGCCGCCATCGCCGCCTTTGCCGCCATCGCCACCGTCGCTGCCTTTAGCTCCGTAGGCTTCCTTGCCGCCTTTGCCGCCATAGCCACCCCCGCCGCTGTCGCCATCGCCGCCTTTGCCGCCGTCGCCGCCGTAGCCCCCCTTGCCACCATCACCACCATCACCACCATAGCCGCCTTTGCCGCCATAGCCTCCGGTGCCGTCGCCACCATAGCCGCCTTTGCCAATCCCTTTGCCATCGCCGCCGTCGGCATCCCATTTTGCGTAGGCGTCAACGGTATCGCCGACATCCGCCTTGATATGAGCGCCATAGGCATAATTGTCCGACTTGAAGACTGCCGTATCGTTGTCGTTCTGGTCTCCCCAATTCTTGCCGGCGCCGCCGTTGCCGGCTTCTCCGCCGCTAGTATCGATATGATCGAACTTGATCGTGTCGGACGCATCTAAACTCGGATACCATGATGGCATTGCTGCCTCCTTGTGATCGTTTGCCGAGAACAGCGAGATTCCGGAAGGGAATCACGCCACGGTGTGATTATGAAGTTGTTCGCCTATCGGTTGTAGTGATCACTTTGAATGCTCATACGTGACCTGAAAGTTTCATTGCACCTTCAAAGGTGGGGCACCCGATAGGATGAGAATGCACCCGAATTGCGCTCTCGGGTTTCCTGCTGAGTTAGGTCAGACTGAACAGGGTCATTATTGCGGGTCGGCAGATTTACTGCCCTAGTCGAGAGACAGACGATGTTGCTTCGGCGTGGAAGAGATGATGCATTCCGGCTGGGCGAAACGAGTTTTTCTCCGAGCGGCGTCAGCCCTCTCGGCAATCATGGCGCATCCTCAGCTGATGGGCCCGGCTCTACCTACCAGCACAGTGATCCTGACACGGGAGACAACATTCGGACGGGATATGACACCCGCAAGGGATATGATCTTACTCCCTGGCAGGCGGAGGTCCCAAACCATGCTTTTGAGAACATGGCCGATAACATTGGTACTCTGCCGACTGTCGGGGGATCTGCCGGAAGTGGTGGTCACGGGACATTCATCGGCGCAATGGTGGACTCCGACGTCGCCATCTATACCCCGCTCAACATCGCAATCAGCGCATATAGGGGGGAGGCGACAGCTACTCAGAGCAATGCTGTCGGTTTCAACCTTGATGCGGGCCAGATCGGCGGAGTAAGCGGGGGAGGCGGCTTCGGCAACGTTGCTGGAGGTGGAGGCACTGCTGCCATGGGGAACACAACCCACAGCCGCGAGGCGCCTGATAGCGGTCCTGCAGTCTTACATCCGGGGACGGCATCTTTCTTCGGAAGCGCCGGACATGCCGGTGATGGCGGGGACGGCATCTTTTTCGGCGCTATGTTGGATATGGACGTGGCGATCTATGCTCCTGTCAATATTGCAATCAGTTTTGGCGGCAGCGTAACGGCGACCCAGTATAATTCCGTCGTCTTCGACCAAGGAGCAAGTCAGGTTGCCGGAATTGGCGGCGGTGGCGGCGGCGATAACAAAGCCGTCGGAGGCTCAGGATTGTGGTCTCTCCTGCATGCAGACACTGTTCATACCGGTGGAGGCGCCTCCGGCAATGGAGGTGACGGCGTCTTCGTTGGCGTCATGAACGACAACGATCTCTCAGTTTACGCACCCATCAACATCGCCATTGGCGGATCGGCTATCAGTTCTGCAGGGCCTCTGGGAGAGTTGCACCCTCCCAGCGATTGGTTGAGCGACATGGTGGATGGTGGTGGCCGTGGCAGTATGGACCTGGGTTATGAAATAGCGATGCTGACCTATGATCTTGCCCATCTCACATAAATGTTCACTGACCTGCTCTAAATTGAAGCTCTATGGGTTCAGGCGGGATAAGATCTTGAGCCTTCGATGTTGCAAAGCGGAATCGCCCCCACTCTTTCACGCTGCAACATTCGTCTCTTTGAGAGGCCCAATCCGTGGGGATGTACTGCTGCGGCTAAAGCTCTCTTAATAAATTAATCATAGCGGAAGTAAAACGCAGGTCATTAGCACGGCACCGTAGACCGATGCTGCAGGCAAGTATCAGAATCGCCTGAGAAACGGTCAGGGCTGGGACCTTCGGGAGCACTGTCATGTTTCGTTGTGTAAGTGTACTTGTCCTTATAGGTCTTTGCTTCACTTTGGCAGGATGCTCCAATCAGACATCCGTTATGGCACCTGTCGTCAAGCGATCGAAAGATCACGTCCCTGACCATTCATCGCCACTCGAGAAGATCCCAACACTGAAAGTGGCGGACCAGACCCTCAAGAACACCGTCAGTGTCATCTCCGGCGAGGTAAACAGTACCTATTCGCGCACGCTCGATGGCCTATCCGAGATCTTGAGCCACAGTCAGATGCGCTTGCGCCCTATCGCCAGCCAGGGGCCTCTTCAAGATCTCCTGAGCCTCCTCCACCGCACCGATATCGACACTGCCATTGTGCAGGCAGATGCCCTTGAGGGACTAGAAGGCTATGCTCAAGCGGCGGCTCGCAAGCGGCTGCGCTATCTCTTTCAGGTTTCGAGCAAAGCAGTTCATATTCTGGCACCACGCGACATCACCCATATCCGCCAGCTTCAGGGCCGCAAGGTCAATATCGATCAGCCTGGGAGCGGAACCCACCTGACGGCCAGCGTGATGTTCGCAAAGATCGGAATCAAGCCAGAGTTCACGACGTACGATCAAGACACCGCATACCAACGCCTTCAGTCGGGTGAAATCCAAGCCTCGATACTGGTTGCATCACATCCTTCAACCGATGTTCTCGCGTTCCCCTCATCTGGTCGCTTTCATCTTCTTCCGATCGCTCTCGAAGATGGCGCGTCACATTATCGCGCGGGTCAATTTACAGCTGACGAATATCCTCATCTGATTGAAATGGGGCAACAGGTCGGCACTATAGAGGTCGGCCGCATTCTCGCGGTTAGAGGTTGGCCGGAGGGTAGCATCCGTTACCGGAAATTGAAGCGTTTAGCTGAAGTCATTGATACGTTCCTTGATGAATTGAAGCAGTCTGGCCAAGATTTCCAACAGGGCGATATCAATCTGCAGCCAGAGTCCGGTTGGCAGCGGTTCGAGCCAGCACAAACCCTACTCGATAAGAGGGCTCAGCAAGCCGATGAGCAGCGTGCATTCGAGAGGCTAATCGTGGCAAGCGGCGTCTGCTCCACACCAATTTCAACAGCATTAGGCGAGCGTCTTTACCAAGATTTCATTGGCTGGCAGAGAGCACGGGAGAAGATTACGCCCTCGCCGACCTCGGGTTCACAACTCGACTGAATGGCTGCAGGTTCAATAGCACTGTGATGTGCCAAAGACGTACATCCCAATGAGAGCTTCGATCTGAATTGTCTGCTATTGGCAGTGCGCCCCGAAGGCGCGGATCACCAGTGGAGGAAGATTCCACCCAGAGAGTTGTCGATTGATCTGGTAGCTGACGAGCGGTTTGGTCGGGCAACCGGTCGGGCCGGAGCCTCGTGACAAAGGTCGCTGGAAGGCGGCTGAGCAATCCGATGGGCCGTAACGTGAGTGAAGCCTGAGCAGGCTATGAGCGTGACAATGCGGATGCCGACCCTCCTGCCATGTGGGGAAGGCCGCGCGAGCGGGGAAGCAATCGACACATGCACCTGCTCGATCCGCCGGGGTAGTGGGCACGGCACGTCGGAAGGGTGATGCGGGTCATCGGGGGAGACCCGTCCTGCGCGAGGGTAGCGGCCTCAACGGTGTTGTCAGACGCCGGCCAGGGCGGGAGTCGGACAGGGTCATACGAGCGTTGAGGCTGGGTCATGCCGGCGGAGCAAAGGACCCTGACTTCTGGTGCGCTTTCGACGATGGTGAGGTGAGGGTGATTGACGATGAGTCTAGGAACACCTGAGAAGATCCGGATCCTTCAGAGAAAGCTCTCTTGCAAGGCGAAGGCGCAACCCGCTTTCCGCTTCTATGGGCTTCACGACAAGATCTGTCGCAACGACATCCTGCGTCACGCCTACGGGTTGGCCCGCGCCAATGCGGGTGCTTCAGGGGTGGACGGGATGAGCTTCGAGCAGATCGAGGCGCAAGGCCTGGAAGCCTGGCTGGTGGGGTTGCGCGAGGAACTGGTCTCGAAGACGTACCAGCCCGATCCGGTACGGCGGGTAACGATTCCAAAACCGGACGGCGGCGAGCGAGCGAGCGCTCGGCATTCCCACCATCCGGGATCGGGTCGTGCAAACCGCCGTCAAACTCGTGCTGGAGCCAATCTTCGAGGCCGACTTCGAGGACAATGCCTACGGCTATCGCCCTGCACGTGGGGCGGTGGATGCGGTCAAGGAAGTGCACCGGCTGATCTGCCGGGGCTACACCGATGTGGTTGATGCTGACCTGTCCCGCTACTTGGATCCCGCTTCATAATGCCCCCTGGTTCATGAGGTCTGCTCGAAGAGCCCCCGCTGATGGTCTATCACTTTGACGCGTAGACCTTTTTGTCTCCCTTTGGTGACGTGCACTGCTTCGATC
>NZ_VOSK01000244.1 GCF_009296175.1 Microvirga tunisiensis | reverse complement strand
GACACTTTGAGCGGCCTTGACGGCAGGGACACGCTCTCCGGCGGCGACGGCGACGACGAGCTCAACGGCGGCAACGGCACCGACCAGCTCAACGGCGGCAACGGCGTCGACCAGCTCAACGGCGGCGACGACGGCGACCAGCTCAACGGCGGCAACGGCGTCGACCAGCTCAACGGCGGCAACGGCGTCGACTTTCTCGTGGGCGGGAGCGACAGCGATACGCTCGATGGCGGCGGCGGCGACGACCAGCTTGAGGGCGGCATCGGCAGCAGCGACACATTCCGGTTTGTCGCTGGCGCGGGCGACGACGAAATCTTCGACTTCGAGAAGGGAGTGGACCGCATTGAGCTGAGGGACTTCGTGACCGCCGAAGGCTTCTTCCTGCTGTTCGAGGACCTCGACACCAACCCGAGCGGCCCAAACGGCGTCCTGGATGATGAGGACGAGCACGTCTCCATCGACACGGCTGGCGACACCACGATCGACTTCTACCTGTTCGGCGGCGGGCAACTTACGGTACGTGGTCTGGGAAGCTCCCTACTCACGGTCAGCGATTTCGTGTGAGCCCCGCCCGATATGGCCGCTTCGGCAGCGTCGGGGCCTCGCGATCAAGGCGGTCCAGCGGACCGCCTTGAAAGGCCGCAGACATGGGATTAGCTGCTCGGGACCTTGCCGCCCGATGGGCTGCCCTGCATGCGTTTAAACGCCAGTCTCCCGGAGCCTCACCAGCGGCGATTTCCGGTTGTCGGCTACTCGGCTACCACCGGCCCACTTTGGCCGTCCTTGCCTCACACCCGGCACCTGGTGAGCATCTCGTTTGCCGGGGTGTGGTCGGCAGGCGGCGGACGGGTTCAGGCAGCTAAGGGAGAGATTTTGGTCTCGGCCAGGGCTGCCCGGCTCGGGATGATCCAGCGCAGAACATCGGCCTGGGCGAAGAGGCGGATGGCTCCGTCGCTTTGATCAATGGCCTCGAATAGCCATTGCCGCTCCGGGTGCAGCATGTCGAATGTGAAGCGCATGTGGCCGGTCGGCTCGACCAGCAGCATCTTGCGGGAGCCGTCGCCGTTGTCGATCTCAACGATAACCTGTTTCAAGACACTCTCCCAAGACCGCCTTCCTATTACACTGTACTTCCCGATAGCGAACTCGATAAGCGATTTGACGAGGCGGGATTATCGATCAGTCACCGTAATCGGTTGCTGCTCTCCAATTCGGATTTCAGATGCTGTGACAATAGTGACAATAGCGCCAATAGGTCAGACTTCGGAAGCAATTGTCACTATTGTCACAGCGGTCAGGAATGCATGTCGCGAAGGTGCGACCCTGCCGCTAGGGCCGGAAGTCCCGAGTACGGCGTTCTCCGGTCGGAAATGTCAGACCCCGATACCCAGGCGGCTTAAGGAGCGCCATGGAGCCGGAATTGACCGTGCCAGCCGCCGGGTCGCGCTGGCGTGGCTTCGCCACATGGGCTGCTGGCCGACGGGGGCCTGTCATCCCGATGAACCTCAGTCGCATCCGTCGAGAAGGCCGCAGGGCTGGTAATTGCCTTCCATTATCCCCCCATAAGAACGATAAGAAGATAAGAAAGGGCGCTATTCATCAGCGTCGTCCTCTACGGGGCCTCGGCCGTTTCTTACTTTCTTATCGTTCTTATGGGGGTAGAGGTCTGGGCTTCGATAAGATCCGTTCGGCTGGGATGAATGTACCAGCCCCGCTTGGCCTTCAGCACCTCGCCAGCCTTGGCCATCTTGTAGAGAAGTTGATCGATGTTGTTCCGATCTGTCTCTGTAGCAATGGCAATCTCACGAGGCCCCATGGGCTCGTCGGCCTCTTTCAGAGCCTCTAGGATAGCGGAGCGCTCATCTGTGCGCCGTACCTCAGCTACCGCGCCAAGCACGAACCACCGGCAGTCGCCCTTGTTGAACTCCACCGCGCTCTCGATCTCCTCGATATCGCGTCCTCGCCCGTAGATCGTCGCGCCGTTGCCGTCCCGGTCGAGGACGATGGTCGTGTCGGCGGCACCGGTCAGTCCGAGGGTGCCGCTGACTTTCTCGAAAGGGTCCACGTCACTGCCCCCTTTTCGGGTGTGATGCACGACGATGATTGCGATACCGAACTTGGAAGCTAGGGCTTGCAGGCCCTTGATGGCGCTGTAGTCCGTCTCGTACATATTATCGCGGTTGCCGCTGGTCGGCCTGAACATGGCCAATACATCCACGATGACGAGGCGCGGGTTCTGTGCGCTCGTGATCCAGTCGCGGATGGCATCGAGGCCACCCTCGTTGGCACGCGGCCACTCTGTTTCATAGTGGAAGCTCTCAGGCCATTCGTGGAGCGGCCCAAGCACCTTATCGATGCGCGACTGAAGCCGCCTCTCGTTGTCCTCAAGCGCGAGATAGAGAACATCGCCTTGTGTGCACTCGATACCACCAAGGCAGGCTTCGCCCATGGCAACAGCAAGCCCCATCTCAAGCACGAGCCAGCTTTTGCCGAGCTTGGGCCGTCCCGCGAGAAGTGTACATCCTTCCGCAATGTATCCGGGGACGACGTAGCGGATCGGCTCGAATTCCCTCCGGCGTAGCTCACGGGCCGACCGGATGGTTGGTTTCTGACCGCCTTTCTTGCCGGGTTTGATCGGGGGTGGCTCGTCGAACGGTGGGGGCGCGTCGCCGTTCGCCCGCCTGCGGGCGCGAATGGTATTTAGATCGAGATATTCCGAATGGTGGTCCATTTACGAGGCTCTCTTGAATTGAGAGGGAATAAGGATGGGCGGTGCCGGGCGGGTCAGGATCTGATCAAGCTCCTCGCCATGGGCCTCGTCTTCGGCGATGAGGGAACCTGCGCAATCGAGGCGCAGGGCCGCCGCATCGGGGCGCACGATGACGATGCCGTCCTGTCGCGCCTTCAACCAAGCAACCAGTGAACGCCAGACGAGCAGGCCGCCGGGCTCATCCAGGCGCGATGCGAGGAGCTTTCCCTCGCCCAACGCAAAGGCGCGGCCCAACCACGTTGCGACCATGCCGGTTTTCTCCGACCATGCGACGATATCGAGGGCGTCGCCCCATCGGTCGAGGACGAGAAACACGAATGCGGGCGTGCCGCCGTCGCGCATGTGGTGGTGCTCGAATTCGAAATGATCGCCTCCGAAGTGCACATGCGTGCGGCGCAGGGGCGTGGGTCCGGCGAGTGCATCAGGCGGGATGCCGAGACATTCCAGTTTCTCCACGTGATACGGCGTCAAATTTGGCAAGGCGCTGAAGGTGCCGAGAATGCGGGCAAGGGGGAGGGTGCTCATCGTAGACACCCACTATTCAAGATCCGCGGCTTCGCGCGAAGATCAGCGGGAGCGCCGTGGCCTTTGCAGTCCTTGCGCCGTATGGCCGAGTGGCGAGCCGCCTTCTCGATGACCTTGGCAACGGCATCGCCAAGGGCGATCCAATCGCCAAGGTCATCGGGAGCGTCAGGGATCAGTTGGGTCCAGTGAGGCTTATCCACGTCGTCTCTCCCTCGGGCCAAGCCCTGCAAGAGAGACGACAAGTTTAGCGTGAGCATCCGATACCCGGAGGCGGCGGCGGACCCATTCAACTGCCGCTACATCCATGCTATCTATTCCGTCGCGACCCGCCACCACGCAAGGTCTGCTCCGGAACCCGGCCAGGGCCTGCCCGCCCTGCGCCGGGTTTGCGTTGTGGTTCACTCGGCGGCTCCGGCAGCAGCAACAGAGGAGCTAACTTCGGAGGCGGCGGTCGGCTTCACGGCCGGCAGCGACGCGAGATACTCGCGTAGGTCGTGGTCAGTGATGACCATGCGTTCGCCAAGCCAGTGGGCCTTCAGTTTGCCAGTGGCTATCAGCCCGTACGTGTAGCTGCGGCTCTTATCGAGCAGCCCGGCGGCTTTGGCCGGAGTGTGGACGAGGCGCTCGGATTTCTGTTCAACCTTACTCAAGAAGTAAGCCTCCCTGTTGGCACCGGGGGACCCCTCGGCGGCGCTCTGAACAACTCAGGACGCAGGGAGTAGCCTGGGGGAAGAAAAGCAGGAGCGCATTCCGCAACGTGCCGCAACGGTGTCTTGCGGCACGTTGCGGCACGTTGCGGCACCTTTTGCGGCATCGGCGGGATGAAACGCTACAGGTTCAGGATTGGTTGTGTTGCTTGATCCCCCGATCAAGCGTGTCGCGGCTCAGGTCGTGTAGCGATGGATCGGCGTCCAATATCTTCGAGATTAACTGCTTTCGCGGTTCAATGCCGGGTTCCGGCACCCCATTCGGGTGATATTCCTTGAGATAGGCCAGAACACGCGGCAGCTTCCCTAGTTCGCGCGGTTTTCTCTCCTTCTGAGAGCCATTTTGCTTTTGGTCGCTCACTCCATGTGCCACCGTCTGTCGTCGTGGATCGGGCTGCCGGGGAGCCGACTGCAGTTCTGCCGAGCGACCGGACAGGGCGTCGTCCAGCTCCACGACTTTGACGAGAGGGTAGCCGACCAGATGCCTGCCCCTGATATCCAGGCCAACCCGCTCCTCGCGAATGATCCTGTCCCAATTGGCATCCACGCCCCAGACTGGTTTGGGGATCAGAACTGTCTCGCCACCCGCGAAGAGGTAACCTGGAAGGTCGCCAGACAAGAGGATCTGGCGAAGATATTCGCGGGATCGCTCCAATAGGCGCTTCCGTTGTGTGAGCTTCTCCTTAATAGAGCGGATTTCATCATCCTTGGCAGCATCTCGGCGTGCTGCTGTCTCCTGATCCTCTGACAGGGGGCGGCGACCCAGTTCCGCCCATCCCTCGCGTCTGCTTGAGCCTACATTGCAAGCCGAGGCGCGGCGCGAGGCCTTGGCCTTCTCGCGCTCCTTACGTTGCCGTTCTTCCTCAAGGCGGCGCTCGTCCGGCGTCAGTTGCTGCCTACGCTCTTGATCAGCCCGCTCCGCCTCCTCGGCACGTTTCCGCTCTATCTTGGCAGCGTGCTCCCATGCCGCCTGCCGCCTCAGGTCCTCCGCCGCCCGCTCGTACCGGTCGTATCTCTGTCCCTCGTGAGAGGCGACAGTCGTGCCCTCGTATTCTGCGGGGAACAGTGCCTCGGCGGCCCGCTCAACGGCGCTCGCGAGGGTGCAGTAGCCATTCGGAAGAAAATTACTCATCTCATTCACCGCCACACCGCCTCAAGGGCGGCGCGGGCAACATTCCAGCGGTGATTGGAATGAACGGATGGCCATCCGCGCCCGCGCCTTCTCGTGCTCCTCCCAGGTACGCGCCCGGAGAGGAGGAACCTATCCTTTCACTGCTCGCCGACCGATGGGGACTACGGTCCCGCCCGCCTTCGGCTCGCAGAAACTGGCCCACGCCTCCATCAATTCGCGGCGTTTCTCCAACGCATCGCCGCGCCGGTAGGCCCGCTCGACGGCATCACCCACAAGGTGCGCCAGGGCCGCTTCGGCAATCTCGCGCGGGAAATGTGTGCGCTCGCCCGCCCAGTCGCGGAAGGCGCTGCGGAAGCCATGCACCGTCACGTCCACCTTCATCCGGCGCAGAACCATCTCCAGGGCCATGCCCGAGAGCGGCTGATTGCGCTTCAGTCCCGGAAAGACGAATTCGCTGAACTGCGCCTGCTCCATCTGCCGCAGGATTTCGACCGCTCGTTCGGAGAGCGGAACCCGGTGCGCGCGGCTGGCCTTCATGCGCTCCGCAGGCACGGTCCACACACCGGTATCGAGGTTAACCTCGTCCCAGCGGGCTCCCAGCACCTCGCCCGACCGGGCAGCCGTGAGAATGGCAAACTCCAGCGCGAGCGCCGCGACGGCTTCCCGCTCGCGTAACAAGGCCATGAAGGCGGGCACGTCGTCGAAGGGCATCGCCTTGTGATGGCCGCGCGTGAGCTTGGTTCGCTTGGGCAGGAGAGCATCCAGATGGCCGCGCCAGCGAGCCGGGTTCTCGCCGGCTCGCTGCCCGCGCGCCCTGGCAAAATCGAGCACCCGCTCGATGCGGCCCCGCAGGCGCGACGCGGTCTCGGGCTTGGTCGCCCAGAGCGGTTGCAGGATTTTCAGAACGTCTTCCGTGCCGACCTCGGCGACCGGCTTGGGGCGGAGGGGCTCGCAGTAGACCGTCAGCGTCATTGTCCATTGCGCGCGGTGCTTGGCGTTGCGCCAGGAACCGGACATGCTCTCGATCAGCGCGTCCGCCGCCTCGCCGAAGGTCATCGCCTTGGGCCGGTCCCGCGCTGCGAGAGGATCAATCCCCTCGACGAGCATCTCGCGGGCAATGGCGGCCCGGCAGCGGGCCTTCGCCAGAGGCACGTCGCGTAAGGAGCCCAGCCCCATCTCGCGCCGCTTTCCGGCCCGTTTCCACATGAAGACCCAGGACCGGGCACCGCTGGCCGTGATGTTGAGATACAGGCCGCCGCCATCGGAGTGCCGCCCTGGCTTGGTGAGCGTCGCCACCGTCCTGGCGCTCAAGGCGTGAAGTGGTCTTGCCATCGTCCTTCCCCACTTTCTTCCCCACCCGATCTACTGGATTGTAGCAGACGCGCCCGGACGCCAGAAGACATATCCTCTTAAAAACACTGGTGTTTTTGCCGCAGGCGTGGACGGTGGTGGACGCTGGAAAGACGGGGTTTGGCGGTCTCCGTCTCCGCCATTAATTCATTGAAATGATCGAACTTTTATTTTCTCAGGATAGTTCCTGGTGAGGATCAGGGCGGCCAATCCGCGATTGATCCCGATCCACTCCAGCTGATCGACCGCTGGGACGAGCAGGTAGGCGAGCGCCAGACCGACTGCGAATGGCAGCAGGATCCCATGCAACAGCACCAGCATTACCGACACGAGAATAGCGATCGTGATCCAGAACGCGGTGGGGCGGGCAACCGTCTTTGCGTCCCTCCTCGGCGGTGATTCTCCCGTACGGCTCCTATTGCCTGACCGGGAAGATGGTCTTCCAGTCCCGCTTCATGTCGACCACCGTCCAACGATCGACCGACGCGGCATCAAGCGCCTTGTCGAGGTGGCCGACCTTCGAGTTGCGGTCGTAAGCGTATTCCCGCTCTGCATCGGTGTGATGCACCACGACGCCAAGACGGCGTCCGCCGGCCTCGGTCGTCCATTGCAGCATCTGGAGATCGCCGTCCGAGTTCCCGAAGGCGGCAATCGGCCGGAGGCCGATGTGCTGATTGATCCCGACCGGCTTGCCGGGCCCGTCGTCGACGAAATTCACCTCGGGCAGGCGGAACAGGGTCGGTCGGCCGTCGCGGCGCTCGAACTTGGTGACGATGCTCGAGCCCACGATCTGGTCGGGGGGAATGCCGTAGCTCTTCTCGGCGAAGGCGCGGATGAACTCGATCCCGCCGCCCGAAACGATGAAGGTCTTGAAGCCGTTGGCGCGCATGTAGGTGAGCACTTCCAGCATCGGCTGGTAGACGAGCTCCTCGTAGCGGCGCTCGAAGCGGGGGTGCTTGGCGGTTGCGAGCCATTCCTTGACCTGTTGCTTGAACTCATCCGGTGGCATGCCGGCATGCGTCGCTGCAACGATCTCGACGGCGCCTTTCTCACCAGCGGCGGCGAGTGCGGACATGTCGCCTTCGAGCACTGCCTTGAAGGGCTGCGTTTCCTTCCACTCGGGATGCTGCGGCGCCAGCGCCCTGACCCGCTCGAGCGCGTAGGCGAACTGCACGTAGATCGGCTGCTCGATCCACAGCGTGCCGTCATTGTCGAAGGTGGCGACCCGCTCCGATGGCGGAACGAAGTCGGGAGATCCCTCGCGGGTGACGTCGGTCACGAAGGCGACGATCGCCTGTTTCGCGGGACCGTCGTTCCACGACGGCAGCGGGTCGGTCTGGGCGACAGCAACCGAGATCCAGGTTGCGAGCAGGGCAAGGGTGGCAAGCCAGGACAGGCGTGTGCGCATGTGTGTCTCCCATTGGAGTCGTCGTTCAATTGGCTGACGCAAACGCAAGCTCAAATCTCAGCAATCGGTGCAGATGCCTTTGATGACCTTGCGGTCGATCTGCTGGTTTTGCTGTTCCATCTGCCGGATGGCGGTCGCGTCGTTGGTCGAGAACTCGTTTCTTAGTGACCTCACCGCGTCCCGCTCGAGGGCCTTCTCCGACGGGATCGTGATTTCGCCGTTGCGCGCTGCGGGGCCGGATTCCTGATTTTGGGCCCAGCCCGGTACGGTGGCCACCAGACCCAGGAATGCACTGAGCAAAATGACACGTTGCATGGTCAATCCTCCTGCTTTCCAACGGCCCACCCGCTGCATGCGACGGATACCGGAGCGTCGGGCCGACCTGATCCCGAACGGAGTCTCCTCCGCTCGGGTCGTGTTGCGGGGAGGACCGTGACCCGCACGATCCTCCCTACTCAGATCAGTTGCCGGTCGGCAGCGCCAGGTTGACGCCTTCCTTGGCGAGCATCTCCCTCACAGTCTGCAAGCGCTCGTAGTCGGTGATCGTGATGGGACCGGTGTAAACCTCGCTCTGGAGCTTGCGCGGCGGGTACTGCACATAGGTCTTCATCAACTTCTTGGTCGCCTCGTTCATGGTCACCAGCGTCCAGGTCCGCTCGGTGTAGTTGTTCATGAAGATGTCGTAGCGCTCCTGCGGGTCCTGCCAGAGATCGAAGATCTGGGGCACGGTCGCGACGTACTTGCTCGCGCCCTTCCAACCGAGGTTGGTGTCGACCGCAAGGCCGCCGGTGGCGGCGCCGTCATCCCCACGCAGGTTGAACACGGCCTTGTAGTTGCCGACGCGGGCCGCCCCGGGGCTCAACTCGTCCTCGGTGAAGTAGAACCACTCGTTCCGCGTCGACTTGCCCGTCCCGAACAGCACCGGCGACATGTCGTGGCTGTCGAAGACGATCGGCTGACCCTCGCGGTCCTTCTCCGGCAGCTTCGTGCTCGCGACGGACGCGAACGTCGCCATCAGGTCGAGACCGCCGAGGATGTCGTGGTTCTTGGTGTTGGGCGCGATCCGGCCGGGCCACCACGCCATCGCCGGCACGCGGTTTCCGCCCTCGCGCACGGTGCCCTTGGTGCCGCGGAACGGGGTATAGCCGGCATCCGGATACACATCCTGCCAAGCACCGTTGTCCGTGGTGTAAAACACGAGCGTGTTGCCACCGCCGACCTGCCGGATCTTGTCCATGATGCGACCGATGCGGGTATCGAGTTCGACGACAGAGTCGGCGTACTTGCTCTTCGACAGCGACTTGTGCTCGAACTCCGGCGCCGGCATGTTGGGCTGGTGCACCTTCATGAAGTTGATGCTCATGAAGAACGGCTCATTCGACTGCCCGGCCCGGTCGAGATAATCGAGCGAGGCCTTTTCGACGTATTCGTCGAAGAACGGGATGCCGACGACACCCTCCTTGCCGTTGACAACGGGTGTGTTGACGTATTGCCCGTTGATCTTGAACTCCTCGCGTGCCGGTTGCCCGGCATTGCCTGACATGGCCCCCCTGGTCACCTTCTGGAACATCGCCCGCAGCTCCGGGCTCATGTCCGGGAACCAGGTCGGATCGGCATAGGTGTGTAGCGCGACGCGCGAATGTGTGAGTAAGGCGACGGCCAGATTTACGAGATGTCGCCTCCGGTTGAAGTCGACCTACCGTGTCACGGGACGACACGGAGGAGCGCATGAGCCGGCTCGATCAGGAG
>NZ_VOSK01000243.1 GCF_009296175.1 Microvirga tunisiensis | reverse complement strand
GGAACGCGCCGGCTTGATCCGCCGTCAGCCCGGAGTGGCGCGAAGCATCGAGGTGTTGGTCGCCCCTGAAGGCCTGCCCCTCCTCCGCCATCCCCAACTCGTCAAATCCTCTGGGCCGAGGATCTAGGAAGAAGACCGGTGCGTAAGCTCAGACGACACCGTCCACGTAGCTGAGTAAAGGGCATTTTCCGCTGTTCTCCGCTATTCCGCGACGGATCTACGCTATTGAAAATGCGTAGCCCGCTCCGGACCACCTAAACACCGGGACGGGCAAGTAAAAGCGCTAAGTTGACGGGGCCTGCTATTTACACAGGAATTCCAGCCTTAGCGCCGCATGAATGCTATGATAGCGGGATTGGCTAAGACCCGCAGGGTTGAGGTGCCGCCATGCCGACTAACTGGCCGACGAAGGTTAGGAACACCGGACGTCCGAAAGGTCAACCTCCGACTTTGGCAACCGACATTCTGGATGGGGTGGCGGTCGCGTTTTGCATCCTCCTGTTCTCTTGGGGAATGCAGCATATTGTTTTTGACTACCTCGCCGACCCCAATCGCCCGGCAATGCTCTCCTCCACCCATACATGAAGACGGAGCGCGATTGTGACCGCTCCGTTTCTGGAGTGGGTTGAGCGAAAGAGCCTGAGCCTCCTGCTTCCGATGAAAGGATCCATGCCGCCTTTGCGAGGCACGCTGACTTCTATGCGTTTATCGTACCTCACTGCTGCGGAGAGTCAGCGTTGGGTCAAACTGAGCCTTTGAGCGTGGCCGTGATGACGTCCGCTCGTCACTCCTGCCATCCCCTGCTACCGTGAATGTCTATTGGTCAACCGGCAGTCTCCTGCCGGGTGCGCCCGCGCTAGCGTGCTGCTTCGAGAGTTGCAGGCGAGCGGGCTTATCAGTCGGGAGGTCCAAGGCACTATCCCTTCGGATCGGGAACGTTGAGCACAGCCATCCGGTTGTTTGATCAATGGGCGGACTGTCTCGGCAGAACCACGCTCACGGAGCAGGAGGAAGTGCCATGGATCACAGGTTCCAGATCGGCCAACTTGTGCGGCCGCGGGAGACGCTTCTCGAGAATACCGGGATCTACGAGATCCTGCGCCAGCTTCCGAGTGGTCCGGATGGCGAGCCGCTCTACCGCATCAAAGCCGCCAGCGGACCCGTTCAGCGCGTCGTGCGTGAGGCCGACCTCCTGCCGGCCTCAGGCTCCTCAAGGGTGGCCGGCTGAACAGGACTTGCTTGTAAAGCGGCTCGGAACCATTGATTCGTACCAGAACTGGCCAGCGTGTTGATGGTGGGAAACCATCGCCAACACCAGAGGGGTTACAGGTAGCACCGGCCGTGTCCCTCCCGGTCTGGGCAAAATCCAAACGCTCCTCGGACATTAAGGCCGAGCACGGATCGGGTCTGGGATCCAAGCCGAACGACAGCCATGGAAATGCGGAGAAAGCCCATGACGGGGCAGGATACGGATAAAGCCCAGGCGCCGATGGACGGGAACATGCCCGGACCCGATATGATGCTGAGGCTCTGGGCCTCATGGATGGACCAGTTGTCCTCCCCAGCGAAGGCACTCGCTGATCCAGGCACGGCTTGGTGGCAGATGACAGCCGGCAACCCTGCTTCGAGTCTCATCGCCGGAGGAGTCAATCAACTCCAAGGAAGCCTGTCACAGGATCCCACACTCCGCTCCATCGACCAGATGTGGAACGCCAATCCTCTGCGCGAGGTGGTGCCCGTCGACTGGGCTGAAATTGCCCGGGCTTTGCGCATCGTCTGGCTGCGCTCGCTGCGAAAGCCCAGTGCGGCTCTGGCCGTGGCGGATCTCAACCAGGATTTGTGGCGCTCCGCGGTTGACGTGTGGCAGGAGGCCGGGCAGCGCTGGCTCGGCATTGCAGGTTCAGCGCCAGGGAATGGACCATCTACTCCCGCAACAGACAAGCGGTTCGCTGCCCGCGAGTGGCACACGAACCCGGTCTATCGCACTCTTCAGCAAATCTACCTGCTTGCGTCAGACTGGCTCCTGCAGCAGGGCGATGTGGATGACATGGACGAGGCCGAGCAGCAGCGCATCACCTTCCACTTGCGGCAGTTCGTGGACGCAATGAGCCCCGCTCTGATCCTGCTGTCGAACCCTGTCGCCCTTCGACGAGCCATTGAGACCGGTGGGACCAGTATTGCAGCCGGGGCCGCCAATCTGGCTGCCGATCTTCAGGCAGGGCGCCTCAGCATGGTCGACACAGGAAGCCTTCGCGCCAGGCCAGAACCTCGCTCTTACGCCCGGAAAGGTGGTCCACCGCAATCGCCTGATGGAGCTGATCCAGTATGCGCCCACAACGGCGAAGGTTCACAAGACGCCGCTGCTGATCCTGCCGCCCTGGATCAACAAGTACTACATCCTCGACATGCAGCCCAAGAACAGCCTGGTGCGCTACCTGGTTGAGCAAGGGTTCACGGTTTTCCTGATCTCCTGGAAGAACCCGGATGCCTCCATGGATGAGATCGGCATCGAGGACTACATGGATCTCGGCCCGCTGGAGGCCAGCGATGTGGTGCGCGACATCACCGGCAGCCCGACGGTGAATGCCATGGGCTACTGCATCGGCGGGACACTGCTGACAATGACGTTGGCGGCCCTCGCGGCCAAGGGTGACAAGCGGTTTAACGCGGCCAGCTTCATGGTCTCGCTGCAGGATTTCTCACGCGTGGGCGACACCGCCGTGTTCATGGACGAGCCGGCGATTGACCTGATCGAGCAGCAGATGATGGAACGGGGCTATCTCGACAGCCGCGAGATGTCGAACATGTTCAACCTGCTGCGCTCGAACGACCTGATCTGGGCCAACGTGGTCAACAACTACCTGATGGGCAGCAAGCCCCCGGCTTTTGATCTCCTGTACTGGAACAGCGACGGCACCCGGATGGCGCGTGCCGCCCACAGCTGGTATCTGCGCAACACCTATGTGGAGAACAATCTGATCGAGCCGGGCAAGATCACGCTCAAGGGCGAGGCGCTTGATCTCGGCCGCATTCGCCAGGATACCTATGCCGTCGGAGCCGAGAAGGATCACATTGTGCCCTGGGACGCAGCTTGGCGCATCACCCAGCTGTTTGGCGGTGAGGTGCGGTTCGTGCGCGCCTCCAGTGGCCATATTGCCGGGATCATCAATCCACCGGGTGGTAAGGGCACCTATTGGACCCGGGAGAGTAGCGACGCAGGAGCGAGCAGCCCTGAGCAGTGGCTGCAGAGCGCCAGCCGCCATGAGGGGAGCTGATGGCCGGACTGGACGGCGTGGCTTTCTGCTCGCTCGGGCCGGAAAGGGGCGCCGCCCCACATGGGCGGTCCGAAACATCCGCCGCTGCAGGATGCGCCCGGCACCTATGTGATGGAAAAGTAGAGTGGCTGAGGCTAATCCGAGTACACATCGCGCCGCGTAGCCCGGTTTGGTTGACCTCAGCAGCGAGATACGAGACCACCGTTCGGCAGCCCATCTGTTGATGCTGGAGCAGGATGTCAGATGAAGATCACCATGGATGTTGAGTGCACGCCCGAGGAGGCACGGGCCTTTCTGGGACTGCCGGACGTGAAGCCGATGCAAGAGTAACTCATGCGAGAGGTGCAGGACCGCATGACCGCGAACATCCGGGCCATGGAGCCGGAAGCCATGCTGAGAACCTGGCTTCCGGCAACCCTCAAAGGGTTCGAGCAGATGCAGGAGATCTTCATGTCCCAAATGACCGGGACCAAACGAGAGTGAGTGACAGCGAGAGGCTCCGTTGCATCGCTCCAAGGATCTCTGCCCCTGACGAAAGTCTGCTGATGTTGACGCCGGCCGGACGGCTCGTCCTGGAGGATCTGCTGTCCGTCCGACCGATCATCGGCTCGTCTCGTCGCTAACCTTCGAGGATTTCTTCTGCGCGGAGGACCGCCGGCTGCCCTTCCGGCTGGCGCCGTTGCCACCGCCCTCGCCCGGCGATCCGCCAAGGGCGCTCGTCACGACCTCCCCTGCGGCACCGATGGCCGCCGCGGCGACCTCGAGCGGAGCTGCGACGATCTCGGCACCGAGACTGCCGGCGGCCGACACGGCGTTCCGGCCTTCCTGCGTTCCGCCGCCTTGGCCCTGCTCGCTGCTTTGCGGTTTCTCAAGCACATTGGCGACGGCCCTGAGGGCCTCAGCCATCACGGCGCGCGCCTGCGGGGAGGTGAGCGTTGTCTCAAGCGTTGAGAGCCAGGCCATCGGGTTCAGCAGGCCGCCCTGTGAGCGGGATGCGGAGCGGGTCTGCGTCGCGGACCGCGATCGCGATGTGCCGGAGGTCGAGCGTGTTGCTGTGCGCGATCCTGCGGAGGAACGGGCCTTCGCGGGAACAGCCTGGGACTTCGTGGCAGACCGGGAGCCAGCCATCGCTTTGGGCTGCGCACGCTTGGAAGCACCAGCCCCCTTCTTCGTGGCAGACGGGGAGGCGGATTTCGACGCCGACCTCTCCGGCGTGTTCCGGCTCCTGCTGGGTTGGGAGGTGTCGTCCTTTTTGGTTCGAGCCATTGTCATTCTCTCATCTGCTGGGGCCGCAAGCCGGCCGTACCGAGGAACAGTGTTCCTCCGTGATGACAATGACGGCGTGGCCGTTCGGTTCGTTCGCACAAATAAACGAAGGCAGATTAGGTCCGTCTCAAGAACTCGAGGCCAGCCGGAAGATCGTGCTCCTGCCGCGCCGGTCGCATGGCCTTGATGGACGATCTCGCTCTCGGTGGCGCCTCGTCCGCGATCCGGGCGGCTTTTCCATCGCGCGTCTCCAGCGGACATGCCGCCTCGACGTGGAGCATCGCTTCGTGCAGCCATTCGGCCAATTGCGCCGCAGAAAACTGCGAGAGATAGCGTTGGTCTCTCTCATCAAACGCGATCTCCAGGTTCCCGTCGCCCTTGTCGATGACCTGGATCATGATGCGATCGAGGAGCCGCTCCTCGATGAGATACCCGTCCATCTGGGCGGCTGCGACAGGACCGGTGATTGTAACCAACCTCTTCATGCCAGGACCCCTCTGAAAGGCTCAGGCGAGTGTAGGCAGCAGCTTTGACGGAGCGGTACGCCATTCTGCGAACATCCTTAATTGCACACGAGATGGCGCCCAACACATCGCCAGCAAAGCTGACCGCGACGGAGCGAGCGTCGATGAGGTTTCAGGTGGAAGCCAGACGCCGCTCCCACGACGGCGACGAGCAGATCAAGGTGACCAGAGCAGTCTTCACGTTTGTCGCCATTAACAGCGGCTCCCGTCTCCGTCCCTTGCCATCGGGCTGAATGGGCTGGAACCGCTCCGCGTGATGCAAGCAGCCTGTTAGGATCCGCTGATCGGAGTGCCTGCCGACTGCTGGAGGTCCGCTCCGGGTCGATGCTGTTGAAAAAGCCTGCACCTGTCGCTTTTCGCGTGCTCAGCATACAGGATGTTGCGCCTGGTTTGGCTCGCTGACGCAAGTAATAGATTGATGAAGCAGATCCCGACAGCGGTTCAACGGCATCAGTCAAACTCAGTCTTTCATCACAGCCGTGACAAGGTCTGCTTACCCGCGAGTGCAGAGTCTGCTTACCCGCGAGTGCAGACCTTTTGGCGACTTCAGCTTCGTGCCAGGACTATAGCGCCAACTCTTGATCTGGAATTTGCATGCAGGAAATTCAGGACGAAGCATGCAGGACAAGGAGCACTAAGACTCAGCCGATTTTTCCATAAGTGCCTTGGCCGCGCGGAGGTCAGGGGTATCGAAACCCTCCGTAAACCACCCGTAAATGGGGACAAGAAGACGTCGCGCTTCGGCCACCCTACCGTGGTCCCACCAAAGTCGCGCCAGACTCATGGCGGCACGCAGCTCGAACGACTTCGCACTTTGGCTATGTGCAACGTTGAGCGCGGCTTGCAAGTACGCCTCGACCTCGTCCGCAGGAGCTCCCTGAACGCGCCGGAGTTCGCCACCGATGCGAGCAAGCTCCGCCGCCCACATGCGTTCATCGTTGCGCGCCGCGAGGTCCTTGGCTTCGGTCAGCGCAGCCGAGCCCTCGTCGCCTCGACCCAGTTGAAGGTACGTCGTTGCGAGCATGCACAAATACCGAACCTGGTACCAACTGGCTCCGAGCCTATTCCGATCGATGAGGCTCTGGCGCATGAGCGCCAAACCATCCTCAACCGCCCCCTCCTGTGCCAGGGCCCAGCCCCGCAGGATGAGGCCGCTCAACCGCCAATAGTTCAAACTGTGCTGATCGGCGAGCTCGATGACAGCGTCCGCATTCGCATGGACCGCCGCCACGTCACCCATCAGCTCGGCAGGTCCGGCTCCGCCGTAGACCTTAACGTGGGCGATGAGGTTCGTCTGGTTCAGCTCCATGGCGTATTCAAACGCCGCCCGGCCCATGCTTTGGGCCTGCTCCGGATAGCCTAGGATCCACAGCACAATGGCTAAGTAGGGTAACGCAGAGGCCTTCGGATCGTGAACGTAATGGACAGGCGGGGGTCGATGCGCATCGGGCTGATAGCGGCTCAAGATTGTCTCGAACTCGCAGCGGGCCTTGACAAAGGCGCCAGCATGCACGGCGGTGAGAGCGGCCAGCCGGTGCGCAGCCAACTCAAGTGCTATGTCCCCGGTCCGCTCGGCGGCGCGTTCCGCCTCAGCGGTCAAGCTTTGCATGGCGCTGTAGTCACCTCTCACGAAATGAAAGATGA
The DNA here is from genome assembly GCF_009296175.1 of Microvirga tunisiensis. GTDB lineage: Bacteria > Pseudomonadota > Alphaproteobacteria > Rhizobiales > Beijerinckiaceae > Microvirga > Microvirga tunisiensis. Next base: position 2,936 of record NZ_VOSK01000243.1, on the reverse strand, counting down.
ACTTGCCGCTGAGCGCGGCGAACAAGGCATCGGTGTCGTCAAGTTCATAGCAAAGCGCATGCGCCCTGGTGAACGCCGTGCCGAGCTGCGGCGCGGTGTAGCCATGAATGGCGATCAGCGGACCTCCAATGGCCGTCTGGAGCGCAAGTTCCTGACGGTCCCGCTCCGGTCCCTCTGGACAGGACTTCAGTGCCTCCAGCCCTCTTGTGAGATGACTGATCGCTTCGAGATTGGCGGAACGCCCGGCGGCATTCCGGCCGGCCCGCAGCCAGTAGCCAACCGCCCGGCTCGCCAACCCGGCCTCCGTGAGATGCAGCGCGATCGTCTCCGGCTCCACCTCGGCAACGGCAGGATAATGCTCTTCAAGAGCAGCGGCGATGCGAGCATGGATCTGCTGCCGCTTGCTCCTCAAGAGGCTCTCGTGCGCGATGTCCTGCACCAGCGCGTGCTTGAAGCTGTAACTAACCTCCGGGGGTACGCCACGCCGGAACACGAGCTCCGCCTCCAACAACTCGTTGAGAGCACGTTGAAGAGCGTCTTCATCGAGTGGCGTGACCACTTTCAGGAGGTCATGTCCGAACTCGCGTCCGATGCAGGCCGCGATCTGGGCGACTTCCTTGACCGGGGCCAACCGGTCAAGGCGGGCCATGAGCGAGTCCTGGAGCGTCGTGGGGATCGCCAGCGGCGGCAAGGGACCCGTCAGCGCGTAATGGCTGCCTCGGTCCTCGAGCAGCCCGGATTCGAGGACGGCTTTGGTGAGTTCCTCGACGAACAACGGCACGCCATCGGTCTTGGCGAGGATCTGCTCAAGGACCTCCTGCGGAAGCAGCTTGCCGCCGGTTATCTGGTCGACCACGGCGGCGCCTTGTCTGCGTCCCAGCCGGCTCAGAAAGAGCGCTGTCACGTGTCCGTGCCCCGTCCAGCGGGGAGCGAACTCCGGCCGGAAGGTGACAATCATGAGCACCGGGAGCCGCTGCACTTTGTCAACCGCCCGATCGAGCAGTTCGAGCATGGTAGGGTCGGCCCAATGCACGTCCTCATAAATGGCGAGCACCGGCTGTCTTGCGGCCAAACCTTCTAATTGCCCCAGGAGAGCCCGAAACGTCCCCTCCTTCTTCTGGTGTGGGCTGAGTTCCAGTGGCTGGTATCTCTGACCGGTCGGGATCGCCAACAAGTCCGCGAGTAGCGGAATACTCTCACGTACGTCGTCGGTCCCCAGAGCGAGCATCGCTTCGAGCTTATCGAGCTGCTCTGCGGGAGGATCCTCCCGCCGAATTCCCGCTGCCCGTTCAAGGAGCCCAACGACAGGGTACAGAACGCTGCTGGTATGGAACGGTGAACAGAAATGGCTCAGGGGGGTGTGCGGCACGCCTGCGAGCTGGTCGCGCAGGGCCCGCACGAGGCGGGATTTGCCGATGCCTGGTTCGCCGCCGAGCAGGACGATCCGGCCCTCGCCCTCCTTCGCCTGCTGCCAGCGGTCCAACAGAAGGGCGAGTTCCTGGTCGCGCCCGACCAGCACAGTCGTCGACGCTCCATGCTGGGCGTCGAACCGGCTCTCGGCCGTTCCCTCGCCGACGACGTGCCATGCCCGCACAGACCCAGGAAAACCCTTGAGGTGGACCGTACCAAGATCGCGGTACACAAAGGCTTCTCCGAGGAGGTGCCGCGTCGACTCGGCAATCACGACGCTGCCGGGCTCGGCGAGCCCTTGCAGTCGGGCGGCCAGGTTCGGGGTCTCACCGATGACCGCCCGCTCGCGGGCTTCCCCTTCACCAATGAGCTCGCCGACAACGACCAGACCGGTTGCGATGCCGACGCGAGCGGCCAGTGCTGCACCACCCCGCTCTCTAAGGCCCGCGACCGCCTCGGTCACCCGAAGCCCCGCGCGAACGGCCCGCTCCGCGTCATCCTCATGCGCACGCGGCCAGCCGAAGTACGCCAGGACGCCGTCACCCAGAAGCTTCGCGACATGGCCTTCGAACCGGGTGATCTCGCCCGCCACGGTGTTCTGGTAGCCCTGGATGAGGTCCCGCAGGTCCTCAGGATCGCGCCCTGATGCGAGCGCGGTTGAGCCGACCAGATCGACGAACATCACCGTGAGCTGCCGTCGCTCGGCCTCGGACGGTGGTGCCGGTCTCGTCTGGTCAGCCGCCGCATGAACCTCGACAGGGAGGGGAGCCGCCAATGGGCCGAGTGCCTGAATTGCCTTCAGCACCATCTTACGCGGGCCGAGAGGCAAGCCGAGTTCTCTCAGATCGGCTTCGGTCAGCTCCGGCAGGACCTCGGGCGTGACTTCGGCATCCTGGAAGGCCTGTGCGTAGCGCTCCAGTCCAAGACGATGAAGCCATTCCGCGACGTCCACGCGAAGTCCCTCGCAAGGCGGCAGGCGACGATTGCCGCAGCTTAATTGAAGGTGTGTAACCTCAGCTTCAGCGAGCTGTCGGCCTGACGCTCGAATATGTGGGTGGCGAGGCCGGCAGCGGTTTGGGGAGCTCCATCGGCTCCCTTGCCCTTGGCACTCCAATGGGCCGTGCTGTAGACGACCTTGTCGTCTCCACCCGTGTCTATGATTGTCAGATTGTAATCGGTGAATCCGCGCGAAAACAGCCCAGCAAAGAAGTTCTCGATCGCTGCCGGACCTGATATGACCTCGTGGGTCGGCGGCAGCACTTTGGCGCTCGGGACATAGGCGGCGGCGACCGCCTTTGCATCAGCCTGATTGAACGCCGAATCCCAGGCTGTGTAAGCCGCAGAGATTTCGGTTCTGATGTCGAGACTGGACGAGGGGGCCAAGTCTGTCATGAATCCCCGCATTGCATCGCCTGAATTGCTCCCTGATTTTGGATCGTTGCCTCATCTGATTTGCTCCCGAGCTCTGGCGAGCTGCGGGGGCGATGATGAGGCAGGTGAGCATGACAACACGCAATGAGCTGATC
>NZ_VOSK01000242.1 GCF_009296175.1 Microvirga tunisiensis | reverse complement strand
TTTGCTCCACGCTTCCTTCAGACCCCACCTCGCGGTGGCGCCCTTGCGCTTTGCTAACCCTTCGCCGCCATCAGGCTGGGTAGAGGACTTGCACCTCCAAGCTGTCGAACATGCTCGGCACACGGAAAAAGGCGGCCCTGAAGGCCGCCTTTACGTTAAACCCGGTACCGCCCGTTGCGCTTCACATAGACCGTCGTGCCGACGGGAACGCGCTCGTAGAGGTCGGCCACGTCCTCGTTGAGCATGCGCACGCAGCCCGAGGAGACCTGTTCGCCGATGCTCCAGGGCTCGTTGGTGCCGTGGATGCGGAAGAGCGTGTCGGCACCGTTCTGGTGCAGATAGAGGGCGCGGGCGCCGAGCGGGTTGTCGAGGCCGGCTTCCATGTAGCGCGGCAGCTCGGGCTTTATGCCGACCATGGTCCTGGTGGGCGACCAGTTGGGCCAGACGCCCTTGCGGCCAACGGACGCAATGCCCTTCCAGGAGAAGCCCTGCTTGCCGACGCCGACGCCGTAGCGGATCGCCTTGCCCTCGGGCTGGACCAGGTAGAGCATGCGCTCGTCGATATCGACCACGATCGAGCCCGGCTTCTCGGTGCCTTTGTACTCCACCGTCTGGCGGGCGTATTTCGCGTCCATCTTGCGGCGATCGACCAGCGGGATGTTGTGCGGCTTGTCCGGCATCATGCCGACATACCAGGCGGAATCGTCGGCCGTGGCGACCGGCTGCTGAGCGATCTGACAGGCAGCAAGGGGTGCGCTCAGAAGAGCGGCAATCAGGAGGCGTCGAATCATCATCATCGGTCTTCTGAATTGAATCGGTTGCCGCCTACCTAGAGCCTAGGTGGCCGATTGGCTGTGCCCCTCACGCCACACCTTAACATGAATTAACCCTTGGGGGCTGCCCCATGCGCGTGACGCAATCCTCCATTTTCATGCATCGCATCTTCCGACGGCAAGCCGGAGCCGCTTCGCGGGACAAGGCTACCCCTCGATGCGCGAGAAATCCGCCACCGTGCGAGTCGCCTCACGGATGCTGTTGAGGAGCCGCAGGCGGTTGGCCCGAAGCGTGGGATCCTCCGCGTTGACGGTCACCTTGTCGAAGAATGCGTCCACGGGCTGGCGCAGGCGGGACAAAGCGCGCATCGCGCCCTCGAAATCCTCGGCTTCGACGGCTTTCTGCGCCTCTTCCTTCGCCCCGTGAAGGACCACGGCGAGCGCCTTCTCCTCGATCTGTCCCTGGTCGTTCACGATCTGGAGATCGGGCGCCTCGTCGTAGGCTCGCCCGTCCTTCTTCTCCTCGATGCGCAGGATATTGGCCGCGCGGCGATAACCGGCGAGCAGGTTCCTGCCGTCCTCGGTGTCGAGGAAGCGGCCGAGCGCCTCGACGCGGCGGACGATCATGAGCAGGTCGTCCTGGCCTTCGAGCGAGAACACCGCGTCGATGAGGTCGTGACGCGCGCCCTGATCGCGCAGATAGACCTTCAGGCGGTCGGCGAAGAAGGAGAGGAGGTCGAGCGCGCGCACATACATGATGCGTGCCAGACTTTCGGAATTCCCCAGTTGCCGCTGCCGGAAAATGGATTCCAGATCTGGAAGCGCAGGATGCTTGACGATCCCGGCGAGAGCGCTGTCCTCGATGGCTTCGACGAGTTTCCTGGCCTGCAGGAACTCCTCGAACAGAACGTCCTTCGCATCGCGCGCAAACGGCTTCGCGAGCAGCGAGATCAGCGACAGCTTGAGATTGTTCTCCAGCACCAGCCTGATCACGCCCAACGCCGCACGACGCAGCGCATAAGGATCCTTCGATCCCGTCGGCTTCTCGTCGATGGCCCAGAAGCCCACGAGCGTGTCGATCTTGTCGGCGAGCGCCACGGCGACCGACACGGGATCGGTCGGCACGCGGTCGGAGGGGCCGAGGGGCTTGTAGTGTTCTTCGATGGCGGCGGCGATGGAAGCATGCTCGCCCTGCAGGGTCGCGTAGTAGCGCCCCATGAGGCCCTGCAGTTCGGGAAACTCGCCCACCATCTCAGTGACGAGATCGGCCTTGGCGAGACGCGCGGCGCGCTCTGCCAGTTCAGGATCGGCACCGACGACGAGAGCCAGTTCCCTGGCGAGCGCCGCGATGCGCTCGACGCGCTCGTATTGCGTGCCGAGCTTCTCGTGGAAGACGATGGATTTCAGCTTCTCCAGCCGGTCTTCCAGTTTCACCTTCTGGTCCGTCTCCCAGAAGAATTTCGCGTCGGAGAGGCGCGCGCGCACCACGCGCTCGTTGCCGCCGACGATCGTCCTGCCGCCGTCGCCGGCGATGAGGTTGGAAGTCAGCAGGAACCTATTGGCGAGCTTGCCGGTGTTGGGATCGCGCAGCACGAAGCATTTCTGGTTCGCCCGGATGGTGGTGCGGATCACCTCCGGCGGAATGTCGAGAAAAGCTTCGTCGAACGAGCCCATGAGCACCACGGGCCATTCCACAAGGCCGGCGACCTCTTCGAGCAGCCCCTCGTCCTCGACGAGCTCGAGGCCCTGCGCGAAGGCGAGGTCCTTCGCGTCGTGCAGGATCATGTCCTTGCGGCGATCCGTGTCGATCACGACCTTCGCGCGCTCCAGCGCCGGCGCGTAATCGTCGAAGCGCTTCACGCGGATCTCGCCCGGCGCGAGGAAGCGGTGGCCCTTCGTGACGTCGCCCGCGGCGATGCCGTCGACCTCGAAGCGCACCACCTCCGGATCCTCGGTCTCGGGCCCGAAGGTGCAGATGATGGAATGGAGCGGACGCACCCAGCGCAAGCTTCCCGGCTCCTGCGAGGCCGCGCCCCAGCGCATGGATTTCGGCCAGGGGAAGTTTTTCACGATGCCGGGCAGGATCTCCGCCAGCACGTCCGGGGTCGAGCGGCCGGGCTTCTCGATGAGGGCGACGTAGAACTCGCCCTTCTTCGGATCGCTCTCGATCCTCGCCTGCTCGATGGAGGATAGCCCCGCCCCTTTCAGGAAGCCCTGGATCGCAGCCTCCGGCGAGCCGACGCGCGGACCTTTGCGCTCCTCGCGCACGTCCTGCCCCTTCACGGGCAGGCCCGCGACATGGAGCGCCAGCCGCCGCGGCGTCGCGAGGGCCTTCGCGCCCTCATAGAGGAAGCCGCGCTCCACGAGCGCATCGGTCACAAGCTTCTTCAGATCCTCCGCTGCACGACGCTGCATGCGGGCGGGAATTTCTTCGGAAAAGAGTTCGAGGAGAAGATCGGGCATCGGAGAACTTTATGTCTGAGTGAGGAAACGGATGGGGGCAGCGGTCACGCCGCCACGCCTCCGCCCTCGGTCTTCAGCCATGCCGCGCCGCAGGCCTTCGCGAGTTCGCGGACGCGCAGGATGTAGCTCTGGCGCTCGGTGACGGAGATGACGCCGCGGGCATCGAGCAGGTTGAACACGTGGCTCGCCTTGATGCACTGGTCGTAGGCCGGCAGCGCCATCAGATGGCGGTTGTCGTTGGAGCCGGGCTTCGGCTCGCCATCCGCGAGATACTTGCGGCAGGCCGCCTCCGCGTCGCGGAAATGCCGGAACAGCATCTCGGTGTCGGCATATTCGAAGTTGTGGCGCGAATATTCCTGCTCGGCCTGCAGAAAGACGTCGCCGTAACTGACCTTCCGGTCGCCTTCGAGCCCGTTGAAGTTGAGGTCGTAGATCGATTCCACGCCCTGCAGATACATGGCGAGGCGCTCGAGGCCGTAGGTCAATTCGCCTGCGACCGGCGAACACTCGAAGCCGGCCACCTGCTGGAAATAGGTGAACTGCGACACTTCCATGCCGTCGCACCAGCATTCCCAACCGAGACCCCAGGCGCCGAGCGTCGGGCTTTCCCAATCGTCCTCGACGAAGCGGATGTCGTGGACGGAGGTATCGATGCCGATCGCCTTGAGCGAGCCGAGATAGAGCTCCTGCAGGTTCGGCGGGTTCGGCTTCAGGATCACCTGGAACTGATAATAGTGCTGGAGCCGGTTCGGGTTCTCGCCGTAGCGCCCGTCCTTGGGGCGGCGGGAGGGCTGCACATAGGCCGCGCGCCAGGGCTTCGGGCCGAGTGCCCGCAGGGTCGTGGCCGGGTGGAAGGTGCCCGCACCGACCTCCATGTCGTAAGGCTGGAGGATGACGCAGCCCTGTTCGGCCCAATAGCGCTGGAGCGTGAGAATCAGGCCCTGGAAAGAACGCGCAGGGTTCATGTGCGCGGGTTCGCTCGTCATATCGGCGTCCGGTTTGTCTCGAAAATGTCAGGCGAACCCTTGGGATGACGGGGGACCTAAGTCAAGCGTTGGGCGCGCGCTCGAGGCCACGGATGACACACTCCCACGTCATGGCCGGGCTTGTCCCGGCCATCTCGTTCCGAAAAGTGGGCGCTTCATAGGATCGGGATCACCGGCACAAGGCCGGTGATGACGTGAGTGTATCAACAGGCTCGCCCATGGAAACCTTAGAGCCCCAGCCGCGCCCAGGCGGCCCGCTCTTCGAGGGCTCCGACGATCTCGCCTGGGTCGATCAGGCTGCTCTGCCCCAGGGACCGGCGGCCGAACAGGCGCCCCAGCAGCGGCGGGCGCGCCGGCTCGATCATCCGGAACCGCACCTTCTCGCCGAAGCGCTGGCGCAGGATGGTGCGGATGTCGCCGAGCCCGTCGATGAGGCCGAGATCGAGCGCCTCCGCCCCGACCCAGAAGGCCCCGGAGAAGAGATCGTCGTAGGAATCGTTGAGCTTTTCGCCCCGGCGATCACGGACGAGGCCGACGAACACGTCGTGGATCTGGCGCTGGAGCCCTTTCAGGCGCACGACGTCCTCCGGATTCTCGGGCCGGAATGGGTCCAGCATCGCCTTGCTCTTGCCGGCGGTATGCACGCGCCGCTCGATACCGATGCGCTCGATCAGTTCATGGAAGCCGAAACTCGCGGAGACGACCCCGATGGAGCCGACGATGGAGGCCGGATCGGCATAGATCTCGTCCGCCGCGCAGGCGATCATGTAGCCGCCGGAGGCCGCCGCATCCTCCACGAAGGCGATGACGGGAAGCTTCTTCTCCTCGGCAAGGGCCCGGACGCGCTTGAAGATCAGGTGCGATTGCGCCGCAGAGCCACCCGGCGAGTTGATGACCAGCGCCACCGCCCTCGCGCCCGGAACCGAAAAGGCGCGCTCCAGAAGCGGCGCCACGCTCGACATGGCAAGTCCCGTCCGCAGGGGCATCACGGCCCCGATGGCCCCCGACAGGCGCACCACGGGAATGATGGGATCGGAATAGACGCGATACTTAGGTGGGAGCAGGAATTGCAGACGTGCCGGGAGCATGGAGGAGAACGATGTTTGAGCCATGGCTGTTATGTAGGGTGCCCGGTCCGGCTTCCCAAGATGAACATACCGTTAGGGAAATTGTCGGGCTGCGTTCAGTTAAGGTCGTTTAAACCTTGATCATGGAGAACAGCCCGGTCGTGACACCGTTTCAATCCGGTGTCTGGGTGGAGTTGAGGAGATATAGATGCGCAAGCTTGTTTTCGGTCTTCTTGGTTTTGCAGCCCTGGGCTTCGGCGCCCTGTCCGTGCAGCCCGCCGAGGCTCAGCCCTACTACCCGGGCTACGGCTACCGGAGCCCCGCGCCGGTCGTGACCGTCCAGTACGGGCGCCCCTATTATGGACGGCGTCCCTATTACGGACGTCCCTACGGGGCTTATCGCCCGGTCCGTACGGCGCGCCGCTGCTGGGTCGAATCCCGGCGGGTCTGGAACGGCTACCGCTGGGTGCGCCGTCCGATCGAGGTCTGCCGCTCAGGCGGCCGCCCCGGCTACCGCTGGTGATCGGAAAGGTCGCTCTACCCTTCCTCTGGTCATGGCCGGGCCCGTCCGGCCATCTCGATTGTGTGAAACGCTGCGCTTTTCCAATCGGGATCACCGGCACAAGGCCGGTGATGACGAGGGACAAAAGGAACCCTTTCTCATAAAAGGTTCGCCTCCCCGCGGTGCAGGGCCTCGGTCTGTGGGGTGAAATGCCCGTCGGGGCCGTTCAGGATCAGCGGCGGCAGGATACTCACGGGAGCCCGACTGCCTTTGATTCCGGAGACGAGGAAGCGGATCGCAGGCCGGTCGGCGCTCGGATGCACGAAGCGAAGCTCCAGGCCGCCAAGCCATTTTTCCAGAATTCGGAGGCATTCGGCCACCCTGTCGGCCCGATGGATCATGACGAGACGGCCCTTGGGCTTGAGAAGCCCGGCACAGGCCTTGAGCCAGGCTTCCAGCCCGCCGGCCGGAAGGGCATGGGCTGCCGCCCTGCCCCGGTCGGGCGAGATCCGGGCCTGTCCCTCCTCGAGAAAGGGCGGGTTGGTGAGGACGAGATCGGCACTGTCGGGATTGAGCCCCACGGCCAGGCGCGAGCCTTTGTCGAGCACGTCCGCGACGGCCACTTCGCCCTCCACGCCATTGTCGCGGCAATTGCGGCGGCAGAGTTCCGCAAGGTGGGAATCCCGCTCCACGAAGATGAAGCGTGCACCCCTCTCCCGGGCCGCCGCCATGAGCCCGACGGCCCCCGTCGCCGCGCCCACATCCACCACGACGTCGCCGGGCTTCACGGCCGCCGAGGCAGCCAGCAGCACCGCATCGGTGCCGGCCCGGTGGCCCTTGTCCGGCTGGACGAGGCGGACTCGGCCGCCCAGGAGCAAGTCCTCGGTGACCTCACCCATCCCGCTCTCATCCATGCCGCAACTCGGCCTCGAGACCGGCCTCGGCGATCAGGCGGTGCGCCTGCCGCAGATGATCCTCCGGCACCAGAATGCGGCGCGGGAAGGCGCCGGTCATGCCCTCCAGAGCGCTCATGTGCAGGTCGGCGACGAGAACGGGGATGTTGGCGTTTTCCAGCAAGGATTGTAGGAAGCCGATCAGAACGAGATCGTTGGTGCGGACGATTTCGACCATTGGGCTGAGATCCTTCCCCTGCGGTAAGCGTTTGCATTGCAGCATGGAAAGTGCCATGCCACGGTGACTGATATTCCTACCGGCCAAGCCGGCCGGCAACCCGGGTAGTGAGACGTGGGCGTCGTCGTTCCGTTCGAAGACAAGCATCCCGAGAAGAATGCGAGCATCGAGAAGCTCGTGTCCCTTGTGGCCTCCGACATGGAACGGGTCAATGCGATGATCCTGTCGCGCACGGGTTCCGAGGTCACGATGATCCCGGAGGTGGCGAACCACCTCATTTCCTCAGGCGGCAAACGTCTTAGGCCCATGCTGACGCTGGCGACCGCCGGCCTGTCCGGCTACCAGGGCGACGGGCATGTGAAGCTCGCAGCCTCTGTCGAGTTCATGCACACCGCCACCCTCCTCCACGACGACGTGGTGGACGAGAGCGACATGCGCCGGGGCAAGATCGCCGCCCGAATCAAATGGGGCAACGAGGCGAGCGTGCTCGTCGGCGACTTCCTCCTCGGCCAAGCCTTCCGTATGATGGTGGAAGTGGGCTCGCTCCGCGCCCTCGACATCCTCTCCGCCGCCGCGACCGTGATCGCCGAGGGCGAGGTGATGCAGCTCGCCGCCGCCAAGAACACGGAGACCACCGAGGACGAATACCTCGCCGTGATCCGCGGCAAGACGGCGGAGCTCTTTGCCGCCGCCTGCGAAGTCGGACCCGTCATCGCCGGGCGCCCGAAGGCCGAGCAGGCCGCCTGCCGCTCCTACGGGATGAATCTCGGCATCGCCTTCCAACTCGTGGACGACGCCCTCGATTACGGCGGCAAGGCCGCGACCCTCGGCAAGAACGTGGGCGACGATTTCCGCGAGGGGAAGATCACCCTCCCCGTGGTCCTCTCCTTCCGCCGCGGCACGGACGAGGAGCGCGCCTTCTGGAAGCGCGTGCTCGAACAGGGCGAGATCGAGCATGCGGATCTCGAACAGGCCATTGCCATCATGCGCCGTCACCGGGCGCTGGAGGACACCGTCGAGCGCGCCCGCCATTACGGCGCCATGGCCCGCGATGCGCTCGCCCTCTTTCCCTCGAGCCCGATGAAGCAGGCCCTTCTCGACGCGGTCGATTTCTGCATCGCCCGCGCCTATTGAGCCATCACCAAGTCGCCCGCCCTCAAGCGGGCGCCTCAGATGAAACTCGCACGGCCGGATGATCCTTTTCGTCAGATGACGAAGAAGTCTTTGTAACTCATCTTCGAGAGGTTCTGGGAGAGCGCGGCGATCTTGATCTGCGCCGAGGAGCCGGTGCCGTCGGCATCGTAGTACAGGATGCCTTTCTTGGCGTCGTAGATGATGTGGTCGTCCTTATCGTGCGCCTTGGTACCCTTGTAGAAGTACTTGCTTGCCATTTGCTTCGGCTTGCTGAGTGTACCGTTGCCCACCTTGAAATAATTGTTCTCCAGCCAGATCGTATCGTCCGCCACGTTGAAGTCCGTGATCTTGTCGAGGTTCGTCTTCGTGTTCGGCTTGGTGTCGAAGACGAAGATGTCCTGGCCTGTACCGCCTGTCAGAGCATCCTTGCCCAGCTTGCCATAGAGCCTGTCGTTTCCGATGCCGCCGACAAGCTTGTCGGCTTTCTTGGTGCCGATCAGAACTAGGTCCTGCGATCTGGTGCCGCCGTCCGGGAACAGATTACTTGGAGCGTTCGGAGGCGGGACGGTTCCATCCGAGAACTGGAACGCTTCGATCCCGGAGACGGTATCACGCCCGTCCCCATCGGCCCTGTTGTCCAGCACCGTGGAGGAGCCGTCCTGATTCTTGATGATGGTATAGTCCGCGCGCCGACCGCTGAAGACAGCCTTGTCCTGATCGCCCGCCCCACCATCAAGTATGTCGTCCCCGAATCCGCCGGTCAGGACATCGTTCCCTTCGGCGCTATTGAGCCGGTCATGGCCGTCGCCGCCCCAGAGGATGTCATTGCCGCCGGCGCCGTTCAGCGTGTCATTGTGATAACCTCCATCGAGCTTGTCGGCGCTGCTGGTGCCGTTCCAAACAAGGCCTGTCACGTGGGCTGGACTCGAGTAATGGGCGGTCACCACGGCATTGGCAGGCTTGTGCTGCGTGGTGTAGTCCGTCCACGGAACGCCTCGTCCTCCTTCTTCCACTGGTGTCATCGGGTTTTCGAAGGAGTAATAGCTCCAGAGGAACGACCCGGCGAGCCATTGCCCGCCATAGTTTTCCATCACCTTGTAGAGCGCCTCGTAGCAGTCGACCTGCTCCTGAGGGTCGTATGTACCTGAACCACCGAAAACACCCGGGTCCTTGTTGGCCCCGTCCATGCTCTTGTAGCCGACCTCGGTGAAGATCACCTTCTTGCCGTACTGCTCCGAGATGCCCGATCTCGACGCAGCCGTGATCAACACCGACCATGCGCTCAATGCCGGCCTCGACATCCGCAAGGACACGATTGCGGTGGAGAAGCGCGAGGGCAATCCCTATGCCAACTTCGTCGCCGCTCGCCAGGGCGACAATCGCCCGGAGATCAAGACCTTCGTGGAATCCTATCAGTCCCCCGAGGTCGCGAAGTTCCTGGAAGAGCGCTTCAAGGGCGCCATCATTCCAGCGTGGTAAGCGGCTTCTAGAGCGCGTTGACATTCATTTGGTCCAGATGAACGCGCTGACGAGGCAAAGGATTGACATAAACGCCCGTGGGGTCTGTTCGTAGCGCGTGGCGATGCGTCTGAAGTGCTTGATTTTCAGGAAGAAG
>NZ_VOSK01000241.1 GCF_009296175.1 Microvirga tunisiensis | reverse complement strand
GGAAGCGTAGAATGGTTCATGGCGGGTGGGTTCTCCCAGAAATGAGGCGGATCGGATTCAACAACCAAATCCTAAGTCATCTCAGGCACTTGAGCTACACCCGCCAACCCTCCATGAATTTTCCGGGTTAGACGCTCTTCATCATCGGTTCCAGTTCGACTCGGAGCCGACCACTCTTGCCGGTTTCCAGGTCTGGCAAGGGCATGTCCACGACCGCGCCCGATCAATCGTTCTGGCCCAGTCCGGCATCGGCAAGGTCAATGCAGCCACACTGGCGACGATTCTGTTCACGACATTCGGCTGCGACGACCTGATTTTTTCAGGTGTTGCAGGAGCCCTAACGGATCTTGAGGTCGGCTCGGTGGTGCTGGTCACGAGAGGGGCCACCCATGACTATGGTCTGGTGAGTGATGGCGTCTTCACCTGCGTCCCGGTCGGTGACCTCCCGCTTCCAGGCATTGCCCGGCCCTTGCGGGATCTTCCCCGCGTCCCAGCCCAGGTTGAGCAAACGTTGGAGCATCTCCGAGACCGGATGGCTGACAAACTCACGATCCGGCTCGGCTCTGTGCTCTATTGCATACAGACCCGCACCCGTCTTCAGGACCTCGGAGGCGAAATCGTTGATATGGAGTCCGCAGCGGTCCTCGAAGTCGGCCGCCGTTTCGATAGGGGAGCCTACATCATCCGCACCATCTCGGATGGGGCAGGGGATGACAGCCATCTGTCCTACGCCGAAATGGCGGCTATGGTGGCTCACAACTCGGCGCTCTGCGTCGAGGATCTGCTCAGGATAATGCCCTGATGGGAGCATCAGGTAGGTGCGGACGGACGCCGGAGCTTGAAACAGAGATACGGGCGCAAGCAAGACGTTGCCAAATCGATCAGTCCGGCAAACCAGCCTGCCGTAGGGCCGCTCCGAACTGCGCCACTCTCTCGGGCGCGGTGAACTCCATCTGCTCCATCATAGTGACCGTGAAGCTGGGTGCGGCTTCGAGAAGCCTTTGCGCCGCCACCTTGGCGGCATCTAGATGGCCAAGCTGAGCGTAGCTTGCGACGAGGAGTGCATGAGAAACCATAAAGGATGGATTTGCCTGGATAGCATGATTGGACGCGACCACCGCCTCCTCGTTCCTTCCGCTGAACAGGTAGGCAAAACCCATCCCTAAATATGGATGATAGTTCATTGGGTCGAGTGGGCTCAGGTGAATCGCCCGCCGACCATGCTCAATTGCCGCCTCATACCGCCCTGCGTTGGCCTCAGTCATGGCACTGAATCCAAGCGTCAGGGCCGAATTGCCATTGAGAAGGAGCGCTCTGTCCACTGTTCCAATGGCACTCTCATAATCATGAGTAAGCATGGCAACAACGAAAGCGGCTATAGCGAGCGCCAGGGCGTCGTCTGTTGCCGACGCCATTACCGCACGGGCATGCCGCACAGCCTCAGCCTTATCCTTGGCGCGATGGCCACCCCGGAAAAATCGCTGCTCGTAGCACCATGCAGCATGAGCCTGCGCAGTAGGATAATCCGGCTCTCTATCCAACGCTTGAAGCAGAAGGCGCAATGCCTCTTCGCTGTCCTGTGGAGTATTCGCATATGCGTATGGCAACGCACGGAGATAGAAATCATAGGCGTCGAGGCTGTTCGGGCGTTTGCGGCGTGCCCGCTCGATCTCAGCGCGGCGAAGGCTTGGCTCGATAGCTCCAATCACGTTTGCAGTAATCTGGTCTTGAAAGGCAAAGATGTTGTCCATGCTGCCGTCGAACCGATTAGCCCATAGGTGGGCTCCGGTCCCAGCGTCGATCAACTGGCCTGTGATGCGGATGCGATCCCCAGCACGGCGGATACTACCTTCGAGCACATAACGCACCCCGAGTTCGCGCCCGACCTGCTTCACGTCTACGGCTCTTCCTTTGTAGATAAACGAGGAGTTGCGGGCGATGACGAAGAACCACTTCACCTGCGAAAGGCCAGTGATGATGTCGTCAACCACTCCATCTGCGAAATACTCCTGCTCAGGGTCACCGCTCATGTTGGCGAATGGCAAAACAGCGATGGAAGGTTTCTCCGGGAGCCGCGATGCCGAGGGCTCGGGCGCTGTTCGCGGAGCGGTCGAGGCATTGCTTTGTAAGCCGATAGCAAAGGCCCGAATTGCCTCTTCCATATTCTTGACGTGCTGCTCCCCGAGATCGTTGAAGGTCAGCGGGATACTCTTGCGCACGTACCCATAAGCAGCCTCCGATAGACATATGCCACCTGGATCAGCAAGGCTTTGCAGACGAGCGGCGATATTCACCCCGTCTCCGAGTAGGTCGCCGTTCCGCACCATTACATCGCCGACATGGACCCCGAGCCGGAACCGGACACGCCGCTCGTCAGGGATATCCAAGTTGGCCTGTGCGAGTGCCGCCTGTACCGCAATAGCGCACTGGACGGCATCAACGGCACTTGGGAACTCGGCAAGAACGCTATCGCCAGCCGTATTTGCGATCCTTCCGCCGTGCTCGGCGATCTGCCGATCCATGACCTCCCGATGGGCAGTCAGGATATTGAGCGTCCCAACCTCGTCCTCGTTCATCAGGCGCGAATAGCCTGCTACGTCCGCTGCGAAGATGGCTGCCAGCCGCCGCTCGACCTTGTGCTGCTGCCGATCCATGGGTCTCTCGGTGCCGTTCCAGAACGATTGTGCGGCGGGCCGGATGCGGTGTCCAGCGTACGTCTGTGGTAAGGTCGCCCTGCTGTAAACTTCAGACGGCAGCGGGGCAGCGCCCGAACCCAAAGTGCATTGTGCTACGGGCATAAGATCTTGTCCGATGTAACGCGAAGACCCGCTGTCATGACCTCTGGACCGCAGGCAGCGGCGATACCCCAAGAGCGCCTCGTCGAGGCCAGGAACTGGTCAAGCTTCACAGCGTTGGCCTTCTGGTGAAGGAGGAAATCCCCATGCGTGCTCAGCTTTTCCAGCCTGCTCTGGCGCTTGCTCTTGTGGCTGTTCCACTGGCGGCCTGCCAGACAGATCCTGGAACAGGGTTTGCGTCCGGGGCGGCGGGTGGGGTTGTTGTCGGCGCTATCGTGGGTGGTCCGGTGGGCGCGGCTGTTGGCGGCGTCGCGGGTGCTGCGGTCGGTGGCGTTGTAAGCGCCGAGGAGGCAAGGCGGGTACGCACCTATGCTGCGGCTCAAAGGAGTCCCTCAATCCGGACCGCTGAACCAGTGGCTGTGGGGCAGCCAGCGCCACGGAGCGCTCGCCTTGCTCCGGTTCCGGCGAGTGTGGGCCTTCGCAATCCGTACAGCTACACGATTGTGAACGAGCGGACTGTGCTGGTCGATCCGCGTACCCGTCAGGTTGTCGAGATCATCGAGTGAGCGCTTCGTCAGACACGGATCAGGGAGTAGGGCTCTGTACATCTCTTGGCGGTAGAGCAGTAGCAGAAGGGGCCGCGAGGCCCTTCCTGGCAGGTTGACTATAAGATCGGTGAAAACGGTTTGATGGAACTTTCACGGATAGCCCTTGGACCGGAGGATCTCGCGAACCGTTTGGTCGAGGGCACGAAGTGGGCGGCGGATGCGGACATTCAGAGATGAGTATAGCTCTGGATCAGCGCTTGGGCTTCCTCTTCGTCCCTGTTGAAGCCTTTCTGGACGACCGAGTGGTGGTATTGGATCGGCCCTTCAGCCCTGATCCCGTCATTTCCTTCAGCAGAGCCTTCTGCTGACGGCTCATCTCTGCCGCCCAGAAACCACGAGCGGCACCAGCCCAGGTGTTCGCCGCACTCAACCAGAGGCTCATCCAAGGGTTCTTTGTCATCGTGATCTCAGCCTTAGTCGTATGCTCCCGGCGCTCTCACCGTCACTGGGGTTGATCCCGTCGCTCAAATCATCTCTGAGGGCCTCTTCACAGCGATCAATGTGGCAAATGGCTCGTTGGCGAATCTCCTGTATGTCGTGGCAGGAATCCTTCCCGTCTTGATGGCAGAATGCGCAATTCCTCTCAGCATAAGCGTGTGAGGCCAACGGAGGATACGAAGGCAGAGTTCCTCTGCCAGCGCAGCGGCTTCGGGGAACGTCAATCGCTCTGCCTGGGTTGATATTAGAGTGGGCACCATCCGCCCCACGCGCCGTGGAGACGTAAATTGAATATCATCCGCGTCATTTTGGCGATCCTGCTGCCGCCCGTGGGGGTTCTGCTCACGGTCGGCTTAGGTCTGCATTTCTGGATCAACATCCTGCTGACGATCTTCGGGTACATCCCCGGCATCGTCCATGCCGTCTGGATTATCTCCTCGCGGGCAAAGGAGCGTGAACTGCGCTCATCCACTTACCACTAATCGCGCCCTTGGATTGGTTTGCACTCAGCGCAACGATCCAGTTGGGGATCGAAGCTCGTTCAACGCACTTCCGCATCATCAGCAGATCAGGGGAAGGGAGTCGGAGGGCTTCGATTCGAGGGGATTCGAAGGATTTCCCAATCGGTAAGAGACAGCAACAGACCTCCCTTGCCAGGAATCTGACCGATTTCAGGCTGTGAAAATCCAGACCAGCATCTGAATGGCTCCGACCACGATCAGGGTGAAACCAACCACACGCGTGGTCGTGGCCGTCTTACGCCGCGCGTCAGGGGTATTCTCCCCCATGAGCAGGATGTAGGAGCGAACAATGGCAGCAAGGCCGATGACCGTCCACACGACGGATAGATAGAGCATTGGATGTCCTCGGAAGTCGCCGTTACCGTTGTTTTCCTCTCTATCACGAACATGG
Source organism: Microvirga tunisiensis (assembly GCF_009296175.1). Classification (GTDB taxonomy): domain Bacteria; phylum Pseudomonadota; class Alphaproteobacteria; order Rhizobiales; family Beijerinckiaceae; genus Microvirga; species Microvirga tunisiensis. The sequence continues at coordinate 4,972 of NZ_VOSK01000241.1, read as the reverse complement.
GGAACTTGTTCGGCATCCTCTGAGTGTTCTTCAAAACGGGCAGGGAAGCTATAAGCCAGAATCCGGCCAATCACATCGCTCGGCAACCTTTGGGCCTTCCCCAGACCTGTGCCCTCAATGTGTGCAGATGTTTTATGCCGCAGGAACGGCTCAACTCACTGCACGTTGAATCAGCAACTGAGGAGAGAATTATGGTTGATAAAAATCGCGTTGACGGTTCCGCCAAGAACATCGGTGGCAAAGTCAAAGAAGGTATCGGTAATGTGACCGGTGACTCCAAGATGCAGACCGAAGGCAAGGCAGATCAGGCCGAAGGCAAGATTCAAAACACCCTCGGCGGCATCAAGGATTCCGTCAAAGACGCCTTCAAGAAAGATTGAGGAAGGGGGTTCAACCCCCTTCTTACTAACGTCTGATGATCCTTAGTAAAGAATGCTGCCTCTCCCAAACGCTTGACTAAGAAGTGACATTCACGACCTCTGACCCAACGTAATCGGGACGGTACGGGAACCTTCTCAGGCAGCCAGTGCCCGAAGCCGCCTCTGCAAACTTTCAACCTGCTGAACGTAGGGCATACGCCGCTCTTGATGGCACTCTTGCAGCTTTCTAATCGTCCTCTGCTTCAGCCACTCATCCGCTGAGCTATTCCTGACAGTCTCAACGTCACTCTCGTGCTCGAAGTCAATGTCGGCTACGGTCGCCAGTAGCGATTGCAACAAAGGCAGAAGCTCAGGAGGATACGTTCGAGAAGCATCCATTCCAGCGTTAGAAGATTGACGTTTCGGGTTAGCGGCCATGTGTTCCCTCGGCTTGTTATTGATTGCTTACCTAGCCTGTTACTGGCGCAGGTGGGCTGTCGTTGAGTTCCACGCAACTATCCTATGGTAGTAGCACTTGTGTGTAAGTGCCTCTTCTGATGCGTCCAGAGATTAGAAGAGTGCTGATCCCTCTACGACCCACGAGGTCACCGCATTGGCACGATCCACCACCTGATCGTTGAGAAGGTCAGCGGGCGAGTGGTTTACGCCGTGATGACCTTTGGGGTTTTCTCGGGATCGACAACCATGAGCACACAATCTCATGGAACAAACTGAAGTACGATATCCAGCTTGGCGGCTATATAACCTATATCACGCAGGAGCAGCTAACTGATACTTCGGTCGTCTGTGGCGATCAGAAAGACTGGTGGGACCGCAGGCGTGAGCAGGACCTTCACGATGACTGGAAGGTGCCGCCCTACTGGGGCTGGTGAGCAGCATTGCCAACACTGACCATCCAAGCGTGTACCTTGGCACTGCTCAGCATTGTATCGGTGTGATGTCGGTCCAGGCTGATGCCCTCAGTAGACATGCTCCACGGGACGGGATGCTCGTCCGCGCCGATCCCAAGAAAGCCGTGGAACGTTCCTGGCCTTTGCAGTCGCAGTCTCGGAGGAGTATAGTTTTGGCCCAATAACCAGTGTTCTGGCTGCCCTGAGTTGAATGCCGCTGCCGTTGAGCGCAGAGGAAGGGCAGCGCCTCGGCCCACGTTCACCGGCCACGTCGCTCTTGCTCGGGTCGAGCAAGAAAGTCGGCCCCGGCCCGGAGCAGGCGACCTCAACATCAGGAGGACGCTATGCTGGATATCGACCGTAGATCAGCCCTTGCCATCGGTTTTGCCGGGCTATCAGGGCTTGTTCTTCCAGAACAGGCTGCCGCCCAGACCTATGGCCCCAACGAGGGCAAGGAACTAACCCAGGGCGTCAGGCAGATTGACTTAGGAGAGCGGGAGTCATTGATCCCTGCCTACAAGAAGGTTCACTTGCGTGACATCGTTCTGCAGCCCGGTGCCAAGACCCCGGACAATGCCATGATGAACGACATGCTCTGCCACATGACTGAGGGCGAACTCGCGGTGGTGCAGAACGACAAGCAGTTCACGGTTAAGAAGGGAGACGTGTGGACCTGCGCCAAGGGCATCACCACGGAAGGCACGCAGAACAAGGGCAATGCAGTCGCCATCATGAGGATCATCGACCTGCTGACCACATGAGTGGGCAGGTGTGATGGACCCCACCTTTCCATTAGCAACCACAGGAGAGCGCAATGCCAATCTTCATTTCTCAAGGTCGGTATTCGCAAGACGCGATGCGCGGCATGGTGAGCACGCCGGAAGACCGGACCGAGCCGGTATCCAAGCTCATTGAAGCTGCGGGCGGTAAGCTTCTCGGGTACTATGTGACCTTCGGTGAGTACGACTGGCTCCTCGTGGTCGAAGCGCCGGATGCACGTACGGTTGCGGCGGCGGTGATCACGGCAGCGGCAGGTGGTGGCGTGACAGACATGAAGACCACCTTGGCGATGACCGGGGCTGAGGCCATGCAAGCCTTCCGCACCGCAGGGGATCTCGCCAAGAACTTCAGGTCAGCCGGGCAGGCGGCGTGACGACCGGAGCTTAGGTCTGAAGAAGCGAGGCTCAGACCGACACTTGCGCCGCAGGCAGGGTCTCGTTGATAAGCCCCGGTCCTCTGAGAGGGCCGGGAACACAATGCCTCTGCTGCTTGCATGTCCAGTTCGTCAGGCAAGCATCCAGTAGTAGGTCACCTGATAGTAGTCGTGCAGATCCTGCTCGCTCCCGCGATCTGGCCAGTCCTGACCGCGAGCACCGGAGAGGCTCGGCGCACGCCGAAGCTGCTCTGCGGTAATCTGGATACGGTACCCTCCCAGATCGGGGTCGTAATCCAGCATGCGCCAGGGGACGGCGTACTCGCTCGCGCCCACGCCGAAAAAGCCGCCAAACGACATCACCGCATAGGCCACACGTCCACTGATCTTGTCGATCATCACCCGTTCGACGGTGCCGATGCGCTTGCCGCTCCGGTCATAGACGGCAGTTCCTTCCACCCGGTCGCTCTCGATCAGAGGCTTGCCTGAGCGCTGACCAGGGTAGTCCCTGCGGGTCCTGCCACGGGATGGCGCACGCTCCTGGTTTCTGCTCAGACCACCAATCATCCAGGCCATACCAAGGCCGACCACTCCAACCGCCAGCAGCGAGACGAGCGGGGCCTCAGTGACTTGGCGCTCGACGGTCTGTGTGGCGCGTTCATAGTAGCGCTGGGCCTGCGGATAGCGGTCGCCTGCTTGGCGGACATACCGCTGCCCTTGATCATAAGCCTCACGGACCATATCGGAGGCACGGTCTGCCAGATCAGCGGCGGTGTTCGTCGCCTGATCAACCACGCTTTCGGGCGAGCCCCCGCTCCCCTGAGCACTTCCCTGAGGGTTGGGGCTATTACCACCCGCTTGGTTTGGAGCATTGGACTGCACGTTTCCAGCTTGCCCAGTTCCTGTTCCCTGTTTCTCGTCCATGATCTCTCTCCTGTTGAGATGATGATCTGAGTTTCCTGGGGTGGTGACCTTCCTACTCATACGACCAGCCTATCGTTCTACGGATCTTGGGCTTGGCTGTGGCGAATCCGGAGTACGGACTCTAACGCGCCATTATACAACCGCGCTGGCTTTGAGCCGTCGCAGCAATAGAAAGAACGAGCAGGCTGCTAGGACTTGGCTGGGCAGGAAATAGCAGTGAACCGGACTTCCAGGATCAGCCCTTCCCACCCCGGATGATCGTGAGCTTGCGCAGCATCGGCGGGATGTCTGGGGAGGGCGGTTGGTCGCCTCAAGGTCCGTGAAGTGGGCCTTGCACGTAGGACTGCATTGGTTGGGAGGTCGCTCCCACGGCAAGGTGCTACGGGGACAGTCGAAGGCGATCTTGTTGAGAAGGTCGTATAGTTGGAAGTTTGTGCCGAACTTTCCTGTTAGCCGACATGCCTCACAATCCTGAGAACAGGTTGCGTCTCATCCGCCGTTGAAGCTGTTCGACTCTGCGGCGGTAAGGCTCACGTTCAGCCTCATAGCGTCTCTCCCGCTCGGCCCAGAGAGGCTGGAAAACAGCATCAGGGCCAAGTTGTTGCATCAGCCGCTCGCGATCTCGCTCGTAGCGGTATTCGACATCCGCCAAAGCCGCTAAGGTGGCCTGGATTTCACCCAGCAAATCATCCGGCGACCAGAATGCCTGGGTGGCTGCTGACACGATCTGGCGAGTAAGAACCTTCGGTGTCATCTTCGACCTCCATCTCACGTGGGTCGGGCAGCGGCATCCAGCGGACCGCCACCACCATCCCATGACACGCGTCAATCCAAAGGCCGCGTTCTGGCGACCAGTGCCCAACCACTCGGTCGTGCCATAGGGTAAAGAGGAGAACAGGCGTCCCATCCTGTGGAGCGGTCTTCATTGAACGCCAGCAACCGAAACCCAAGGGGGCTGCCTACCGCCCATGGTCACCCCTCCCATGGACCTCTAGCCGTTCAACGATGGCTGTCAGGTGTTCCGGGAGAGGCATATGGAGAACTTCAGAGTAGAGGGACCGGAGGTCGCGTCCGATCACTTCAGCAAGCTTGAGACCAACCCAACGGTCGGCGATGGCGATCCATGTCATGGGGCTATCCTCGGGCGAGTGCATCGAAGGCACCGGCCTCTGGCTTATTCTTCAACCAAATTGCTTACAGATGTATGGGAGCAGAACCGGCTGCGGCTAAGAGGCTGGTGAGCAATTATCTTTCCTTTCGCGTGAGGCGACGCAGCAGGATGCGGCTCATGGCGAGATAGAGCAACATCTCGCCGGTCTCGACCAAGCGTTCGTAGTCCTTGGCGAGCCGCCGGTTGGTGGTGAGCCAACCGATGGTCCGCTCGACAACCCACCTGCGTGCGAGCACCTGGAAGCCACTCGGTCGCGTCGGCGGCTCCGCGTCAGCCCGCATCCAGGTTCCGCCGCTCCACCAATGCTGCGGGATGGATAATCTCCAGCTCAGGGCCTTCTGGAGCCAGTCCTTCAGCCCACGATAAGCCGTGTCGGCCCACATCAACTCAATGGCCGGAAACAGATTCTGCAGACCCTCCAGCAGGAGTTCGGCTCCGGCGCGGTCATGGAGGT
>NZ_VOSK01000240.1 GCF_009296175.1 Microvirga tunisiensis | reverse complement strand
CTCAAGCGTACCGTGATCAGCCACATGCGCCGGCTGACAAAGCTCCCCGAACGGATCCGAAGCTACTTCAGGCATCAGCCATTCCGCTATGCCGCGTAGTTCAAGATCACCCAAGCCGGATCAATAGCTTTGTGCGGCGTCAAATCATAATCCTTGTGTCGGGGGTTCAAATCCCTCCTCCGCTACCATCAATCCGCCCATTGCGCGGATCCCATTCGGGAAAGCCTGATCTCCCAAAAGAGAATTGAGACGGCCGGTGATTTCCACCTGGACGCCGGGGCGTGAATCGTCGCGGTACACCGTCACCGTCTCGACCAACTCCCTGATGACGGCGCTCGCGTCCTATCACCGGCGTTGACGCCGCGGGCGAGGGCGGCCTGCAAGCGCTCGATCATCTCATAGCGCTTCAGGGCCTGCGGGTGGAGCGCCACCACATTCGGCGGCTCCTGGGTATTGGCAAGCTGGGACTCGAGCTGCTTGCGCTCCTGGTTCAGGGCCTTGGAGCGTGGCCCGAGCAACTCCACGTCGCCGAGGCCCTTTGCAATGGCATCGACCACGCGCTCGATCTCGTGCGTCACCTCGTCGATCCGTCGTTCGATTCGGGAGCGGTCCTGTACGGCTCTGCGGGCCAGCCGTAGGCGCTCCTCACGATAGGTCTTCACGTATTCCGCCAGCATCACCGGGTGCTGCATCTCGCTCTTGAGCCCGGTGAGGACCGCATTCTCGACGGTTTCCAGGTAGAAAGTCTTGGGATCCAGGCAGTGCCGCTCTCGGCGGCGGCTGAGCAGCGGATCCGCATGCGGTGGGATTTGTCGGTTCCCTTAGTAGACATACCGGCACCACAGCAGCCGCACCACAGCAGCCGCACCGCAGCAGCCCCGACGGCAAGTGGCGCTGGCGCTTCTGCTGGCTGGGGTGAGCTTGGCACCGCACGGTTTTCTTCTGGCGCACGGCCTCATAAAGATCCTTCGGCACAATGACGAGTTCCGGGACCTCGACGATCTGCCACTGGTTTTCCGGATTCGGCCGGGAGACCCGCTTGCCGGTATGCGGATCCTTGATCATCCGCAGCCGGTTCCAGACAAGCCGACCGCCATAAAGATCGTTATTCAGAACGCCGGTCCCACGCTCGGCATTGCCATTGATGGTCGATGCGTTCCAGACTCGGCCGCGCGGCGGGCGAAGGCCGTCGCGATTGAGCCCATGGGCGATATCGCCCCTTCGGTAACTTCTCCCGCTTCGCGACAGCAGATGAACGGCTGGGCCGCTCTGGATGCGTTCAACATGCGATGTGCTCTGCTTCGAGTCTGCTGACCGGCCAGCTAACCGGTGACAAAGATCTATTCAGGCCATAGTCGACAGTACCGCCTTCGTCACCTCGTGGCGGTAGGGCTCACCCGCCAGCATCCTGCAGACCTCGTCCACAGCCGTGGCACCCTGACGTAGATAGGTCTCATGGCTGTGCCCGGCAGCGTGGGGCGCGAGGATTGCATTCGGTAGGGTGCGTAGAGGGCTGTCGTGCGATAGCGGTTCCTTCTCATAGACATCGAGCACAGCTGTAAACCGGCCCTTGCGCAGCTCCGCGATGAGAGCCTGTTCGTCTACGATTGCACCGCGTGCAGTGTTGATGAAGAGGGCGCCATCCTTGATCATGGCAAGTTGATCGGCACCGATCATGTGGCGGGTTTCGGGTAGGGAGGGCACGTGCAGAGATACGATGTCACTACGGCGTAGAAGATCATCCAGTCCACATAGCTCCACGCTCATTTCGTAAGCCTGAGGCTCAGTGAGGTAAGGGTCATAGACAAGAACCCGAGCGTTGAAGGCGCGAAACAGGCGCATCATCATCCGACCGATATAGCCTGCACCGAGCAGGCCCACCGTTTGTTCGCCGAGGAGCCGCCCAAGCAGGCGCGTCCGAAGGTCAAACCAGGGCTCGTTGTTCCGCATCCCGTCGGCGAGTTCCGCGGGATGGCGCAGGAATGACAGAACTTGCGCCATCACGAACTCGGAGACCGCTTCGCCAATATGGATTGCCGCATGTGTGACGTGCAGCCGGCCCTCCTCGATAGCCGCGAAAGGAACAAGGTGCCGAACGCTGCCGGCAGCATGGGCTACCAGTTTCAATGACTTCGCATGGGCAAGCAGCGTTTCGTCGAGCGGCGGAGTTCCCCAACCGGTTATCACCGCCACTGCACCGTCGACCAGATTGGGGAGATTCTCGGCAGTCATGTCTCCATCTTGAGGCGCGCGAACACTCGCCACTTCTGCGAGCCGCTTCTCAGCGGATGCGGGGATAAGCTTTGCCCGCATGTCAGGCGTTAGCAGGATCACGACCGTTGGCTTATTCGTCGGCGACTCGCTCACGCTGCTCATGTCGTCATCTCCCTTTTCCAGACTGACCGTGTCTTGCTGGCTGCAATCGAACGGTTCTCTTTAAGGTTCTATTGGGGCGGCTTGTCGGATACTGCCTGCGCTGGTCCTTCAACTCGGCAGGGGCCGGTACCGGGCCTTTATCTTCTTCGCTGGCTAGAACCCGACGCCGCCGTTGATCTGAACAACCTCTCCAGTCACATATCCGGCCTGCTCCGAGGCCAGATAGAGCACCGTGCCGGCCACATCCTTTGGCGTTCCCTCACGCCGCAATGGAGTCCTCGCGACTGAGTCGGCGCGGCCTTGCGGAGTGCTGAAGGTATCGTGAAAGCGCGTGCCGATGAGGCCGGGTGCGACGCCATTGACGCGAATGCCGAGAGGGCCGACTTCCTTCGCCAACGACCGCACCAGCGTGGCAACGGCACCCTTGGTCGCGGCATAATGTGAGGCGCCTGGGCCGCCACCGTCAAAACCGGCAAGTGAAGACATCAGGACGATGGAGCCGGATTTGCGGGGTTCCATGGACCGAAGAGTTGCCTGCACCACCAGGAACGTACTCAGGAGGTTCAGGGAAATTGCCTCCTGCCAGAGTTCCAGCGTTGAGTCGACGCAGCGGCTCCTTTTCAACAGGCCGCCCGTATTGGCGAACAGAACGTCGATTGGTCCAAGGTCATGTTCCGTGCGCTGGACTACCTCAGCAACTTCGTCCGGCTTCGTCATGTCTGCCTTCAAGGAGAGGACATGCCTGCCTTGTGATTTATACTCCGTCTCGATCGCGCCAGCTTCGTCGGCACTCGTCATGTAGGTGAATGCCACCTTTGCTCCAGCATCAGCGAACGCGCGGGTCGTTGCGCCGCCGATCCCCGATGCACCTCCGGTGACGAGGACAACCTTCCCTGAAAAATCCATTCTTTTGGTCCTTTGCAGTGAGATACGAATAGTTTCTGTGCCTACCGTCGACTCGGTTGGATCGTGAGTTCCGAAACGTGAGCGCGCTGGGGCAGGCGCATAACGAACAGGCAGGCTTCGGCAATGTCTTCGGGCTGCAGGGCAGCACGACGGACCTCGGTGCTCACCGGGGATGGTCGGCGATCAAGCAAAGGCGTATCGGTCATGCCAGGCAGGATTGCGGTCGCACGGATGCCGCTTGCCCACTCCTCCTCCATGATGGCGTGGTTCAGGGCGAGCACGCCGGCCTTCGAAGCCTGGTAGGCTGCGCCCGAACGATCCGGTTTTCGCGCCGCAATCGACGAGATGTTGATGATCAACCCTTCTTCCCTCGCGCGCATCGGTGGCACGAACAGCTTGCACAGGTTGAACGCCGCCATCAGGTTGACCTGAAGCATCGACTCCCAGGAGGCTGCGGTCAGCTGGTCGAATGCCCGTTCCACGATGTTCGTGCCGACCGAATTGATCAAGACATCGACCGTGCTCAGATCAATCTCGGAAACGGCGTCGGCCAAGGCGTCCGCGTTGGAGGCATCGGCGACCACAGTCGCAGTCCGCGCTTGCTGCCCTACAGCGCGGGCGGATGCTGCGGTCTCATCGAGTCCCGCTTCATGACGTCCGAGCAGAATGAGACGGGCCCCAGCCCTTGCCGAAGCCAGGGCGGTCGCACGTCCCATGCCGCTGCTTGCGCCGGCGATAAAAACCGTTTGGTCGGATAGATCCCGAGCCATCAATCCATTCCTATCCCTACGCACTCTGCAGTACCCGCGCAGGCGCCGTTGACCCGCGCACGATGAGTTGTGGCGTGATGTCGATGAAGGCGGGGTCATCAGCGTGAGCCGAACCCTCCAAGTGGGCGACGAGCATGCGTACGACCATCTCGGCCATGGCCGGCACTGGCTGGCGGATCGTTGTCAGAGCGGGCTGGGCGATCTCGGCGAGAACGATGTCATCAAAGCCGACGATCGAAATGTCGTCCGGAACACGAAAGCCAAGATCGCGCGCGCCCGCATAGGCGCCAAGAGCATACATGTCGTTGTTAGCCACGATCCCCGTCGGCGGATTGTCGCGACTTAGTAATTCACGTACGCCCATCCGTCCGAGCTCTGCTCCTTCCAGGTCGCCGAATCCGGCAACACCGCCACCCTGCCAGATCATATCGTCAGGGAGTTGCAGGCCAGACCGGGCCATGGCCAACCTCACGCCGTTCATGCGGCCGATTCGGCTGTTGGTCTTGATCGGTCCAGAGACTGTCGCAATACGCTTGTGCCCAAGCCCGATCAGGTGCTGAGCAGCAAGTGTGCCACCCAACTCCTGATTGAGGCTCACGCCGCAGGTGATGACGTCGCGGGCGCCATTAACGCGTTGATCGAAGGCAGCGACCTTGAGGCCGCGAGCCGTCAGGTCGCGCAAATAGTCGAATGATAGGGGCGATGATCCAAGGATGATGCCCGTTATTCCCGAGCCGAGCATCGCTTCGGCGTAACGCGTCTCGACGTCTGGATCACGCTCCGCATTACAGATCAGGATCTTGTAGCCACGATGTCTGGCAGCGCGTTCAACATGGTGCGCGACCAACCCCCAGAATGGGTTCGCCACGGATGGGATGATCAAGCCAATGCTGCAGTTCTGACCTGATTTCAGCTGCCGGGCAGCAACATTAGGCGTGTACTTGAGTTGTTCGATAACTTCGAGGACGCGGCGTTTAGTTTCCGGGCGCATCTTATCGTGCCGACCATTGATCACATTGGAGACCGTGCTCGGCGAAACTCCAGCTTTTTTCGCGACCTCGTGAATTCCAGACATCGATTCTTCCATCGGCTCGTTGCGAGTCCTGTTTGCGGCGCAGGTGATGCAACGATTTACCGATAAGACAGGGTGGTTCCTTTGTCAAAGGACACAAGTGAAATAAAGTAGCGGTTTCACTCACCGGATCCCCCATTATGGTCGACCTTTTTGTAGTTGACGTGCCTGCTATTTCTTGTGTTACGTTTCACTAACGAAGCCCGCAGATGGCTCGCTCATAGGGAGGAAGAGATGTCGATACGAATGAATCGGCGAGAGGTACTCCGCCACGGCGCCACGTTGCTGGGTAGCGCAGCACTGGCTGGGCTGCCCCTCGGCAAGGCATTTTCACAGTCCAAGGTGCGTGTGCGCTTTGCTGGCTATGTTGAATCGCAGGAACAGCTGACGCAAACTCTTGCCGTGTTGAAGCTGTACTCTGAAAAGAATCCCAGCGTCGAGATCATTCCAGAGTTCACCAATTTCGGTGCGTTCACCGATAAAATCGCGACCGAGACCGCGGGTGGAAATGCGCCAGACATGTTCAGCGTCAATGTCGATCTGCTGGCGGAATACGCGCGGCGAGGCGTTACGACACCTCTTGATGCTTACGTGCCTAACCCGATCAATCTGGCCGATTATCTGCAAAGCGCCGTCAATGCAGCTAAGTTTGACGGCAAGCAGTACGCGATCCCTAATGACGCGATCGGGCCTACCATCATCACGAATGCCACGTCATTCGAGAAGGCTGGTATCAAGGTTCCGGATCAAATGTGGACGTGGGAGGATCTGGCTGAAACCTCTGCGGCTCTCAGCAAAGCTCTCGGACCGAGATTCTGGGGCGTCGAGGACGCCGGCGGCAACTATATCCCATGCGATATTTTCTTGCGTGGCCGCGGCAAGTCGATGTTCACGCCAGATCACAAGCTCGGCTTCGCATTAGAGGACATGGAAGCTTGGTATGCGTATTGGAAAATGATGCGCGACACAAAGGCTACGCCACCCGGGGATGTTCAGGCAATGGCAGGCAACGACGATCCAAGCACGGCCGGTATCGTGGCAGGGCGGGCCGCGATGAATATCACACTCACAGACAGCTTCGTCGGTTTCCAGGCCCTGTCGCAGGACAACTTCGTTCTCCACATGATGCCAAATGGCTTCAGAGGCGGTGAGATGAAGCAGCGCCATTACTGCTATGCCGGGAACTCGACTACCGTGTCGGCAAAATCACCTAACCAAAAGCAGGTCATTGATATCATCCGCTTCATGCACTTCGATCCGGAAGGCGCCAAGACCTACTACACTAACAGCGGCATGATACCGTGCTCGAAAGCCGGCCGCGACGCGCTGGCCGCTTCGGGAACCGACGCTGATCGAAAGATCATCGCCTATCTGGATTTGCTGCAAAAGGACCCGGCGCCTCCCCGGTACCCGGGTGTGCCGGGAATGACGGGCATGTTGACGCGCGCGAATGAGGGCGTCGCCTTCGGCAAGATGACCCCCAAAGAAGCTGCTCAACAGTTCATCAACGAAGTGAGCATCAGGCTGAAGAAATAAGCCCCGAGCGGGGAGCCTTCGATACATGGGGTGCGGCACTGACACGCCGTATGCCGCACCCCGGTGTGGTCTCAGCGGAAGATAGTTCATGAGCACGATCCTGTCCGAGACAACTTCGCTTGAATCGGTCACCGCGCCCAAAGCCCGCCGGCGCAGGGCTGTGGGGATCAATGCGCGTCAAAACGCTGCCGCCTTTCTATTCCTGTCGCCTTGGCTTGTCGGCTTGGTGTGTCTTACACTCGGCCCGATCCTGGCTTCCTTCTATCTGTCGCTTACCAGCTACGACATGTTCACGCCGCCGCAATGGCTGGGCTTGGACAACTACGTGAAGATGTTTACTGAAGACGGGCGCTACTATCAGTCCTTGCGTGTCACGTTCACCTATGTGTTCCTGTCGGTACCTCTGAAGCTGGCCTTTGCACTCGGAATCGCCATGCTGCTCAACCGCGGCCTGAAGGGACTGGGTTTCTATCGTTCGGTTTACTATCTGCCATCGCTCCTCGGTGGCAGCGTGGCCGTCGCCATCATGTGGCGTCAGGTGTTTGCCTATGACGGCATCATCAACCAGATTCTTCTGAAGTTCGGCATTGACGGGCCCAGTTGGATCACAAGCACTGACTATGCGCTTTATACTCTTGTGGCGCTCGCCGTGTGGCAGTTCGGGTCCCCGATGGTCATCTTCCTCGCCGGCCTCAAGCAGATCCCGCAGGACATCTATGACGCGGCGGAAGTCGATGGTGCCGGACCGGTGCGTAAATTGTTCAGCGTCACGCTGCCCCTTTTGACGCCAATCATTTTCTTCAACTTCGTGATGCAGACCATAGGCGCGTTCCAGGCGTTCACCCCCGCCTACATCATCAGTGGCGGAAAGGGCGGTCCTGCCGATGCGACGCTGTTCTACACGCTCTACCTCTACGAACAGGCGTTTACCAACTTTCAAATGGGCTACGCTTCCGCCATGGCTTGGGTTCTCGTCGCCATCATCGGTCTGGCGACGGTTCTTTCCTTCCAGTCTGCCCGCTACTGGGTCCATTATGGCGACGAGCGCTAGGGATGCTGTCATGACCACTGCTTCCATGCTTACTCGTGTAATGAGGAAGCCACCTACCCGTTGGCGCAGTATCATCATTCATGGTTTTCTGATCCTCGGCGCTCTGGTGATGATCTATCCGTTGCTCTGGCTGGCGAGCAGTTCATTGAAGCCAGCCAATCTGATCTTTTCTGATCTGAGCCTATGGCCCTCCAAAGTCCGGCTGCAAAACTATGTCGATGGGTGGCGCGGCGCGGCTCTGCCGTTCTCGACCTTCTTCCTGAATTCCTTCATTATCTCCGGCCTGGCCGTCGTCGGCAACGTAACGGCATGCAGTATGGTTGCCTATGCGTTCGCTAGGCTGAACTTCATCTTCAAAAGGACGCTATTTGCGTTGATGATGCTCACGATCATGCTGCCTCTGCATGCGACGCTGATCCCGCAATATGCGCTGTTCTACAACCTTGGCTGGGTGAATACCTTCCTGCCACTCACCGTGCCTAAGTTCCTGGCGGTGGACTCCTTCTTCATTTTTCTTTTGGTCCAGTTCATCCGAGGCATTCCGCGCGAGCTGGATGAGGCGGCCGTCATAGATGGTGCGGGTCCAATTCGCATATATTGGTCAATCATCCTGCCGCTTCTGACGCCGGCACTGGTGACCACAGCAGTATTTTCATTCATCTGGACCTATGAGGACTTCCTGTCGCCTTTGGTGTATCTCACCTCGATGGATCTATACACTGTACCGCAGGGGCTGAGCCTTCTCATGTCGTCGAAAGGCGCGTCATCATGGGGGCCGTTGCTGGCCATGTCGCTGCTCTCGCTAGTGCCACTGTTCGTCGTGTTTTTCATCTTTCAGCGCCGGCTGATCGAAGGCATTGCGACGTCGGGCCTCAAAGGCTGAAGCCGGCAGCAACGGCCAGTCAATTTCGCTGCACGAAAAGGTCTATTCCATGGCGAAGCATCCGATCTCTGTATTCACGAAGCCCTGGACCGAGCCTTTACCAATCGTGGCTGACAAGGTGGCGGCTCTGGGCTTGGATGGCATTGAGCTTCCCGTCCGACCGGGCTACCAGGTGACACCCGAGAACGGGGCAGCCGGCTTGGCAGAGGCAACCCGTGTGTTGAGCACAAGCGGGCTCAAGATCACCAGTATCGCAAGCACGGCAGACGAAGCAATCATAGCGGCATGTGGCGACAGCGGCATACCGCTCATCCGCATCATGGCGCCGATTGATCTCAGTATTGGCTATATCCGATCGATTGAGAATTATCGTCGCCAGTTTGACGCATTGCTCCCGGCTCTGGACGGTCACGGTGTCACGATTGGTGTCCAGAACCACTATGGTTGCTTTGTCGGGAGCGCTGTTGGACTGCTCCACCTGATTGAGCAGTACGACCCACGACATATTTGCGCGGTGCTCGACATGGCCCACTGCGCCGTTGATGGCGAGCCGACCGCAATGGCCGTCGACATCATCAAAGACAGGCTCCATCACCAGGTCAACTTCAAGAGCGCTTATCACGCTCGGGTCAACGGACCGGAGGATGAGGCAGTGTACAAGGTCAAATGGACGACGCATCGGCACGGAGGATACTCGTGGCGGGAGTTCGTCGACTGCCTGAAGAAGATCGGCTTCGCCGGTACCTTGTGCCTCCCCGCTGAGTATAGCGACCCAGCGGGCAAGCCACAGCGTATGGGTGACGACGTCATTCCCTACCTGAAAGAGGATTTGGCTCACCTCAGGTCGCTTGTCGCAGATTGGTGAGACCTCGGGCTCCACCTTGAGCAGCCACGCCGTGTAATTGTAAAAGGGCACTGCCAGGGGCATTCCGGCGCGTTGGCTGCCACGGCTTCGCGCTCTGCCATGCTTTGAAGTAGTAACTGTGGGTGGCAGGAGCAATCCGAACGACTGCTTTTATTGATCCGGCTTGGGAGATCTTGAAATCCACGACCGGTCGGACCAGATCGACGGGATGAAGCATATAGACATGCGCAAGCTGCCAGCAGCAGCACAAGAGGAGCGTCGGCGACAGGTGGTGGGG
>NZ_VOSK01000023.1 GCF_009296175.1 Microvirga tunisiensis | reverse complement strand
GGAGGCCATCAACCGCTACGTGGCTGAAACCAATGCACGTCCCAAGCCCTTCACCTGGACGGCCAACCCAGATGAGATCATCGCTGCCGTCCGGCGAGGGCACCAAGTGTTAGATTCCGTCCACTAGGATGTTGACCAAACGCGCCGGCTTGAAGCTGGCTACGGCTCTCGCCGCACTCATGGTCGTCGGATCGGCGCAGGCCGCCGAGAAGCTGCGGCTCCTGACCTGGGCCGATTACGTTCCGAAAGACGTGATGGAGCAGTTCACCAAGGAGACCGGCATCGAAGTCGAGGTCACCCTCTCGAACAACGAGGAGATGATCTCCAAGCTGCGCGCCACTCAGGGTGCGGGCTTCGACCTCGTCCAGCCGAGCCAAGACCGCATCGCCGGCCCGCAGGCGGAATTCGGCATCTACAAGCCGCTCGATCTGTCCAAGCTCAAGTCCGACCTCTTCATCGCCTCCATGCTGGAAGCGACCAAGAAGAACACCACCGTCGACGGCAAGGTCTACGGCGTTCCCCACATCTGGGGCACCGACGGTCTCATCGTAAACACCAAGGCGGCCCCGAAGGTCGCGGATTACAACGATCTCTGCGATGCCGCGATTGCCGGCAAGGCCAGCTTCCGCGCCAAGCGCCCGGCGCTCATCGCCTTCGCGTTCGCCAACGGCATGGACCCCTTCGCGTCCTACAAGGACCCGAAGGCCTACACCGCCATGATGGAGAAGGTCGGCGCGAAGCTCGCCGAGTGCAAGAAGAGCGTAAAGTTCTTCTGGGACGGCAAGGACCAGCTCCTCAACGCCATCCGCTCCGGCGAAGTGGTGGCCGCCATGGCCTGGGACACGGGCGGCTGGAAGCTCAACTCCGAGAATGCCGACATCAAGTTCATCGCGCCCAAGTCCGGCGCGCTCGGCTGGGTCGACACCTTCGCGATTCCCGCCAAGGGCCGTAACGACGATGCGGCCTACAAGTGGATCAACTTCAACATGAAGCCCGAGATCGCAGCAAAAGTTGCTGCGACCGCCGGCAACTTCACGGCTTCGAACGGTGCCGACAAGCTCATGCAGGGCAAGCTGAAGGATCAGTTCGCCGAGAGCTTCCCGAAGGCCGCCATCGACAACATCAAGTGGTATCCGGCCGTGCCGGCCGGCATCGAGGAGATCGAGGGCAAGGTCCTCGACCGTCTGAAGGCCGGTTCGTAAGAGCCCATCGTAGTGTATCATCATCCCCCGGCAAGCAGCGGCCCCAAAAGTGGACTCCACTTTTGGGATCCATCCGATGCTCGTTTCTAGATAGCGCATCGTTCGGGCCGGAAAACCGGCCCCATTTTTCCGCACGATGCGCTTGCCGGGGGATGACTTTTTGCGTGGCAGCGTCATGGCCTCTTCAAACGATCTCGACATCGTCAACGTCACCAAGCGCTTCGGCAGCCACGCGGCCGTCGATGATGTGACGTTCAGCGTCGCTCCCGGCGAGTTCTTCTCGATCCTCGGCCCTTCCGGCTGCGGCAAGACCACCCTGATGCGCATGATCGCCGGCTTCGAGCATCCGACGAGCGGAGACATCCGCATTCGCGGGCAGTCGATGATCGGCGTTCCGGCCAACAAGCGCCCCGTCAACATGGTGTTTCAGAGCCTTGCGCTCTTTCCCATGATGAGCGTCGGTGAAAACGTGGCCTATGGGCTCACCTGCCGCGGCGTGTCTCGTGCGGACGCCGAGGAGCGCGCTAACCGCATGCTGGAGCGCGTCGGTCTCAAAGGCTTCGGCGAGCGCCGCGTGACGGCGCTCTCGGGCGGCCAGCGGCAGCGCGTGGCGATTGCCCGCTGCCTCGTGCTCGAGCCCACGCTCGTGCTCCTCGACGAGCCGCTCGGCGCTCTCGATCTCAAGCTGCGCGAGCACATGAAGATCGAATTGAAGCAGCTGCAGGGCACGTTCAACACCACCTTCGCCTACATTACGCACGACCAGTCCGAAGCGCTCGTCATGTCCGATCGCATCGCCGTGATGAATCAGGGTCGGTTCGAGCAGGTGGGAAGCCCGCGCGAGCTCTATCACAACCCGGCCACGCCCTTCGTGGCGAGCTTCGTCGGCGAGACGAACCGCTGGCAGGGCGAGATCATGTCGTCGTCCGATGGAACCGTTGCCCTGCAACTGCCCTCGGGAACAGTGACCCAAGGATCAGGCAGGGTCCTGCAGAAAGCGGCCGTCGCTTTCGTGCGGCCGGAGGCCGTCGCTCTGGCTCCGAACCAGCCAGCGTTGCGCGACCTTCCGAATCGTTTCGAGGGCCGGGTGTCAGCGGTGCTGTTCGACGGCGCCAATTCGAGCCTGCTCATTGAGACGCTAGGCTTCGATCGACCGGTTCGTGCCGTGCTCCCGCAGGCCGGACCGCTCGCCGGCATCGAAGTCGGTGCGCCGATCCATGTGGGCTGGACGGCGGACGCCATAAGGGTCTTTGCCGCATGATGACGAAACCGGCGCAGCGCCTCACGTTCTTCCTGCTGCTCGCCCCGGCGATCCTGTGGCTCGGGCTCCTCATCGTGCTGCCGCATGTGGAGATCCTCATCCTGTCCTTCAGCGAGCGGGTGGCGCCGCGGGTCTATGCCTTCGGCGTCGGCAACTATCTCGAATTCTTCACCGAGCCGCTCTACTGGCGGACCTTTGCCCGCACCGCCTTCATGTCGATCCTGGTCACGGCTCTCACCCTCGTGCTCGCCTTCCCCATCGCGCTCTACATCGCCCGCGTCGCGCAGGGCCGCGTGAAGGCGATGCTGTTGCTGCTCTGCCTGCTGCCGTTCTGGGTGTCGGAGCTCGTGCGTACGCTCGGCTGGATGATGCTGCTGCGCGAGACCGGCGTGATCTCCTATATGCTGCGGGCCGTCGGTCTTGCCGACCAGCCGGTGGAACTCCTCTACAACGACGGTGCCGTGATCCTCGGTCTCGTTTATGGCGGGCTGCTGTTCATGATCGTGCCGCTCGCCAATGCCCTGGAGAGCCTCGATCCCTCCGTGGTCGAGGCCGGCTTCGATCTCGGCGGCAGCCGCTGGACCGTCCTACGCCGCATCGTCATTCCCCATGCGATGCCCGGCATCGTCGCAGGCTCGATCATCGTGTTCATGCTGACCGTCGGCAATTTCGCGACGCCGGTGCTGCTCGGGGGCAAGAACGGCCTGTGGTTCACCGAGCAGATCTACGCGCAGTTCATCACGCGCTTCAACTGGCCTCAAGGGGCAGCCTTCGGCATGCTGCTCCTGCTGCTCTCCTCCGCCATCGTGTGGCGGGCCTGCGCCTCACCGGCCAGAGCCTTGGCACCACGTTGAAGCAGGCTTGAAGTCCATGAACCGACCGACCATCGCCTGGAAGCTCTACATCGCGGCATTCTACATCTTCCTGTTCGCGCCGCTGCTCATCGTGGCGATCTTCGCCTTCAATGCGAGCCCGTTCCCGTCGCCGCCCTGGCGCGGCTTCACGCTCGAATGGTTCACCGGGTCCGGCACCGTCTTCGGCAAGCCCGGCGTGCTGACGGACCCAATCTGGTTGAGCAGCATCGGCAACAGCTTCAAGGTCGCCGTGCCGGTGGCCCTGCTCGCCGTCCTCCTCGGCACCGTCAATGCCTGGGTGCTGGAGCGGGCCGAATTCCGCGGCAAGACGGTTCTCGCGATGATGATGCTCTGGCCGCTCGTGATCCCCGGCGTGGTGCTCGGCATCTCGATCCTCGCCTTCTTCTCCCGGGTGGCGAACGGGCTCGAGGACTGGCTTCAGACCGACCTCGATTTCCTGCGTCCCGGCCTGCCGCTCGTCATCCTGGGACAGCTGTCCTTCATCCTCACGATCTCGACGCTCATCATCGCCGCCCGTCTGCGCAAGTTCGACCTGTCCCTGGAGGAAGCCGCCTTCGACCTCGGGGCGAGCCGCGCGCGGGTGCTGCGCACCGTGACGCTGCCCTTCTTGAGCCCCGCGCTCATCGGGGCAGGGCTCGTGGCTTTGCTGATGTCGTTCGAGAACTTCAACACGACCCTGATGCTCGTCGGATCCGACGCCCCGCTGCCGATCACCATGTACGGTCAGATGCGCGAGGGCGCGACGCCGGCCATCAATGCGGTGAGCTTATTGCTGATGCTCGGCGTCGGAGGGATCGCAAGCGTGTTTGCGCTGACGGCGAAGGCGGAGCGGTAAGTTACCTCCCTCGTCATCACCGGCCTTGTGCCGGTAATGACGATCATCTGAAACGCTGCGCTTCTTCGTATCGAGATGACCGGCACAAGGCAGGCCATGACGGTCTGGATGTCATCCCCGGCGAGCGTAGCGAGGGAAGGGGATCCATGACCACGGGGCTGATTGCTCTGGCACCGTCAGCGGCTATGGATTCCCGCCTGCGCGGGAAGGACAGTGTTGAAGCTCAGGCGTCATTCTCGGCAGACGATCCCGGGTTCTGCTTCGCAGCCCGGGATGACGGTTGGCAACTCACCGTCCCCAGGTGCGCTCCAGGACGTTCACCCAGTTCTCGTAGCAGAGCTTGCGCAGGGTCGCTTCGTCGTAGCCGTGGCGGCGCATGGCGTCGACGAGGCGGGGCAGGCCGCGCACGTCGCCGATCTCCGCCGGGATGGTGGCGCCGTCGAAATCGGATCCGAGACCGACGCCATCGACGCCCACATGCGCGATCAGGTGATCCATGTGGCGGATCATCTCTTCGAGCGGCGTGTCGTCATTGCGCTGGCCGTCGGGGCGGATGAAGGAGGTGGCGAAGTTCACACCCACCATGCCGCGGCTCTCGCGGATGGCGGCGAGCTGCTTGTCGGTCAGGTTGCGCGAGTGCTGGCAGATCTCCCACGCATTGGAATGGGTGGCGACGAGCGGCGCATCCGAGAGGCGCGCCACGTCCCAGAACCCCTTCTCGTTCAGGTGCGAGAGATCGATCATGATCTTCAGGCGATTGCAGGCGCGCACCAGCTCAAGGCCGCGATCCGTCAGGCCGGGACCGGTGTCGGAAGTCGAGGGATAGCGGAACGGCACGCCGTGGCCGAAGATGTTGGGGCGGCTCCAGACCGGACCGATGGAGCGCAGCCCACTCTCATAGAGCACGTCCAGCATGTGCAGGTCGGGATCGATGCCCTCCGCGCCCTCGATGTGCAGGATGGCCGCGAGCCTGCCGTTGTCGATGCACTGGCGGATATCGGCGGCGGTCCGGCAGATCTTCACCTCGCCTTTCGAGGCACGCTCGATGCGGATGAGCAGCGAGGCCATGTGCAACGTGACCTGCTGGCTCGGCGCCAGCGCCAGAGTCGCGGGCAGGGGCACGTCATAGCGCGACTGCGTCATCAGCGCGTCCACATCGACACCCACGCTGTCCGACGGCACGTAGACGGCAAAAAATCCGCCGACGAAGCCGCCTTCCTTCATGCGCGGCCAATCGAGGTGTCCGATGTTGTCGCCTTCCAGAAAAGCCTGTTCCGGCTGGATCTTGCCGCGCATGAGGCGGAGAAGGACGTCGTTGTGGCCATCGAAGACGGGCATCAGGGAAGAGCGGGACATGGATTCGTGCCAAACGGTTAGGATTCAAATTGAAGTTCAACCGACCAGAGCTTGTGTCGGCTGTTTCGCATCTCTCGTAAAGCCCTGGCTCGCTGGGTGTATTCGTTCGAGGCCACGCCCGAGCGCAAGGCCGTCGACGTCGTCTCTTCGACGGCCTCGCCATGGCGCATGACCAGAAGGCGCTCGCACAGGTGGGCTACGACCGCGAGATCGTGGCTGACCAGGATATAGGTCAGGCCCAGCCTGCGGCGCAGATCGTCGAGCAGGTTCAGGATCTCCGCCTGCACGGAGGCGTCGAGCGCCGAGGTCGGCTCGTCGAGCAGCAGAACCTTCGGGCGCAGGATCAGCGCACGGGCGATGGCGATGCGCTGACGCTGGCCTCCAGAGGGCTGGTGCGGATAGCGGAAGCGGAAGGAGGGGCCGAGGCCCACCTCGCGCAGGGCTTGGAGGATGCGCGCCTCGGCGTCCTTCTCGCCGTGAATGGCGAGCGGTTCGGAGAGCGTGCGATCGACCGTATGGCGTGGATGGAGCGAGGCGTAAGGGTCCTGGAACACCATCTGCACCGTGCGGTAGAACGCCTTGCCACGCGGTGTGGTGACTTCCTTGGCCTCGACGAGCACACGTCCGCTGGTGATCGGCGCCAGGCCGCAGATGGCGCGCAGCACGGTCGACTTGCCGGAGCCGGATTCGCCGACGAGCCCATAGGCCGCGCCGGGCTCCACGTGGAAGCTCACGTCCTTGACCGCATCGACCCTGAGGCGGCCGGTGCCGAAGACGACTTCAAGATTCTGGATATCGAGCATCGGATCTTTCACCGGTCACAGCGCCCAGGCGGGATCGCGGTTCAGGGTGGGAAGCGGACGAACGTCGTTCGCGAGCGTCGGCAGGCAACGCATCAGCCCCTGCGTATAGGGATGCTTCGCCTCGCGCAGGTTCTTCGCCTCCAGCTCCTCGACCACGCGGCCGGCATACATCACCAGCACCCGGTCGCAGAAGGAGGAGACGAGCTTGAGGTCGTGCGAGATGAAGATGAGACCCATGCCGCGCTCGGTGACGAGTTCGTCGAGGATGCGCAGCACCTCCATCGACACGGTCACGTCGAGCGCCGAGGTCGGCTCGTCGGCGATGAGCAGGTCGGGATCGGTCACGAGCATCATGGCGATCATGGAGCGCTGGCCCATGCCGCCCGACACCTCGTGCGGGTAGAGCGAGAACACGCGGCCGGGATCGCGCATCTTCACCGCCTCCAGCATGGCAAGCGCCTTGTCCCGGGCTTCCCCACGGCCGGCCCGGGCATGCGCCTGATAGGCCTCGATGATCTGCTCGCCGATGGTCATGACCGGATTCAGCGAGTATTTCGGATCCTGCATCACCATGCTGATGCGCCCGCCGCGCAAGGTGCGCAGGGTGCGCTTCGAGGCGGTGAGCAGGTCGATCCCGTCGAAGGCGAGCCGCTTGGCCGTGACCTCGCCGGGGGGAGGGGTGAGCCCCAGGATCGCGCGGCCCGTCTGCGACTTGCCCGATCCCGACTCGCCCACGATGCCGAGGCGCTCGCGGCCGAGCTGGAAGGACACGCCGCGCACCGCTTCCACGGTGCCGGTGCGCAGATGAAAGCGGACGCGCAGATCTTCGACGTCGAGAAGCGGCTTCGTCATTTGGCTGCCTTCGGATCGAGAACGTCACGCAGGCCGTCGCCGAGCAGGTTGAAGCCGAGGCTCACCACGAAGATGGCCAGACCCGGCATGGCGGCGACCCACCATTGATCGATGAGATAGTTGCGGCCGGTGGCGACCATCGCGCCCCATTCCGGCATCGGAGGCTGGGCGCCGAGACCGAGGAAGCCGAGGCCCGCGGCCGTCAGGATGATGCCCGCCATGTCGAGCGTCACGCGCACGATGAGCGATGAGAGGCACAGCGGCACCACATGCCCCAGGATGATGCGCGGCGTCGATGCGCCCTGCAGCTTCACGGCCGCGATGAAATCGCTGTTGCGGATCATCAGCGTCTCGGCGCGCGCGATGCGGGCATAAGGCGGCCAGGATGTGATCGCGATGGCGATGATGGCGTTCTCGATGCCGGGACCCAAGGCCGCCACGAAGGCCAGCGCCAGGATCAAGCGCGGGAAGGCGAGGAAGATGTCGGTGATCCGCATCAGGACCGTGTCGACCCATCCGCCGAGATAGCCGGAGACGGTGCCGACCAGAAGCCCGATAGGGGTCGCGATCAGGGCCACCAGCACCACGACGAAGAGCGTGATGCGCGAGCCGTAGACCACGCGGGAGAAGATGTCCCGCGCCTGGTCATCCGTGCCGAACCAGTAGGTCTCGCTCGGCGGCAGCAGGCGCTGCGTGCGCAGGTCCCCGCCCGCAACCGGCGAATAGGGCGCGATGAAATCCGCAAAGAGCGCCACGAGGATCAGCAGGATGACGATGCCGAGGCCGACAACCGCGAGCGGGTTCCGGGAGAAGGCGCGCCAGCCCAGATAGAAGCGGCCGAGGCGGGCCTGCCAGCGGGAATGCGGCTCTGCAGAGAGCAGCCAGGCCCGAAGGCCTGCGGGTTGTTCAGCAAGAGGGGCGCCGGCCATCAGCGGGTCCTCGGATCGAGCAGGCGGTAGAGCAGATCGGAGACGAGATTGAGCAGCACGAAGGCGGTCCCGATCACGAGGGTTCCGCCCAGCACCGCATTCATGTCTGCGTTCTGCAGGGAATTGGTGATGTACTGGCCGAGCCCCGGCCATGCGAAGATCGTCTCAGTCAGTACTGAGCCTTCGAGCAGATTGGCATAGGACAGGGCGATCACCGTGATGAGCGGCACGGCCGCGTTGCGCAGGGCATGGCGCCAGATCACGCGCATCTCGGACAGGCCCTTCACACGCGCTGCGATCACGTATTCCTGTGCCAGCTCGTTGAGCATGAACGAACGCGTCATGCGACTGATATAGGCCAGCGAAAAATAGCCGAGCAGGCAGGCGGGCAGGATGATGTGCGAGACCGCATCCCAGAACGCATCCCACTGACCCTGCATGGCAGTATCGAGGAGCACGATGTTGGTGACCGGCGTATAGAGATAGGAATAGGTCACGTCGATGCGGCCCGGCCCTGCGACCCAGCCGAGCTTGGCATAGAAGACCAGCAGGCCCATGAGGCCGAGCCAAAAGATCGGGATGGAATAGCCTGCAAGGCCCAGTACGCGCACGAACTGGTCGATAAAGCTGCCGCGCTTGACGGCGGCAAGGATGCCGAGCGGGATACCGAGGATGACGCCGATTAGGGTGCCGAGGGTGGCAAGCTCCAGCGTTGCCGGGAATGTGTTGGCGATATCCATCATCACCGGATTGGTGGTGAGAACCGAATTGCCGAAATCGCCGGTCGCGGCTTTCTTCAGGTAGATCCAGAACTGCTGCAGCAGCGGCAGGTCGAGGCCGAGTTCCTGGCGGACGCGTTCGTAAACCTGTGGGGGGGCCCGATCGCCCACGATGGCGATCACGGGATCGATGGGCACGACGCGGCCGATGAAGAAGGTGACGGCCGCAAGGCCGAGGAGCGTCGTCGCCAGGATGATGACGAACTGGGCGACGTTCTTAAGGGAGGAGCGGAGGGCACTTGCATGCCCTCCGCTCCGGTTCATGACAGCTGAGACCATCGAGATTTCAGTTCTTCTTCGCCTGTGACATGTCGTTGTCGCTGAACGACGGGCCGAGGACGAAGTTGTCCACGTTCTTGCGCACGGCAGCGACTTCGGTCTGCTGCAGGAAGATCACGAACGGGCTGTCGTCGAGAACTGACTTCTGCAGTTCCTTGTACATCTGTGCGCGCTTCTCCGCATCACGCTCCATGACGGCAGCGCGGGTCTTTGCGGTCAGCGGGCCCGGATCCCACGCATTGCGCCACGCCAGGGGCTTGGCCTTCGCGTTGTCCGAGTTGTCGTCATTCGCCGCGAAGGTGTCGGCATTGGAGTTCGGGTCCTGATAATCCGAGCCCCAGTTGCCGATATAGATATCGTGCTGACGGGCGCGGTACTTGGTCAGAGCCTGCTTCGAATCCATCGGCAGGATTTCGAGCTTGATGCCGGCCTGAGCGAAGGTCGACTGCATCGCCTGGGCGACGCCCGTGATCTCAGCCGTGGAGCGGGTGTCCATCGTCACCGAGAAGCCGTCCTTCAGGCCAGCCTTGGCGAGAAGCTCCTTAGCCTTGGCGACATCGAGCTTGTACGGGTTGCTTGTCTCGGCGCCGAGGAAGCCCTTGGGCAGGAAGTTCTGGTGAACGTCGCCCTTGTACTTCATGATCGTGTCGGCGATGGCCGAGTAATCCACGAGGTACTTCAGAGCCTGACGAACCTCGGGCTTGGCCAGGTTCGGGTTCTTCTGGTTCAGGCCGAGATAGTAGATCGTTCCTTTGGGAGCGCTCTGAACCTTGACGTCCGGATTCTTGGACATCGCAGTGATCTCTTCCGGGTTCAGGCTGCGGGCCACGTCGATGTCGCCCTTCTCGAGCAGCAGGCGCTGACTCGCGGTCTCCTTAATATGGCGGTAGATGATGCGGGCGAGCGGAGTCTTCTTCTCGTAGTTCGGGTTGCGCTCCAGGACGGTGACCTCATTGGCCTTCCAGTCGCGCATGATGAACGGGCCGGAGCCGGCATACTTGGTCTTCAGCCAGTTATAGCCCCAGTCGCCGTCCTTCTCGTTCTGGACGACCAGTTTCTTGTCGACGATCGAGGCGACCGAGTTGCCGAGGCAGTAGAGCACCAGGGTCGGAGCATAGGGCTTGTCGACCTCGATGGAGAGTTCGAGCGGGCCCGTCTGCTTGATCTTGTCCTTCACGTTGTCCTTCGTGAAGCCGAACTGTCCCAGGATGAAGGCCGGGGACTTGTCGAGCGCTACCGCACGATGGAGCGAGTAGACCACGTCTTCGGCGGTGATCGGATTGCCGGAGGCGAATTTCCGGTTCGGGCGGATCTTGAAGGTATAGGTCTTGCCGTCCGGAGAAACGGTCCAGGACTCGGCAACCTGCCCGGAGATCTTGGACACGTCCTTGATATCGTAGGTGATCAGGCGCTCATAGGTATTGCCCAGGATCTCGGAGGCACTCAGCTCGAACACCTCTGCCGGATCCAGCGAGATGATGTCGTCGCTCTGCCAGGCCTGGACGAGGGTATCCGGCGGGGTCGCCGCCATGACTGCGGAGAAGGAGGTCGCCATGGTCGCCACCATGGCTGCGGATAGGAGGAATTTCGGAAGTCGCTTCATTGGCCAGTTCCCTTGCAGCGCTGGGAGCGCTTGTTGTTGCGCCAGTATGAATGCAAATCACACAAGCGATGTCGAGTCTAGCAACTGGTTTTAAACTGGCAAACATTGCGCACGGTGCCCAAAGGGAGGGCAGGCGGCGATCCGGGTTGGCCTTGAGGGGCAAATTGTGGCAAAGGCTCTCCGACCCTCTTTCCGGATGAACGACAGTGTCTGAAGAAGCCAAAAAATCGGGTGCCAACACCATGTGGGGCGGGCGGTTCTCGTCCTCGCCCAGCGCGCTGATGGAAGCCATCAACGCCTCCATCGGCTTCGACAAGCGACTGGCCTCTCAGGACATCCAGGGCTCCATCGCCCACAGCACCATGCTGGCCAAGCAGGGGATCATCGCCGAGAGCGACCGGGACGCCATCCACCAGGGGCTCCAGCGGGTCCTGGGCGAGATCGAGTCCGGCTCGTTCACCTTCTCCACGGCGCTCGAAGACATCCACATGAACGTGGAAAGCCGGCTGCGCGAGATCGTCGGCGATCCGGCGGCCCGCCTGCATACGGCCCGCAGCCGCAACGATCAGGTCGCCACCGATACCCGCCTCTGGGTGCGCGAGGCCCACGACCGGACCGATGAGCAGCTGACCATCCTGATCAAAGCTCTCCTCGACAAGGCCGAGGCCCATGCCGCCACGGTGATGCCGGGCTTCACCCATCTCCAGAGCGCCCAGCCGGTGACCTTCGGGCATCATCTCATGGCCTATGTGGAGATGTTCGGCCGCGACCGCAGCCGCTTCCAGGATTCCCGCAGGCGCTTGAACGAGTGCCCGCTCGGCGCCGGTGCGCTCGCAGGAACGTCCTTCCCCATCGACCGGCACATGACCGCCAAGGCGCTCGGCTTCGACGGGCCGACCCGCAATTCGCTGGACACCGTCTCGGACAGGGACAGCCTTCTGGAGTTCATGGCAGCGGCTTCCATTTGCGCCATGCATCTGTCACGTCTGGCGGAAGAAACTATCATCTGGATGTCGGCTCCCT
Organism: Microvirga tunisiensis; assembly: GCF_009296175.1. Classification (GTDB taxonomy): domain Bacteria; phylum Pseudomonadota; class Alphaproteobacteria; order Rhizobiales; family Beijerinckiaceae; genus Microvirga; species Microvirga tunisiensis. The sequence goes on along the minus strand of NZ_VOSK01000023.1, from coordinate 39,771 downwards.
TCGGCTTCGTCCGCCTGCCGGACCGCTGGACCACCGGCTCCAGCATGATGCCGCAGAAGCGCAATCCGGATGCCGCCGAACTAGTGCGCGGCAAGAGCGGACGGGTCGTCGGTTCGCTGGTGTCCCTGCTGACCGTCATGAAGGGGCTGCCTCTCGCCTATGCGAAGGACACCCAGGAGGACAAGGAGCCGCTCTTCGACGCCGCCGACACCCTCGAAATCGTGCTCGCCGCGACGACCGGCATGATCCAGGACCTGGAGCCGGTGCCGGAGCGCATGGCAGCCGTGGCCGGAGCTGGGTTCTCCACGGCGACCGATCTCGCCGACTGGCTGGTGCGCAGCCTCAACATTCCCTTCCGCGATGCCCATCACGTCACGGGGCGGATCGTCTCGGAGGCGGAGAAGCGCGGCTGCACCCTCGAGGCACTTCCCCTGGAGGTCATGCAGGCCGTCGAGCCGAAGATCCATCAAGGCATCTACGATGTGCTGGGCGTCGAGAACTCCGTCCGCTCTCGCACGAGCTTCGGCGGAACGTCGCCCGTCCGCGTGGCCGAGCAGGTCGCCTGGTGGCGCGAGCGGGTCTGAACCGTCCTTCCGTTAACCCTCGATCTTGAACCCCTGCCGGCGCGATCTGGCAGGGCCTTGATAGGGCAGGGTGCCGTCGCCATATTGCTGACAACGGCTCCTTCCGGGGCCACTTGAGTGCCGCATCAGCGGGCTCAAAACCACCGAAGTGCCTCTAACCTTGGGCTTCGAACATGTCGCGTCAGTCGCCCTTTGGGCACCCGTTCCTGTTAGGCTTCGATGAGATCGAGCAGGCGCTCGACCGCGTCGCTAAGGCGGCAGGAGACGGTTATCCGCCCTACAATATCGAGCGTCTGGCTCGCACCGAACACGCCCCCGAGCGTCTCCGCATCACCTTGGCCGTCGCCGGATTCACCCGGGACCAGCTGGAGGTGACCCTTGAGGAGAGCCAGCTCGTAATCCGGGGGCGCCAGTCCGATGACAAGACAAGGCACTTCCTTCATCGCGGCATCGCCGCCCGTCAGTTCCAGCGCACCTTCCTCCTTGTCGATGGCATGGAGGTCATGGGCGCGGACTTGTCCAACGGTTTGTTGTCGATCGATCTCGTCCGGCCCGAGCCGGAACGGATCGTCCGCAAGATCGACATCATTGGGTCGGACAAGGTGTAACGGCATCCGCAAAAAGGAGATGTCCATGAACTTCGATATCAAGAATCATGCCGAGCCGGCTCTGGACGTTGCCGAGCTGGCGAATTTCGGTCTGGGGCAGGTGGCCTATGTAAAGCCAGTGGAAGCCGATGAGGTTGCCCGGCTGTTTCCGCAGGCCCCCAAGCTTCAGCCCGGCATGCGGCTGTTCGCGCTTCTGTCTGCCAGCGGCGAGCCCATTCTGCTGACCGACAATCACGATGCGGCCATCGCCAATGCCTGGGCGCATGATCTGACCATGGTGAGCCTGCATTAAGGCTCACCCCTTTCTGAAGATTTCTCAGGCAATCGCTTCGACGGCCGCGATCAGGCGTTCGATGTCTTCGCGCCGGGAGAGCCGGTGGTCGCCGTCCTTGATCAGGGTCAGCGACACACTGTCTCCCGGCAGGTGCTCGACAAGCTGGAGCGCATGGTTCCAGGGCACGTCGGGATCCTCCATGCCCTGAAGGATATGAACCGGGCAGCCGGTCTGGATCGGCTGGTCGAGCAGGATGTGCTTGCGTCCGTCCTCGATCAGCTTCCAGGTGATCGGGTAGGGATCGTCCGAATAGGCCGAGGGCCGGTGGTAGACGCCGGTCTCCTGCACGCTCTTCCGGAGGTCCTCGGGGAAACGGTCCCACATCAGCCGCTCGGTCATGTCGACCGCCGGGGCGATGAGGACGATCCCCACGGGTGCAATCTGAGGCCGCTTGTCCATGAGATGCCGGGCCACCAGCAGACCGATCCAGCCCCCCATGGACGAGCCGACGAAGATGGGACGCTCATGGACGAACCGCTCGGTCACGGTCACCGCATCCTCGAGCCAGCGGGAAATGGTCCCGTCCTCGAAGGCCCCCCCTGATTCGCCATGGCCGCTATAATCGAAGCGCACGAAGGCGCGGCCGTTCGCTGCAGCCCAGTCATCGAGGGCGGTCGCCTTGGTCGCACGCATGTCGGACTTGAAGCCGCCGAGCCAGACGACGGGCGGGCCCTTGCCCTCGCGGGACAACACGGCGATGGGGCGGGCATCCTGGCCAGCCGTGACGCTTTGCGGCATGGTTAACTCATCCTCAACTGCTTTGAAGCAACCGTTTCTAGACGATTCTTTTGAGAAGGCTCTTACATCCGTGAGTTTTTCAACACGACCCGGCGGAGGGATGGCTTTTCCGTCCTCTCATGTGCATCCGCTGGAGGGCCGGACCATCCTTCAGATCGTGCCGGAACTCGAAGCCGGCGGCGCCGAGCGCACCACCGTCGATATTGCCGAAGGCCTGATCCACGCCGGGGCCCGTGCCCTTGTGGCTACGGAGGGCGGACGGCTCGTCGGTGAGCTCCAGACCAAGGGCGGCGTCTGGATCCCGTTCCCGGCGGCGACGAAGAACCCGTTCTCCATGCTCGTCAACGTGCGAAAGCTCGCCCGGATCTGCCACAACGAGCGGGTCTCCCTGGTGCATGCCCGCTCGCGGGCGCCAGCCTGGGTAGGCCTTGGGGCCGCGCGCTCCCTTAACATCCCCTTCGTGACCACCTATCACGGCAGCTATTCCGGCCGTTCTTCGGTGAAGGTCCTCTATAATTCCGTGATGGCACGGGGCGATGCGGTGATCGCCAATTCCCATTACACGGGCGAGTTGATCCGCTCGGTCTATCCCCAGTCCGCGGACCGGATCCGCGTCATCCACCGGGGAACGGATTTTTCGATCTTCTCGCCCCAGGCCATCGCGCCGGAGCGGATCGAGGCCTTGAGGAAGGCCTGGGAGGTGGCTCCCCACGAACGGGTGGTGCTGCTGGCGGCTCGGCTGACCGGCTGGAAAGGCCAGAAGGTGCTGATCGAAGCGGCGGCCAAGCTGCGCGATGCAGGCCTCACCGACGTGGCCTATATCCTGGCCGGGGATCCGCAGGGGAGGGATTCTTACGTGAAGGATCTCGACAGCCTGATCGCGGCGCGCAAGCTGAAGGGCGTCGTGCGCCGGGTCGGCCATTGCACCGACATGCCGGCGGCCTTCCTGGCGGCTTCCGTCGTCACCGTGCCGTCGACGGAGCCGGAGGCCTTCGGTCGCTCGGCCGTGGAGGCGCAGGCCATGGGAACGCCGGTCGTCGTGTCTGATCTCGGGGCCGTGCCCGAGACGGTTCTGGCCCCGCCGGCCGTACTGCCGCACGAGCGGACAGGCTGGCGGATTCCGGCCGGAGACGCCGATGCATTGGTCGAAGCGGTCGGGGCGGCGCTGAATTTGGGTGCCAGCGCCAGGATCGCCCTGGGGGCCAGGGCCCGGTCCCATGTAGAGCGTCATTTCTCGCTCGAACGCATGGTTTCGAGCACCCTCGATGTGTATTCGTCCCTCTTGGAGGGCCGTTTTACCCATAGAACAAGTTGACTTCCCGCGCATTTGCGCGAAATGTCGATTCATTCGTGGCAAGGCTGAGCATACCAACAGGAGTCCCTAGGGTCTCCCATTCTCGGCCTAGCCCTTAACAGGAGATACGAGCCATTCGCAGACCAATGAGAGCCATGCCGGTGCCGCAAAAGGACGGACCGCGCGCCAACCGAGACATTCGCGGTGTTCGCGACGTGCAGCTGATCGACGATGCAGGGCAGAACCGGGGCGTAGTGCCCTTCTTCGATGCCCTCAAGGTTGCCGAAGAGGCAGGCCTTGATCTCGTGGAGATCTCGCCGAACGCAACTCCTCCCGTCTGCAAGATCCTCGATTACGGCAAATTCCGCTTTCTCGAGCAGAAGAAGGCCGCTGAGGCGCGCAAGAAGCAGAAGACGGTCGAGGTCAAGGAAATCAAGCTGCGCCCCGGCATCGATGACCACGATTACGAGGTCAAGATGAAGGCGATGAAGAGCTTCTTCGAGGAAGGCAACAAGGTGAAGATCACCCTGCGCTTCCGCGGTCGCGAGATGGCGCACCAATCCCTCGGCCTGAAGGTACTGGACCGGGTCAAGGCCGATGTGGGCGATCTCGCCAAGGTCGAGATGGAGCCGAACTTCGAAGGCCGCCAGGTCGTCATGGTCCTGGCGCCGCGCTAAGAGGCTCCCGATACAGTGAAATTCATGGCCGTCGGGGTACCGGCGGCCATTGCTTTTTGGGCGGGCTTCTGCCATAAGCCGCCCTTCATTGAACCGCCCGGCTGTTAGGGCTGCCGTGGCGGTTCGTTTTGCTCAATGCAGCAATGAAAAGGCCAAGGTGCGGTTCAAGCCGCTCCGGAAGCCTGTCCAAAGGAGAGCCAAATGCCCAAGCTGAAGACGAAGTCTGGCGCGAAAAAGCGCTTCAAGATCACTGGCACCGGCAAGGTCGTTTACGCCCAGGCCGGCAAGCGCCACGGGATGATCAAGCGGACCAAGAAGCAGATCCGCAACCTGCGCGGCACCACGACCATGTTCGAAGGTGATGCGTACAACGTGAAGAAGTACTTCCTGCCGAACGGCTAAGGCGGTTCTTCCACCACATCCCTGATTTTGAAGGAGTTTTTTAAATGGCCCGCGTCAAACGGGGCGTTGCCGCCCACGCCAAGCACAAGAAGGTTTTCAAGGCAGCCAAGGGTTTCTACGGCCGCCGCAAGAACACCATCCGTATCGCCAAGCAGGCGGTCGAGAAGAGCATGCAGTATGCCACTCGTGACCGTCGCAACAAGAAGCGCACCTTCCGCGCTCTCTGGATCCAGCGCCTCAACGCTGCCGTCCGTATGCATGGCTTGACCTATTCCCGATTTATCGACGGTCTCGGCAAGGCTGGGATCGAGGTCGATCGCAAGGTCCTGTCCGAGCTGGCCATCCACGAGCCGGCGGCCTTCGCCGCTTACGTGGAGAGCGCCAAGGCCGCCCTGCCGCAGCAGGCTGCCTAAGGTCGGATAGACTAGCTTCGGTGCGGCTGAATCGTCAGCCGCACCGCCTTACTCCCCCTTCTCCGAGACCATCCGCGCTGACGGCCCGAAGGCTGTCGGCTGCCATTACGCGGCTCGGAAGACTTGACGGCTCCCGCGCCGCGCTTCACTCAAAGCGCTTGCATCTGGCAAGGGACCGATGACCGATCTCAATCAACTCGAACGTGACCTGCTCACCCAGGTCGAAGCCGCCGGCGACGAAGCGGCCCTGGAAACCGTGCGCGTCTCAGCACTCGGCAAGAAGGGCTCCGTCTCCGAACTCCTGAAGACCCTCGGCACCATGACGCCCGAGGAGCGCAAGGAACGCGGACCGCTCATCAACGGCCTGCGCGACAAGGTGCAGGGCGCTATTACGACCAAGAAGGACACGCTCGCAGAAGCTGCTCTCGAGGCCCGGCTCTCGGCCGAGCGCATTGACGTGACGCTTCCCGTGCCCGAAGCGCCCGAGAGCCGAGGCCGCATCCACCCGATCAGCCAGGTGATCGAGGAGCTGACGGCGATCTTCGCCGATATGGGCTTCTCCGTGGCCGAGGGGCCGGACATCGAGACGGATTACCTCAACTTCACGGCGCTCAACTTCCCCGAGGGCCATCCGGCCCGCGAGATGCACGACACCTTCTTCCTCGCTCCCGACGAGAAGGGCGAGCGCAAGGTGCTGCGCACCCATACCTCGCCGGTCCAGATCCGCACGATGATGTCCAAGGCGCCGCCGATCCGGGTGATCATCCCCGGCCGGACCTATCGTCACGACTCGGACCAGACCCACACGCCGATGTTCCACCAAGTGGAAGGCCTCGTCATCGACAAGCAGGCCAACATCGCGCACCTGAAGTGGATCCTGGAGGAGTTCTGCAAGGCCTTCTTCGAGGTCGAGCAGGTGAAGATGCGCTTCCGCCCGTCCTTCTTCCCCTTCACCGAGCCTTCCGCCGAGGTCGACATCCAGTGCTCGCGCAAGGGCGGCGAGATCCGCTTCGGCGAAGGCACCGACTGGCTCGAGATCCTGGGCTGCGGCATGGTCCACCCGAACGTGCTGCGCAATTGCGGCCTCGATCCGGACGAGTACCAGGGCTTTGCCTGGGGCATGGGCATCGACCGCATCGCCATGCTCAAATACGGCATGCCGGACCTGCGTCCCTTCTTCGAGGCCGATGTGCGCTGGCTGAACCATTACGGCTTCCGCCCGCTCGACATCCCGAGCCTCGTCAGCGGCCTCACTTCCTAAGCGGAGAGCAACAATGAAATTCACCCTCTCCTGGCTGAAGGATCATCTCGACACCTCGGCCTCCCTCGACGACATCGTCGAGACGCTCACCCGCATCGGCCTGGAAGTCGAAGAGGTCGAGGACAAGGCGAAGACGCTGGCGCCCTACAAAGTGGCGTATGTGATCTCCGCCGAGCAGCACCCCAACGCCGATCGCCTGCGCGTGTGCATGGTCGATACGGGCGAGGGCGCTCCGATCCAGGTGGTCTGCGGCGCCCCGAATGCCCGCACTGGCATGAAGAGCGTGTTCGCGCCGCCCGGCACATATATTCCCGGCAAGAACATCACGCTCGGAATCGGCACCATCCGCGGCGTCGAGAGCGCGGGCATGCTGTGCTCGGCGGCGGAACTCGAAATCTCCGACGATCACGACGGCATCATCGACTTGGCCGCCGATGCGCCGGTCGGCGTTCCCTACGCGGCCTATGCCGGGCTCGACGATCCGGTGATCGAGATCAACCTCACGCCGAACCGTCCCGACTGCACCTCGATCCACGGCATCGCCCGCGATCTTGCCGCCGCCGGCCTCGGTACGCTCAAGGGCGATGCCGTGCCGGCCGTTGCGGCTAAGGGCGCTTGCCCGATCTCGGTGACGATCGAGGACGAGAAGCTCTGCCCGGCCTTCGCACTCCGCCTCGTGCGCGGCGTGAAGAACGGCCCATCCCCGGAATGGATGCAGCGCCGCCTGCTCTCCATCGGTCTTCGCCCGATCAATGCGCTGGTGGACATCACCAACTACGTCACTTTCGACCGCGGCCGGCCGCTCCACGTCTTCGATGCCAGGAAGGTGAAGGGCAATCTCACCGTCCGCCGCGCGAAGGAGGGCGAGGAGGTGCTGGCACTCGATACCCGCACCTACAGGCTCGATCCGAGCATCGTGGTGATCGCCGACGACAACGGCGTCGAGTCCATCGGCGGCATCATGGGCGGCGAGCATTCGGGCTGCGACGAGAACACGACCGACGTGCTGATCGAATCGGCGCTCTGGGATCCGCTCAACATCGCGCAGACCGGCCGGAAGCTCGGGATCATCACCGATGCCCGCTACCGGTTCGAGCGCGGCGTCGATCCGGCCTTTACCGTGCCGGGTCTCGATCTTGCCACCACATTGGTCATCGACCTGTGCGGCGGTGAGGCGAGCGAGGCCGTGCTGGCCGGAAAGGTGCCCGAGGACAAGCGCGTCATCGAGTTCCCCTGGTCCGAGGTTCCGCGCCTGTCGGGTCTCGACGTTCAGCCCTCCGAGTCGGAGCAGATCCTGAAGGCGCTCGGCTTCGGCCTCCAGGGCTCGGGCGAGCGCGTCAGCGTCACGGCTCCGTCTTGGCGTCCGGACATCGAAGGCAAGGCGGATCTGGTCGAGGAGGTCATCCGCATCGCCGGCGTCGACCGCATCGAGCCCAAGCCCCTGCCGCGCTTGGAGGACACGGTTGCAAAGCCCATTCTGACGCTGATCCAGAAGCGCACGCGCCTCGCCCGCCGGGCACTCGCCGTGCGCGGGCTGGTGGAGGCCGTCACCTGGTCCTTCATTGCCAGGAGCGAGGCGGAGCTGTTCGGCGGCGGCGATGGCCGGCTGGCGCTCGCCAACCCGATTGCGGCAGAGCTCTCCGACATGCGTCCGAGCCTGCTGCCGGGTCTCATGAAGGCGGCGCAGCGCAATGCGGATCGCGGGCTCAGTGATGTGGCTCTCTTCGAGGTCGGCCAGACCTTCGCGTCCGACGAGCCGGAAGGCCAGTCAATCAAGGCCGCTGCGGTCCGTCGCGGAACGGCGCGAGCCGAGGGTGTCGGCCGTCATTGGGACGGCGGCGCGCAGAGCGTCGATGCCTTCGATGCCAAGGCTGACGTGCTGGCGCTTCTGGCGGCGCTCGGCATTCCCTCCGGTGGCCTCCAGATGGTGGCCGGCGGTCCGGCCTGGTTCCATCCCGGACGCTCGGGCACGCTGCAATTCGGCCCGAAGAACGTGGTCGGGGCCTTCGGCGAGGTGCACCCGAAGGTGCTGAAGGCCCTCGATCTGAAAGGGCCCCTGGTGGCATTCGAGCTCAATCTCGATGCGCTTCCGCCACCCAAGGCGAAGCCGACCAAGATGAAGCCGAAGCTCAATCTGCCCGACTTCCAGCCGCTCACCCGCGACTTCGCCTTCGTGGTCGGCCGCGACGTGGCGGCGGGCGACATCGTGAAGGCGGCCCAGGGGGCCGAGCGCCAGCTGATCGTGGGCGTCGACGTGTTCGACATCTACGAGGGCACCGGCATCGACCCGCACAAGAAATCCGTCGCCATCGCGGTCACCCTGCAGCCGACCGAAAAGACGCTCACCGATGTGGAGATCGAGGCCGTCTCGGCCAAGATCGTCGGCGAGGTGTCGAAGAAGACCGGGGCGGTTCTAAGGGGATAAAAAATGACTGCCCGAACGTGGCTCAGGCCACGTTCGGGCGATTTCTTCCGTTTAATGGGTTTGCTTCATCCCAGCCATAGCGAACCGTATCGAACCGCATCGCGCGCGCGTCGACCATCAGCAGGCGCCCTACGAGGCTCTCTCCGTAGCCGACGATCTCCCGGATCACTTCCATGGCCATCAGGCTGCCCATGACGCCGGCAAGCGCACCGAGGACGCCGGCTTCCGCGCAGGTCGGAATCGCGCCGGGTGGAGGCGGAGAGGGGAAGATGCAGCGATAGGTCGGGTTGGGCTTACCGTCCGGGCCCGTCTCGTGAGCCCGGATCGTGGTGAGCGAGCCGTCGAACTGACTCAAGGCTGCCGTCACCAGGGGCTTCTTCTCGTAGAAACAGGCATCGGACACCGCATAGCGGGTCTCGAAATTGTCCGAGCCGTCGGCGACGAGGTCGTAGCGGCCGATCAGTTCCCGCGCGTTCTCAGTCGCCAGCCGAATGGGGAAAGGCTCAACCGTCACATGCGGATTGAGCCGTCCGATCGCCTCCGCAGCGCTCTCGACCTTCGGGCTGCCGAGATCCGGGGTGCCGTGGATCACTTGTCTCTGGAGGTTGGAGAGGCTGACTGCATCATCGTCCACGATGCCGATGGCGCCGATACCTGCCGCGGCGAGATACTGGATCAGGGGCGCGCCCAGGCCGCCGGCACCGATCACGAGCACGCGAGCGGCCTTCAGTTTCAGTTGTCCCGGCCCGCCCACATCCCGGAGAACGAGGTGGCGGGCATAGCGGTCGATTTCGTCCGATGTGAGAGACATGTCATGACCTTACGGGATTGGTCTCGGCTATCAACCATTCCTTGAAGGAAATAACATGCCGCCTTGACAGAGGCCTTGGCGGTGTGGCCCTTGCCGTGCCATCGTCAAGGGGCAACCGGCAACAAGCCGGCGTCTAACAGGGAACAAAGCCGATGACAGTTACCAAGTTCGGTCTCGCACTCGCGGGCCTCGCCTTTTCCGCCTCGGCTGCCTTTGCGCAGCAGGCGGCCTTCAAGCCCGCCGTCGTGTACGATCTGGGCGGCAAGTTCGACAAATCCTTCAACGAGGGCGTGCACACGGGTGCCGAGAAGTTCAAGAAGGATACGGGCACCGATTACCGCGATTTCGAGCCGCAGAACGACGCCCAGCGCGAGCAGGCCCTGCGCCGCTTCGCCCGCGACGGCTTCTCGCCCATCGTGGCTGTCAGTTTCAGCCAGGAGACTGCGCTGAAGAAGGTCGCCGAGGAGTTCCCGAAGACGCAATTTGCGATCATCGACTCCGTGGTCGAGAAGCCGAACGTGCAATCCATCGTGTTCAAGGAGCATGAGGGCTCGTTCCTGGTCGGACTCCTGGCGGCCCAGGCCTCCAAAACCAATAAGGTCGGCTTCGTGGGTGGCATGGACATTCCGCTCATCCGCAAGTTCGCCTGCGGCTACCTCCAGGGCGTGAAATACGCCAAGAAGGACGCCGAGGTGTTCCAGAACATGACCGGCACCACGGGTGCAGCCTGGAATGATCCCGTGAAGGGCGGCGAACTCGCCAAGAGCCAGATCGATCGCGGCGCCGATGTGATCTACCATGCGGCCGGCGGCACGGGCGTGGGCGTCATGCGCGCCGCTGCGGATGCGGGCAAGCTCGGCATCGGCGTCGACTCGAACCAGAACGGCATGCATCCCGGCAAGATCCTGACCTCCATGGTCAAGCGCGTGGACGTGGCCACCTACAACGCCTTCGATCAGGCCAAGAAGGGCACCTTCAAGGCCGGCGTCTCGAACCTCGGCCTGGCGGAGGACGGCGTGGCATGGGCTCTCGACGACAACAACAAGTCGCTGATCACCGCCGACATGAAGACAGCCGCCGACAAGGCTGCCGCCGATATCAAGTCCGGCTCCATCAAGGTTCACGACTACATGTCGGATTCGAAGTGCCCGATGTAAGATGAGACATGGTTCGACCGCAGGTCTGCAAAGGTCTGCGGTCGAATCTTTTTTCGACCGAGTTTTGTTTTTCCGATAAGATCCGGCGCTCGTTTTCGTCATTGCCGGCAGACCATTCGAGGCCGATGTCCCCAGCCATTGAACTCATTGCCATCAACAAGAGCTTCGGCACCGTCCACGCCAACAGGGATGTGAACCTGCGGGTCGAGCGCGGCACGATCCACGGCATCGTCGGCGAGAACGGTGCGGGCAAGTCGACCCTGATGTCGATTCTGTACGGCTTCTACGAGGCGGATTCCGGCGAGATCCACGTCAACGGCAAGACGATCTCCATCCGCTCCCCCAACGATGCCATTCATGCTGGCATCGGCATGGTTCATCAGCATTTCATGCTGGTCGAGCCCTTGAGCGTGGTCGATAACGTGATGCTCGGTGCCGAGGGCGGCGCCATGCTGCGCGCGGGGGAGGCCAGGGCGCGCGCCGAGCTTGCGCGGCTGGCCAAGGATTACGGCCTCGAGATCGACGTGGACGCCATCGTCGGCGATCTCTCCGTCGGCCTGCAGCAGCGCGTCGAGATTTTGAAAGCCCTCTATCGCGGCGCTGATATCCTCATCCTCGACGAGCCCACCGCCGTGCTCACGCCGGCTGAAGCCGATGCACTGTTCGATCTGCTCCGTTCGCTCAAGGAGCAGGGAAAGACCGTCATCCTCATCACGCACAAGCTGCGCGAGATCATGGCGATTACGGATCGCGTCTCGGTCATGCGCCGTGGCGAGATGGTGGCGAGTGTCGAGACAGCCGACACCTCGCCGCCGGAACTGGCGGAGTTGATGGTGGGACGGCGCGTGCTCCTGCGCGTCGAGAAGGCCGAGAAGGCGCCCGGTGCGCCGCTGCTCGAGATCGACACCATGTCCGTGGTCGATTCTCGCGGCGTGGTGCGCGTGGCGAATGCTTCCTTCAGCGTTCGTGCCGGCGAGATCGTCGGCATCGCGGGAGTGGCCGGCAACGGCCAGAGCGAGTTGCTGGAGGCCATCGCCGGCATGCGCCATCCCGCGCGCGGCTCGATCCGTCTCGAGGGGCGCGATATTCCTTCCTCAGAGCACAACCCGCATCGCATGCGCCAGCTTGGCCTGCTTCACGTTCCGGAAGACCGGCTACGCATGGGACTTGTTCCGGCCTTCCCGGCCTTCGAGAGCGCCATTCTCGGGTTCAGCGACGAGCCCCATCTCGGCCGCGGACCGATCCTCGACCATAACCGCCTGGTTGCGGATTTGGCGAAGAAGATGGAGCAGTACGATGTGCGTCCGCCGGCGCCGCGGCTGAAATCATCGAACTTTTCCGGCGGCAATCAGCAGAAGATCGTGCTGGCGCGCGAGATCGAGCGCAATCCGAAGGTGCTGCTCGTCGGACAGCCGACACGCGGTGTCGATATCGGCGCGATCGAGTTCATTCACCGCCGGCTGATCAGCTTGCGCGATGCGGGCGTCGCCATCCTGCTCGTCTCGGTGGAACTCGACGAGATCATGAACCTGTCCGACCGCATCCTCACCATGTGCGGCGGCAGGATCACGGGCGAGCGCAAGGCATCCGAGACGAACGAACAGGATCTCGGCCTGCTCATGGCCGGCGTGACGGACGAGGCTGCCTGATGCAACCGCGATTGACCCTCGTCACCCTGGGTGTTGCCGATCTCTCGAAATCCCGTGCGTTCTATGAGGCCTGGGGCTGGAAGGCCTCTTCCGCCAGTCAGCCCGGCGTTGCATTTTTTCAGGCGAACGGCTTGGCGCTTGCCCTGTTCGGCCGTGCGGATCTCGCCAAGGATGCAGGCGTCGAGGACACGCCCACCGGCTTTGCCGCCATTTCGCTCGCCTACAATGCCCGTTCCAAAGAGGAGGCCGACGAGGTCTATGCTCTTGCCGTGAAGGCTGTCGCGCGTCCTCTCAAGCCGCTGCAGGATGTTTTCTGGGGCGGATATTCGGGCTATTTCGCCGATCCGGACGGGCATCTCTGGGAAGTCGCCTGGAACCCGTTCTTTCCTCTCGATGAGCAGGGCCACATGTTCCTGCCGGATGCTTAAGACGTGAGCGCTCCTCTCGACCTGCCCCGATGGGCCGACACGGTTCTCGTACCCGCCATCTCCGTGGTGGCGGCCTTTCTTGTCGCCGGCCTCGTCGTGCTCGGGATCGGCGAGAATCCGCTCTCCGCCACGCGCTATCTGATCCAAGGCAGCCTCGGTACCAGTGAGGGGCTCGGCTTCACCTTGTTCTACATGACCGACTTCATCTTCGTCGGGTTGGCGGTTGCCGTCGCCTATCATGCAGGCCTGTTCAACATCGGCGGCGAGGGGCAGGCGACGCTCGCGGGTCTCGGCATCGCGCTCGTGCTCAACAACCTGACCTTCCTGCCAGGCTTCCTGCTCATTCCGCTCGGCATTCTGGGAGCCGCTGCCTTCGGCGCCGCTTGGGCGGCCGTTCCGGGCTATCTCCAGGCGAAGCGCGGCAGCCACATCGTCATCACGACGATCATGTTCAACTGGCTCGCCAGCGTGCTGATCGTCTACCTGCTGGTGAACGTGCTGCGCGAGCCGCAATCCATGAACCCGGAAACGCGCGCCTTCCCGGAGCAATCGTATATCCCGTTCATGCATGAGGTGTTCGCCGCCTTCGGCATCGAAATTCCAGCGTCGCAGCTCAACCTGACGCTGGTGCTGGCGCTGGCGGCGTCCTATTTCGTCTGGCTCCTCATTTATCGCTCGCGTCTCGGCTATGCGATCCGCGTCGTCGGCTCCAATCCCGCGGCGGCGGTCTATGCCGGCATCTCTCCCGCGCGCATCACCATCATCGCCATGATGCTGTCCGGCGCGCTGGCGGGCGGTCTCGCGGTCAACGAGCTCATGGGCTATCAGCATCGCCTGCTGCTCGAATTCACCTCCGGCTACGGCTTCGTGGGCATCGCAGTGGCGCTCATGGGGCGCGCGCATCCCGTCGGCATTATCCTGGCCTCGCTCCTGTTCGGCATTCTCTATCAGGGCGGGGCGGAGCTCGCCTTCGAGCAGCCGGCCATCACCCGCGACATGGTGGTGGTGATCGGCGGTATCATCATCCTGTTTGCCGGCGCTCTCGACGGGCTGTTCCGGCGGGCCGTGGCGCATGTGCTGACGCGCCAGAAACTGGCGAGGGCCTGAGCCATGGATCTCAGCTTTCTCGTTACGGTTTTCGACTCGGCCCTGCGGCTCTCGGTCCCGCTTCTCGCCGCCTGCCTGGCCGGTCTCTGGTCCGAGCGCTCCGGCGTGGTGGATATCGGCCTTGAAGGCAAGATGCTGGTAGCGGCTTTCGCGGCGGCGGCGGCGGCGGCGGCTTACGCTTTCGGTTCGGCCTGGATCGGTCTGATGGCCGGCATCGGCGCATCGGTGGCCTTCGGCCTCATCCATGGCTTCGCCTCCATCAGCCAGCGCGGCAATCAGATCGTCTCCGGTGTCGCCATCAACATGCTGGCCGCGGGGCTGACCGCCATCGTCGGCAATGCCTGGTACAGCCAGGGCGGGCGCACGCCGCCGCTGGAGGGCGTGCAGCGTTTCGGCGACGCGATCTTCGGCCATTCGGCCCTCGTCTACATCGTTCTTCTGGCCGTGCCGCTCACCTGGTTCGTGCTGGGGCGGACCCGGTTCGGTCTTCGCCTGCGCGCCGTCGGTGAAAATCCGGCCGCGGTCGATACGGCAGGCATTTCGGTGACAGGCTTGCGCTACACCGCGGTCGTTATCGGCGGCGTTCTCTGCGGCATCGGTGGGACCTATCTCTCGGTCGGGCAATCGGCGGGCTTCCTCCCCAACATGACGGCCGGCAAGGGCTTCATCGCGCTCGCTGCGCTGATCTTCGCCAAGTGGCGGGCATGGCCGGCGCTCGGTGCCTGCTTCCTCTTCGGTTTGCTCGATGCCATCGCCATTCGCCTGCAGGGCATTTCCCTGCCGGGAATCGGCGAGGTGCCGGTACAGGCCATCCAGGCACTGCCCTATCTCATGACCGTCATCCTGCTCGCAGGCGTCATTGGAAAGGCGATCCCGCCCCGAGCTGCCGGCGTGCCCTATGTGAAGGAGCGCTGAGCATGGCATCGTTGGACACCCTGTTCGAGGCCGCCAAGGCCATCCAGACCAGGGCCTATGCGCCCTATTCGCGCTTCAAGGTGGGTGCGGCGATCGCCACGCCGGACGGTCGGGTTTTTACGGGATGCAACGTGGAGAACGCTGCCTATCCGGTCGGCTCCTGTGCGGAAGCCGGCGCCATCTCGGCCATGGTCGCTGCCGGCGAAAGCCGCATCACTGAGATCGTGGTGATGGGTGAGGGGGAGCATCTCGTCACCCCCTGTGGCGGCTGCCGCCAGCGTATCCGCGAATTTGCCGCTCCCGATACGCCCATTCACATCGCAGGGCCTGAGGGAATTCGGAAACGCTTCACGCTCGACGAACTGTTGCCTTTCTCCTTCGGGCCGGACAATTTGACGGATCGATAAATCGGTCCGAACCATTGCGATAACGAAAGGAAGGCCTGCAATTCAGGCCTGAAACGATGACGATGCACCAGTTGATTCAAGAAGCGGCCGAGTTCGTACGCGCCCGCGGCTTCGACGGCCATTTCGATGCAGCCTTCGTGCTCGGCACGGGGCTCGGCACTCTCGTCGACGAGGTCAGCGATGCGGTGAGCCTGCCTTATGCCGCTATTCCGCATTTCCCGAAAAGCGGCGTCTCCGGCCATGCGGGCAAGCTCGTCGCCGGCACGCTCGAAGGCAAGCGGGTGCTTCTGTTCCAGGGCCGCGCCCATTATTACGAGACGGGCGATGCCGGCGCCATGCGCCTGCCGATCGCTTTCGTGAAGGAGCTCGGCGTTCCGGTGCTGGTCGCCACCAATGCGGCCGGTTCGGTGCGCGCCGATATCCGACCGGGAAGTTTGGTCGCCCTCAACGATCACCTCAATCTCTCGGGCGGCAATCCGCTGCTGCGCGATCACACCGAGGGGCGCTTCGTCTCGCTCACCAACGCCTATGACGCGGATCTTCGCCAGGTTCTTCAACGAGCCGCAGAGAAGAGCGGCATCGCACTGCCCGAAGGTGTTTATGCCTGGTTGTCCGGCCCGAGTTTCGAGACGCCGGCTGAAATCAAAATGGTGCAGATTCTCGGCGGCGATCTCGTCGGGATGTCCACGGTGCCGGAGGTCATCCTCGCGCGCTATTACGGATTGAGGGTCGCCGCGATTTCCGTCGTCACGAACCTCGCTGCCGGGATCGAAGGCGCTTCGCCCTCGCATCAGGAGACCAAGGATACGGCAGCCGAAGCGTCAGAGAAGTTCAAGCGTCTCATCCGGTCCTTCGTTGCGGAGCTGTCCCATGTCTGATGCGCCTATAGCGACTCGCGCCCTGCGCAGTCTCGATCTCACCGATCTTAACGAGACCTGCAACGATCAGGCCATCGATGCCTTGTGCAAGAAGGCGCTCGACCCGCATGGACCTGTGGCGGCTGTCTGCGTGTGGCCGCAATTCGTGAAGCGTTCGCAGGAGAACCTCAAAGGCTCGCCCGTGCGCATCGCCACGGTGGTGAACTTCCCTGCCGGCGGCGAGGATATGAGCCGCGTCACCGACGACACGCAGGAGGCGCTCTCCGACGGCGCCAACGAGATCGATCTCGTGCTGCCATACGAGGCCCTGCGCCGGGGCGACCTCGCCGTTGCCACCGAGATGGTCGAGGCCGTGCGCGATCTCGTCAATCAGGGGCGCCTGCTGAAGGTCATCCTGGAAACGGGCGAACTGAAGGATCCGAAATTGATCGAGACGGCAAGCCGCATCGCCATCGACGCGGGAGCGGACTTCATCAAGACCTCGACCGGCAAGACACCGGTTTCGGCGACGCCCGAAGCCGCCGAGATCATGCTCAACGCCATCAAGGCTTCGGGCAGGCCCGTCGGCATCAAACCCTCTGGAGGCATTCGCACCGTCGCGGACGCGAGGATCTATCTCGATCTTGCCGACCGCATCATGGGCCCGGGCTGGGCGACCCCGCGGACATTCCGCTTCGGCGCGAGCAGCGTCTACGACACGCTGATTGCCGCCATCGAAGGTCGGGCCGGCACGACGGCGACCGGAACTTACTGACATGACGTTACTTCCGCAGGAAATCATCCGCCACAAGCGCGACGGCGGCAGGCTCGATCCTGAGCATATCGAGCACTTCATCGAAGGCCTTACCGCAGGCCGTGTCACCGAAGGCCAGGCGGCCTCCTTCGCCATGGCGATTTTCTTCCAGGGTCTCTCCGTGCCGGAGCGCGTGGCGTTGACGCGCGCCATGATGAATTCCGGCACGGTGCTCACCTGGGATCTGCCGGGCCCGGTGCTCGACAAACACTCGACAGGCGGCGTCGGCGATACGGTCAGCCTCGCGCTGGGTCCCGCGGTTGCAGCCTGCGGCGGCTATGTGCCGATGATTTCCGGGCGCGGCCTCGGCCACACGGGCGGCACCCTCGACAAGTTCGATTCCATTCCGGGCTATGTCACGCAGCCCGATATCGACACGTTCCGCCGTGTCACGCGTGAGGTAGGTTGCGCCATCATCGGCCAGACCGCCGATCTTGCGCCTGCCGACAAGCGCCTCTACGCGATCCGCGACGTGACCGCGACGGTCGAATCCATCGATCTCATCACAGCTTCGATTCTCTCGAAGAAACTGGCCGCGGGGCTGCAGGGCCTCGTGATGGATGTGAAGTTCGGCTCCGGCGCCTTCATGGACAATGTCGACGATGCGCGAAAGCTCGCCGAGAGCCTCGTCGTCGTCGCCAATGGCGCGGGCCTGCCCACGAGCGCGCTTCTCACCGACATGAACGAGTCGCTCGCTTCGAGCGCCGGCAATGCGGTCGAGATGGCCTATGCGGTCGATTACCTGACGGGCCGCCGGCGCGAGACGCGCTTCCACGAGGTGACGGTTGAGCTCTCCGCCGAGATGCTGCTGCTCGGCAAGCTCGCTGCCACCATCGATGATGCACGCGCCAAGATTGAGCTCGCGATCTCTTCAGGCAAAGCTGCCGAGGTCTTCCAGCGCATGGTGTCCGCCCTCGGCGGGCCTGCCGATTTTCTGGAGAACCATAAGGTGCATCTGCAGTCTGCCCCCGTCATCCGCGCCATTCACGCCGAACGTTCCGGAACCGTGCGGAAGGTTGCCGCGCGCGGCATTGGTGTAGCCGTCGTTGCGCTTGGAGGCGGCCGCACGCGCCCGCAGGATCCGATCGATCACGCGGTGGGCCTGACCGAACTTGCCGCCCTCGGCGAGACCGTCGACGCCTCACGTCCCCTCGCTATCGTGCATGCACGCAGCGAAGAGGCGGCGGATGCGGCGGCACGCGCTGTTCGTGCCGCCTATACGATCGGTGAAGGGAAGGCTGATCCGGGGCCGAGCATTCTCGAACGGATCGGAGCGACCGCATGAGCCTTCTCGTCGCCGTCACCTGGGAGACGCAGCCCTGGGTCGAACGCTTCAGGCGCCACCTGCCTGATCGGGACATCGTCGTGCTGGGCGACGATTTCGACAGGAACGCCATCCGCTATGTGGCGACCTGGGGTCCGAAGCCGGGAAGCTTGTCCAACCTGCCCAACCTCGAAGCGATCTTCTCGCTCGGGGCAGGTGTCGATCACCTGATGAGCTATCCCGGGTTGCCTGCTGCACCCATCGTGCGCGTGGCGCAGGACGATCTCACCCATCGCATGAGCGAATACATGGTGCTGCATTGCCTCATGTATCTGCGCGAGCAGCGCCGCTTCGACGAGGATCAGAAGGCGAAGCGCTGGAACCCGGATCGCGCGCCGCCGATCGCGGGTGAAGTCCGCGTCGGCATCATGGGATTCGGCGTGCTGGGACAGGATGCGGCACGCAAGCTGAAGGTGATGGGTTTCGATGTCGCCGGTTGGAGCCGTACGCCGAAATCCGTCGAAGGCTTCGATGCCTATGCGGGTGAAGATGGCCTGACGTCCTTCCTCAACCGTACTGACATTCTCATCGCCCTGATGCCGCTCACGCCCGACACGCAAGGCATTCTGAACCGTTCGCTGTTCCGGAAGCTTGCGCGTGATGGCAAGCTCGGCGGACCGATCCTGATCAATGCGGGCCGCGGCAAGCTGCAGGTGGAGGCCGATATCCTCTCCTGCCTCGACGACGGCACCCTGCAGGCGGCAACCCTCGACGTGTTCGAGACCGAGCCCTTGCCGGAGAGTTCACCGCTCTGGACGCACCCGCGCGTGACGATCACGCCGCACAATTCGGCGACGAGCGAGCCGGAAGCGACGGCTCGCTACATCGCGCAGCAGATCCGCCGCCATGAGGCGGGGGAGGCGTTCGAGAACGTGGTGGATCGGGCGCGAGGGTATTGACGCATTTCGTCATCGCTCGAGAGTAGAGCGTCATCACCGGCCATGTGCCGGTGATCCCGATGGGAAGAGCGCAGCGCGTTTCTGAGTCGAGATGGCCGGGACAAGCCCGGCCATGACGAGAGTTACCCTGAAAGCGACCCCGAGTTCTGCTGTGCAGCCCCGGGATGATCGCAAAGATTTAACCCAGCCGCTTGATCGAACTGATCGGACCGTAGCTCGTCCGGCGGATGCGGTCCTCGGCGACCGTCAGCGGTTCGATCATCACGGTCATGCTGTGGCCGGTGGCGTGGATGAAATTCGTCCCGTCCACCATCAGACCCACATGGCCCTTCCAGAACACGAGATCGCCACGTCGAAGGCCGCTCAGATCCGCCTTCACCTCGCCAGCCGTGCCAAGCTCACGCTCCTGCATGTCGCTGTCACGCGGCGCCTTGATACCGGCAGCCGTCAGCACGGTCTGTGCCAGTCCCGAGCAGTCGATGCCGAGGCTCGTCTTGCCACCCCAGAGATAGGGCGTGTGCAGGAAGCGTTCGGCCACGCTCACGTAATCCGTCTCGAAGACATCGAGCCCGCTCAGATGCGCGGCAAAGACCCATCCGCCGGTGCCAAGATGCGCGTAATCGCCTTGCGTCTCCGTGACGGCGACCTTGGAATTCAGCGTCAGGTAATCGTGAAAAGGCAGCTTCAGGTTCGGACCCGGATAGATGAAGGTGCGGATCGCCCGGACCCTGTGGGTGGGCTGCGGCTCAGGCTCACTGAGGGCAGCGCTCGGCAGATAGCCCACATAGCCGTCATCATGGAGCTGCACCCAGGCCCAGCCCTCATGCTCGTCATAGACGGTCACGCTTTCTCCGAAGATCGCCTGCGTGTCGACGGGCGCCTCGCGGGAGGGATGGCGATGCAGCGGCGAGAAGGTCGTGATGACACGCTTGACCGTGCCTGTCGTGTAGCGCTCGGCATCGACCTGTCCGCGCAGGCGCTCATCGGCGAGATCGGCGCGAACGGGCGTGATGCGGCGGTCGAAACTCATCGGGGCAGCTCCTTGGCACGGGCCATGATCATGTCTCCTAGCCGTTCCACGGTCAAAGCACCAGCGACGGTGCGTTGGATGATGACGTTGCGCCGATCCGCCTCATCCCGGCGGCGGGAGACGAGGTCGAGCTTGCCAAGGGTGTCGAGGGCACGGGTAATAACGGGCTTCGTCACATCGAGCTTCTTCGCGAGCCCACGCACGGTATGAGGCGGCGGCTCCAGGTAGATCGTCAGCAGGATGGAAATCTGACGGGAGGAGAGGTCGCCGCCCCGATGCACGAGGCCGAGATGCACATCGTGCCAGAGCTTGAGCGATTGAAGAGCACGCAATTCGACAGGCATAAGCACCGGACCAAAAATGGACACCACTTTTGGGATTGATCCGATGCTCAACCCCTTAGCGGCGCATCGTTAGGCACGGAAAACCGGGCCCACTTTCCCGCACGACGCGCAGAGCCGCACCGTTCGTTTCGGAGCCGTATTCTTCTGAACCCGAACGAACGGCGCAACTGATGCCTGCTGGTATGCTTAAGACGCGTAGCGTTCCCTTAGGAGAGAATACAGCGCGCGCGCCGCCTGGACCTCGCCGCCCTCGGGCCGCGCAGGCTTGGTCGAGTTGTTCCAGGCGAAGATGTCGAAATGCACATGCGCCTTCGCTGCCGACACGAAGCGACGCAGGAACAGGGCGGCGGTGATCGAGCCGCCCATCGGTCCACCGGTATTGTTCATGTCGGCGAACTTGGAATCGAGCTGGCTCTGATAGGGCGTCCAGAGCGGCATGCGCCACACGGGATCGTTCACCGCGGTGCCATGGCGGGCGATGTCGGTGGCGAGCGCATCGTCATCGGTATAGAAGGGCGGCAGCTCAGGCCCGAGCGCCACGCGGGCCGCGCCGGTGAGTGTCGCGAAATCGACGAGGAGGTCAGGGTTCTCCTCGTCCGCCAGCGCCAGGGCATCGGCCAGGATGAGCCGGCCTTCCGCATCCGTGTTGCCGATCTCGACAGAGATGCCCTTGCGGCTGCTGAGAATGTCGCCGGGGCGAAAGGCATTGCTGGAGATCGAGTTCTCGACCGCCGGAATCAGCACGCGCAGGCGCACCGGGAGTTTCGCGTCCATGATCATGGAGGCAAGCGCAAGGGTCGCGGCCGCGCCGCCCATATCCTTGCGCATGAGCAGCATGGAGGAGGCTGGCTTGATGTCGAGACCGCCGGTATCGAAGGCGACGCCCTTGCCGACGAGCGTGACGCGCGGCACATCGGCTTTGCCCCAGGTGAAATCGATGAGACGCGGAGGCGTGGCCGATGCACGGCCGACCGCATGGATCATGGGGAAGTTCTGTTTCAGAAGATCGTCGCCGACGATGCACTTGAAGGAGGCGCCATGCCGCTCCGCCAATTGACGTGCGGCAGCTTCGATGCCATCGGGGCCGAGATCGCTGGTCGGCGTATTGACGAGATCGCGGCTCGTCACGACCGCATTCGCAATGTGCGAGACTTCCTCGGTATCGACGCCCTTCGGCGTCACGAGACGAACGGTCTTCTCGCTGCGCTTGCGGTAGCGGTCGAAGCTGTAGGCTCCCAGCAGCCAGGCAAGGGTCGCCAGCGTCGGGTTCGGCGCATCCGATTCAAAGCGATAGACGCCATCCGGCAACAGGGTCGGAAGCTTGCCGACGAGAAACGGATCGTTGTGCTTGGCATCTGCGCCGTTGAGGCCGAAGACGATGCCCATGAGTCCGCCATCGGCACCTGGGAGCAGGCAGTGGCTCCCGGCTTTGCCCTCGAACCCTTGCGCCTTCGCGAAGCCTTGCGCGATCTGGGGCAGCTGTCCGGAAATGTCCGCCCATGTCTGTTCGGTCACCAGCCAGATGGGCTTCGAGGTATCAGTCGCTGAGGCGAGGAGAGGGTGGGGCATGGGGTTTTGACCTGGACGGTTAAGGACGATTGCTTGAGGTGAGGTTTTAAGGGGTGAAGCCGCGCATGTCATCCTGGACGGAGCAGAGCGACGATCCGGGATCGCGTGCAGGATGAGGCGCAGGAAGCGCAACATTGTCATTCCCGCGCAGGCGGGCATCCATAAACACCGTTCTGACAGAACGAAGAATCCTCAGCGGTCATGGGCTCGGGGGCTCCGCTTGCGCGGCCCCGGAATGACCCGTGTGGTCAGCCCAACGCGTGCTGCCGCACGATCCGGGCGAGGCCCGCGATCAGCGCTTGTTGCGGCACCTTGATCTCAGCCTTGATGCCGTGGCGCTCGAGCGCGTGGACATAGAGATCGGCGCGGCCCGGTTCGGCCAAGATGGTGACGGAGGAGGGGCGACCGAACTGCGCCAAGGCTCCGTTGATCTCGTCGCCCGTGAGAAGGCCAGACAGGTAGGGTGCGAGCAGATTGCTGTCCATGCGGCGCGAGACGACCGCCGCGCGGGCGCTGAAAAGAAGATGGAGCAGGCCGACCCGGTTCTCGCCGCTGTTGCGCTCGGCGGCATCGATCCCGAGATCGAAGCCTTTCGGGTCTTCCGGCTCGGTGGCCGGGCGGCCGATCATGGAATGCTCGCGCAGCAGCCCGTACATCTCGCCGGTCATGTAGGTGGCGAAGCGCTCGATGCGACCGTCCTTCATCGCGATCCATTTCGGATGGGTGCCTGCCGAGCAGATCAATCCGTTCTCGACGCCCGCACCCAGAGCCAGCGTCTCCTCACCGCGCATGACGTCGGCCGTGCCGGGAGCGGGCTCGCAGAACAGGCCGGGGATGATGTAGCCCTTGCGGCCGTTCTCCAGATCCACGGGCACGAGCGCCTGGGCGATTTCGGCCGGGCCTGCAGGGCAGGTGGCGTATGGCGCCTCAACCCAGCCTTCGCGGCTCCCCACCATGCCGACGAGCAGCACCGGTGCATCGGGCTCGGCCTCGAGCCATCTCCCGCATTGGCGCGAGAAAACGTCACGGTGCTGGCCCTTTTGCAGGGCCGAGACACCCTCATTCGATGAGACCTCGTCGAGAACGGTTTCGTTCTCGATCAGATAGCCACGAAAGCGGGTCGTTCCCCAATCGGCGACGATGAAGCGCAAGGCGGATGATCCCTCATTGGAATTGCGAAAGGAAATCGCCTGAAGCGTCAGCGCGTTCCGTACATCCGGTCGCCGGCATCGCCTAGGCCCGGCACGATATAGCCGTGGTCGTTGAGGCGCTCGTCGATGGAGGCGGTCCAGATATCCACGTCCGGGTGCGCGCCGCGCAGCTTCTCGATGCCCTCGGGCGCCGCGAGCAGACAGACGAAGCGCAGATCCTTGGCGCCGCGCTCCTTCAGCCGGTCGATGGCCGCCACGGCCGAGTTCGCGGTCGCCAGCATGGGGTCGAGCACCAGCACCATGCGGTCGGCGAGATCGGACGGGGCCTTGAAGTAATATTCGACGGCCTGGAGCGATTCCGGATCGCGGTAGAGGCCGATATGGGCGACGCGCGCGGCGGGAACCAGCGTGAGCATGCCATCGAGGAAGCCGACACCCGCACGCAGGATGGGGGCGAAAACGAGCTTCTTGCCGGCGATCTGCGCGCCTTCCATGGTGGTGAGCGGCGTCTCGATCCGGATGCGCTCGATGGGCAGGTCGCGGGTGACCTCATAGCAGAGCAGCATGCCAATCTCGTTGAGGAGCTGGCGGAAGCCCTTCGTCGAGCGTTCCTTGTCCCGCATCAGGGTCAGCTTGTGCTGAACCAGCGGATGATCGACCACCGTGACGCCCTGCATGTTTTTTCCCTCTTTGATCGTCGTATGCTGATTCAGCTAAAACACTGTCCCGTCACTGATCACGCTGAGAGGGGGCGAGCCGTCGCCGCGCTTCTCCTTCGCAAGCCTCCGCCCTGTCGCCCAGGTGCCGCCTTCCAGCACCTTGGCCAAGGGAAAGTCCTCCGCGGCGAATCCTAGCTTCGTGCGGATGGGATCGGCAATGCGGTCGAGAAGGGCCACGGTCAAGGCCCGCCATTCGACGACGAGTTCCGAATCCACCGCATGGGCGCGCGTGGCGTCCGCCGCATCCTTCAGGGCGATCACGCCCGTGTCGAGAAAAAGGCCACCGTTGCGGTATTCTGGCAGGCCCGTGAGACCGTCGATATCGACAACGGCAAAGCCCGCCCATTCGAGCGGCTCGATCAGCGAATAGGAGAGCCACTGGGACAGTTTGTGGAAGGGGATGAGCCCCTTCGTGGCATCCGGCGCCTCGATCAGAGGATGGCGCCAGGTATCGCCGAGATCGATGCCGCCGAGCGTGATGCGGCCGGGCCAGATCGGCCCGAGATGGGTGAGCAGCGCCTCCAGGATCGAGGTCGCCCTGATGCCGTCGCTTTCGGCCGTGGCGGCAATGACGTCGAAGAGCCCGCCTGGGCGAGGATCGTCGACCTGCCCGAAAATATCGGGGTTCGTTGCGACGACGCGCCCCAGACGATTGAGAAGAGCGGCGCGGCCTTCGAGCCCGACGAGCGGGTTGTCGGCCGAGACCTGGAAACCGGAGGCGAGATCCTCCGCGGTCAGCGTCATCAGCACATCCGCATCGACGCGGAAGGGATCCTCCGGCTTGCTGGAAAAGGCGCCGCTCAAGAACATGTCGAAGCTTGCGACCGCAAGCCCCTCGGAGCGGATATAGATTTCGCCGGTGCGGCCCTCCTCGTAGCGCCACTGCGCCCCCGCACCGGCATCGAGCAGGACCGAGACGATGGCGAGATCGAAGGCGGAGCGGGCCATGTCGGCGGCGCTCTCCCAGGGGGCGCCGTGCATCACCGCATCCCAGCGATCATGGCCGCCGGCGGAGAAATGGCGCCAGCGGGCATGGAACGGAATCTCGAGGGAAGGATAGGCCTGGCGGATCGTGGCCACGACCTCGTCGGCACAGGGCTCAAGCCGGTCGAGATCGACCGTGAAATGCTTGAGGCGACCCTCGAGCCCTGCTTGCAGAAGCTGATGGGACCGCTCCCGCACGGCTGCGGCGGACAACAGGCTTCGGGCGGCTTGGGTTTCTGGAGAAAGATTGGGCTGGTCCGTCACGCAGGGCTCCGCTGCTCTCGTGCCGAGAGCGATAGCACAGTCTCGGCTGAGCGCAGCATTCCGGCGCTCAGCCGTTTGACGAGAAGGTTAAGGCCAGAGCATCGGACCCAAAAGCGGCTTTCATTTTTGGGATCAATCCGATGCTTCAATTCGCCCTGAGCGCATCGCTCAGGGGTGAAAACCGGGGCCACTTTTCACTGGCGTGGCCCTTCGGGTCCGCGCGATGCGCTCGGCGTCAGAACCGCTCCAGATCGCGTCCCTTCACCTTGTCCAACTCCGATGCATCGGGCGCGCCGTCGGGCGTGTAATAGCCTGCGGCCTTCTTTGCCTCCAACTCCACCTGCGCATCCGGCGGCACCAGCTCGGCCGGGATCGGCACGCGCTCCACCACCTCGATGCCCGAGCCGGTGATGGCATCGTACTTCATGTTGGACATGGACATGAGCCGGTCGATGCGGCGGATGCCGAGCCAGTGCAGCACATCGGGCATGAGCTGCTGGAAGCGCGCATCCTGCACTCCGGCCACGCATTCTGTGCGCTCGAAATAGGTGGAGGCCTGGTCGCCGCCTTCCTGCCGCTTGCGGGCATTGTAGACGAGGAACTTGGTCACCTCGCCGAGCGCGCGGCCTTCCTTGCGGTTATAGGCGATCACGCCGACGCCGCCACCTTGAGCTTCCCGGACGCATTCCTCGATGCCGTGCACGAGATAGGGCCGGCAGGTGCAGATGTCGGAGCCGAACACGTCGGAGCCGTTGCACTCGTCATGGACGCGGCAGGCAATGCGGGTCTTGGGGTCGCTCAGGCGGGCCACATCACCCATCACATAGACCGTGATGTTGCCGATGGGCGGCAGGAACACGCTCATATCGGGACGGGTGACGAGCTCGGGGAACATGCCGCCGGTCTGCTCGAAAAGGGTGCGGCGCAGCTCGCCCTCGGAGCAGCCGAAGCGCTGGGCGATGCCGGGCAGATACCAGACCGGATCGACCGCGATCTTCGTCACCGAGATGTCGCCCGATTCATGCAGGAAACCACCATCGGCCTTGAGGCGCTTCGCCCCCATGGCGCCAAGGATCTCGGGCATGTTGAGACGCGCCTTGGTGACCGCGATGCTGGGACGGATGTCGAGGCCGGCGGCGATCTCGTCCTTGTAGATCTCGCCGACCATATGGCCCCAGGGGTCGAGGGACACGATCCTGCCCGGCTCGAACCATTGCGGATGCGGGCCGATTTCGGCGGTCGGGTGCGTGTTGTGAAGATCGGGCCGCGCCAGCGGGTTGAGCGCCCGGGCGGAGATGGCCAGCGCCCGGTAGAGGGAATAGGAGCCGCCATGGGCGCCGATCACGTTGCGGTCGGCCGGGTTGGTGACGGTGCCGACGACCGGACCCCGGACCTGTGGGTCCTCGGCCCCCCATTTGATCGGATGCTTGATGGTGCCTGCGTTCGGCTCGGGATGGGAGGTGAGCCGGATATGGGTCGAGCGGTTAGGCGAGCTCATGAACGATCTTCCACGCGAAACGGGAAGACTCCCCCACTGATCGCCGGAGAGCCTCCATACGATCTTTGGAAGACTGATCCAAAGTTTCGGTGCCGTCAATGGCACTGGGGAGGGATGCGGCGGCTTGGCCTTTTCTCGGGACTTTCTGCAACTGTCCTCACGTCATCACCGGCCTCGTGCCGGTGATCCCGATGCGAGAAACGCTACGCTTCCACAACCGGGACGGCCGGGACAAGCCCGGCCATGACAAAGGGCTAAGAGCCAAGGCGCTCCCATTCCTTTATGGGAAACCCCCAGATGGGCGAGCACGCTTGCCCCGATATCGGCAAAGCTCTCCCGCCGCCCGATGGCGCCAAGCTTCAATCCAGAGCCGAAGCTCAGGATCGGCACGTGTTCGCGGGTGTGGTCGGAGCCCTGCCATGACGGGTCATTGCCATGGTCGGCGGTGATGATGACGAGGTCGCCGTCCTTGAGGGCTGCCTCGATCTCCGGGATGCGCCGGTCGAAGGCCTCGAGCGCAGCGGCATAGCCGGGAATGTCGCGACG
The DNA here is from genome assembly GCF_009296175.1 of Microvirga tunisiensis. Taxonomy (GTDB): domain Bacteria; phylum Pseudomonadota; class Alphaproteobacteria; order Rhizobiales; family Beijerinckiaceae; genus Microvirga; species Microvirga tunisiensis. The sequence goes on along the minus strand of NZ_VOSK01000023.1, from coordinate 12,562 downwards.
ATGGCCGAACTCGCTGTCGAAATCGACCAGATTGGCAAACACGAAGCCGCCATCGGGCAGATCCTTCAACGCCTCGATGGCGGCCGACAGGCAGGCATCGTTGCCATTGGGCTTCACCTCCCGACCCGTTCTGCGATGGGCGAAGATGTCGCCGATCTTGCCGACGGTCACGATGGAGCGCCCTGCCGTGTCGAGGGTGTCGAGGATGGTGTCGGCCGGTGGCGGCGTGGCGAAATCCTTGCGGTTGCCGGTTCGTTTGAAACCGCTCTCGGGCGAGCCGACAAAGGGGCGGGCGATCACACGGCCGATCTTGTATGGATCGCAGAGTTCGCGCCCAATCTGGCAGAGATCGTAAAGCCGCTGCAGGCCGAAAGTCTCCTCGTGCGCGGCGATCTGCAGCACGCTGTCGACGGACGTGTAGAAGATCGGCTTGCCGGTGCGCAGATGCTCCGCGCCGAACTCGTCGATGACGACAGTGCCGGAGGCATGCTTGTCACCGAGAATGCCGCGAAGATTGCCCCGTTCGATGAGCGCCGCCGTCAGCTCCTCCGGGAACGTCGGGATGGTATTCGGGAAATAACCCCAGTCGAAAGCCACGGGGACGCCTGCGATTTCCCAATGGCCCGAGGGCGTGTCCTTGCCCTTGGAGGTCTCGACGCCGTAACCCCAGGCGCCTTTCAGCGTTCCTTGCGGTGCCAGGTTCGGCGGCATGCGTCCGGTCGAGGCTTCGGCGGCAAGGCCGAGGCCGAGCGCCGTCATGTGCGGCAGGTGAAGCGGACCCCGGCGCAAACCGGCCTGATCGCCCCGGCCCGCGGCACAGGCCTCGGCGATGTGCCCGACCGTATCGGCGCCGGCATCCCCGTAAGCAGCCGCATCCTCGGCTCCGCCGATGCCGACGGAATCGAGCACGATGAGTAGAGCGCGAGGCATGTCTTCTTGTCCTTCAAGCCACTAGAATCATGACTGATACGGCATCGCGGCAAAAGATGCGATGCTCTCTAATGGTGGTGGTGCCCACCAGAATTGTGCCCCTCATGGGCATGGTCATGATGGTCCAGTGGGCATTCCGCGCCATGATCGTGAGATCCTGGCCGGTGGATCTCGATCTGCAGGGTCGAGTGCCCGATGCCGAAATGGGCCTTCAGATCCTGCTGCGCCTGCGCCAGAAACCGGTCGCCCGGATGTCCGCTCGGCATGACGAGATGCGCCGTGAGCGCCGTCTCGGTGGTGCTCACCGCCCAGACATGGAGGTGATGGACGTGGTCAACGCCCGGCATCGCCTCGAGCGCCTTCCTGACTTCCGGAACGGCGATGCCGCGCGGCACGCCGTGCAATGAGAGCGCCAGGGACTGCTTCAGCAAGCTCCAGGTGCCCCAGACGATGACGGCGGCGATGACGAGACTGAGCACCGGATCGATCCAGTTCGCGCCCGTCCAGAGAATGGCGAGACCGCCGAGAACTACGCCGAGGGACACGGCGGCATCCGCCACCATGTGCAGGAAGGCGCCGCGGATGTTGAGATCGTGCTGGCCACCCAGGAAAAGGAAAGCGGTAAAACCGTTCACGACGATGCCGATGCCCGCCACGATCATCATGGCGCCTGCGGCAACCGGCGTCGGTTCGATCAGGCGCCCGACGGATTCCCAGACGATGCCGCCCACCGCCACCAGCAGGAGGAGGGCGTTGAAAAGCGCCGCCAGAATCGAGCTGGAGCGCAGACCGTAGGTGAAGCGCTCCGTCGGGCCGCGCCGCGCGAGCAGGGCCGCGCCCCAGGCGATGGCGAGGCCGAGCACGTCGCTCAAGTTGTGCCCGGCGTCGGAGAGCAGGGCCATGGAATCGGCCCAGAAACCGTAGCCGGCCTCGATGATGACGAAAGCGAGGTTGAGCGCGATGCCGATGGCAAAGGCACGCCCGTAGCTGGTGCGGGGGGCATGGGAATGCCCGTGATGGTGATGGCCGGTCGAATGGTGATGCGAATGCATGATCGAAGCGTTCAAGCCTATTCTCGAACGGCGCTCGACGCCGCCGTTTCAAGATTGAAGGCGGCGGCAAAGAGCGCCTTGGTGTAATCGGTCCGCGGCGCGGCGAAGATGTTTTCGGCGGATCCTTCCTCGACGATCTTGCCGTTCTGCATCACCACCACATGGTTAGCGAGTGCCCGCACGACCCTGAGATCGTGGCTGATGAACATGTAGGCAAGGTCGCGCCGTTTCTGGAGATCGCGTAGCAATTCGACGATCTGCGCCTGCACGGACATGTCGAGCGCCGAGGTGGGCTCGTCGAGCATGATGAATTGCGGCTGGAGCGCCATGGCGCGGGCAATGGCGATGCGCTGGCGCTGGCCGCCGGAGAATTCGTGCGGATAGCGGTCCATGGTGGACGGATCGAGACCGACATCGTCCAGTGCCTTGGCCACGGTGTCGCGGCGCTGGGCGTAAGTGAGGCCTTTGTTCTGGACGAGCAATCCCTCCTCGACGATCTCGGCAATCGACATGCGCGGCGAGAGGGAGCCATAAGGGTCCTGGAACACGACCTGCAGATCCTTGCGCATCGGGCGGATCTCTTTCGAACGCATGCCGTCGATGCGGTTGCCGAGAAAGACGATGGGGCCTTCCGATTGCACGAGGCGCAGGATGGCAAGGCCGAGCGTCGTCTTGCCGGATCCGGATTCGCCCACGACGCCGACGGTCTCGCCCCTGCGCACGCGCACGGAGACGCCGTCGACTGCCTTCACATGACCGACCGTTTTCTGGAAGAAGCCGCGCTTGATCGGGAACCACACCTTGATCGGCCCGGCATCGACGATGACCGGCGCATCCTTCGCAACCGGATTGGCACGGCCCTTCGGCTCGGCGGCCAGGAGCCTCTGCGTATAGGGATGCTGCGGGTTGCCGAACACCTCCGCGACCGTGCCCTGCTCGACGATCTTGCCCTTGAGCATGACGCAGACGCGGTCCGCGATCTTCCGCACGATGCCGAGATCGTGCGTGATGAAGAGCATGGACATGTTGAGCCTGCTCTTCAGCTCGGCGAGCAGCTTCAGAATCTGCGCCTGCACCGTCACGTCGAGCGCGGTGGTGGGCTCGTCGGCGATGAAGAGATCGGGCTCGTTGGCGAGCGCCATGGCGATCATCACGCGCTGGCGCTGGCCGCCGGAGAGCTGATGCGGATAGGCACCCAACCGGCTTTCGGCATCGCGGATGCCGACGAGCTCGAAAAGCTCGAGCGTGCGGGCGCGCGCTTGGCGGTCCGAGAGGCCGCGGTGGAGCTTGAGGATCTCAGCGACCTGCCGCTCGATGGTGTGGAGCGGATTGAGCGAGGTCATCGGCTCCTGGAACACCATGGTGATGTCGTCACCGCGCACCCGGCGCATCTCGTCCTCGTTCGCCGCGATCAGGTCCTTGCCCTTGAACAGGATGCGCCCCGACGGGTGATGCGCGGACGGGTAGGGCAGGAGTTTGAGCGCGGACAAGGCGGTGACGGACTTGCCTGATCCGGATTCGCCCACCAGCGCCACCGTCTCTCCCGGCATGACATCGAACGAGACGCGGTCGACCGCCAGCATGTCGCCCCCGCCCTGGCGGAAGGCGACGGAGAGGTCTTGGACGGACAGGAGGGGCTCGGTCATCGAAACGTCTTCCGCGGGTCGAAGGCGTCGCGCACCGCTTCGCCGATGAAGATGAGGAGGCTGAGCATGATGGCGATCACAAAGAAGCCCGCGAGACCGAGCCATGGCGCCTGAAGGTTCGCCTTGCCCTGCGCGAGCAATTCGCCGAGCGACGGCGAGCCCGGCGGCAGGCCGAAGCCGAGGAAGTCGAGCGAGGTGAGCGTCGCGATCGAGCCGTTGATGATGAACGGCATGAAGGTCAGCGTCGCCACCATCGCGTTCGGCAGGAGGTGCTTGAACATGATGGTGCCGTTGGAGAGCCCCAAGGCCCGCGCGGCGCGCACATATTCGAAGTTTCTGGCGCGCAGGAACTCGGCCCGCACCACGCCGACCAGCGATACCCAGGAGAAGAGCAGCAGGATGCCCAGCAGCACGAAGAAGCTCGGCGTGATCACCGCCGAGATGATGATGAGGAGATAGAGCGAAGGGATCGCGGTCCAGATCTCGATGAAGCGCTGGAACAGTAGATCGGTCCAGCCGCCGTAATAGCCCTGCACCGCTCCGGCGAGAACGCCGATGATGGATGAAATGCCGGCAAGCGTCAGGCCGAACAGAACCGAGATGCGGAAGCCGTAGATGAGGCGCGCGACGACGTCACGGCCCTGATCGTCGGTGCCAAGCCAGTTCCACTCGATGTCGTTGCAGCCCGTGCCGCCGGTCCGCTCCGCGATGGGCCGGCACTGCTCGTCGGTGAGCATCCAGGTGGGTGGCGCGGGTGCCGGAACGGGAAGGTCGAGATTGTGCGTGGTGTAGGAGAAGCGGACCGGCGCCCAGAGCAGCCAGCCGTTGTCCTGGATCTCCTTGGCGATGACCGGATCGCGGTAATCGGTCTGCGCCAGGAAGCCGCCGAATTTTTCCTCGGGATAGTCCACAAACGCCGGATAGAGCAGCTCGCCCTTGTAGGAGGCGAGGATCGGCTTGTCGTTGGCAATCAGCTCCGCGAACAGGCTGAGCACGAACAGGACCATGAAGATCCAGAACGACCAGTAGCCGCGCCGGTTGGCTTTGAAATTCTGAAGCCGTCGCCGGTTGAGCGGCGAGAGCTTGATGAAGCCCTCCTTCGGCAGGGGAGGCGCGACGGGCGAGGAGGCCGGCGAAACGACAGGAATGGTCTCGTTCATCTCACGCCTCCCTGGTCTCGAAATCGATCCGGGGATCGATCCACGTATAGGTGAGGTCCGAGAGCAGGTTCACCGCCAAGCCTACCAGCGAGAAAATGTAGAGATTGGCGAAGACGACCGGATAGTCGCGGTTCACGATGGACTCGAAGGAGAGCAATCCCAGGCCGTCGAGGGAGAAGATCGTCTCGATGAGGAGCGCGCCGGCGAAGAAGGCGCCGATGAAGGCACCCGGGAAGCCTGCGATCACGATCAGCATGGCATTGCGGAACACGTGGCCGTAGAGCACCTGGCGCTCGGACAAGCCCTTCATGCGTGCGGTGAGCACATATTGCTTGCGGATCTCGTCGAGAAACGAGTTCTTCGTCAGCAGGGTCGAGGTGGCGAAGGCGCCGAGCGCCATGGCCGTGATGGGCAGCACCAGATGCCAGAAGTAATCCGCGATCTGCATGTACCAGGGCATGAAGTCCCAGTTCTCGGAGGTGAGACCGCGAAGAGGGAAGATCTGCCAGAACGAGCCGCCGGCAAACAATACGATCAGGAGGATCGCGAACAGGAAGCCCGGAATCGCATAGCCGATGATGACGACTGCGGATGTCCAGATGTCGAAGGAGGAGCCGTCACGCACGGCTTTCTTGATGCCGAGAGGAATCGAAATCGCATAGGACAGGAGCGTCATCCACAAGCCCAGACTGATCGACACCGGCAGCTTCTCCTTGATCAGTTCCAGCACCGAGATGTCGCGGAAATAGCTCTTGCCGAAATCGAAGCGGGCATAATCCCAGATCATCTTGAGGAAGCGCTCATGCGCCGGCTTGTCGAAGCCGAACTGCGCTTCCAGTTGCTTGATGAATTGCGGATCGAGCCCTTGCGCGCCACGATAGCGGGACGAGGAGGCATCGGCCGCGCCTGCCCCGCCGGGGCTCTGCGCTCCGAAATCGCCTCCGCCGCCGGAGATGCGGGAGGAGGCGCCGGAATCTTGCCCCTGCAGCTGCGCGATGATGCGCTCGACGGGGCCGCCGGGAGCGAACTGCACCAGAACGAAGGAGATGAGCATGATCCCGAGTATCGTGGGGATCATGAGAAGAATGCGGCGTGCGATATAGGCCAGCATCAAGCGCCTGCGGATTTAAGGCCGATGCGGCCAATGGGGGTCGTCAGCGTTGTGTCCAAGCCTTATCCTCTCCCGATCCGCTTCGCCTTCTCGGCATCGTACCACCAGGTTCCCGGCGCACCCGAGGCAAAGCGGGGCTTGGTCTCCGGGCGCGAAAACTGGTCCCAATAGGCCAGCCATTCGCTGGCCCGGTACCACATGGGCACCCAATAATGGCCCGAACGGAGAACCCGGTCCAGGGCGCGGCAGGCGACGTTCAACTCCTGCCGCGACTTGGCGTTTCCAATCTGCTCGATCAGGGCGTCGACGGCCGGATGGGCGATGCCGGCCAGGTTATGCGCGCCAGACGTCCGCGCAGCCTGCGAGCCGTAAACCGTCCGTAGGCTGTCGCCCGGTGTCGTCGAGCCGACAAGCGCGCGACTCGTCATGTCGAAATCGTATTCGTTCAGGCGCTGCTGATACTGGGCCGCATCCACGATGCGTGACCGGGCATCGATGCCGAGACGCTTCAGGTTGTTCTGGAAGGGCTGGGTGTGAGGCTGGAGCGAGGGCTGGAAATCGAGGAACTCGATGGTGAAGTTCTGGCCGTTCGGCAGCTTCAGCACGCCCCCCTCACGCTTGCAGCCGGCCTGTCGCAGGAGTTCATCGGCGCGGCGCAGCAACTGCCTGTCCTGTCCCGAGCCGTCGGAGACGGGGGGAAGGACGGGGTCTCCGAACACCGAAGCGGGAAGCTTGTCGCGGAACGGTTCGAGCAGCGTCAATTCCTCCGCCGTGGGCATGCCCACCGCCTTCATGTCGCTGTTCTCGAAAAACGAAGCCGTGCGCCTGTAGAGGCCGAACATGATATTGGTGTTCGTCCATTCGAAATCGAAGGCGAGGCCGATGGCTTCGCGAATGCGCGGATCCTTGAAGGTCTCGCGGCGCGTGTTGAAGTACCAGCCCTGAATGGATGAGGGCGAGTCGTTCGCAATCTCTTCCTTCTTCACCTTGCCTTCGCGCACGGCCGGGAAATCGTACCCGGTCGTCCAGGTGCGGGAGGTGAATTCCTCGTGATAGTTGAGCGTGCCGTTCTTGAAGGCCTCGAAGGCCACCGTACGATCACGGAAATATTCGTAGCGGATGCGGTCGAAATTGCCCTGGCCCACATTCACCGGCAGATCCTTGGCCCAGTAATCCGGCACACGGTCGAACTCGATGAAGCGCCCGACCTCGAAGCGACCGACCTTGTAGGGACCTGAAGCCAGCGGCGCTTCCAGCGTCGAGGCCTCGAAATCCTTATCCCGCCAGTACTTCTCGGAGAAGATCGGCATGCCGGCGACGGTGAGATGCAGGTCGCGGCTGCGTTGTGGCGTGAACTGGACACGCAGGATGTCGTCGGACTCCGCCTCGGCCGACGCCATCTGCGTCAGGAGTTGAGAGAAGACCGGATGGCCCTTGGTCTTCAGGATGTTCAGCGAGAAAGCCGCGTCCTTCGCGGTCAGCCGTGAGCCGTCGTGAAAGCGCGCTTCCGGACGCACGGTGAAACGATAGGTGAGCTTGTCGTCGGAGATGCGCACGCTTTTGGCGACAAGGCCATAAAGCGCATCCGGCTCATCCGCCGACCCGGCCATGAGGGTGTCGAAAGTGCCGGTCATGCCGGCCGCGCCATCGCCTCGTAGCACGAAGACGTTCAGCGTGTTGAAGGTGTCGAAGTTCTGGTTGCCGGTGGTCTGCTTGATCTGGACCGCCAGCGTGCCGCCTTTCGGCGCAGCGGGATTCACGTAAGGAAAATGCTTGAAATCCGGTGCCTGTTTCAACTCGCCGAAGCTCGACAGGCCGTGCGTTTCCGTCTCGCCTTCCTGCGCCAGACCGATTCGCGGTAGGACGGAAAGAGCGGCACCTGCCGCTCCCGTTTTGAGGATGCTGCGGCGGCTGATGGTCTTCATCGCGGAGCTCCCGTCTTGGCCGCCTTGGCTTCGTCGTACCACCAGATGGTCGGAAAGGCGGCCCCGCCGTAGCGCGGCATCGCCTCGGGATGGCTGTAGCGGTTCCAGCGCGCGGTACGCTGCTTCAGCGAGGTCCATTGCGGAACCACGTAATCGTGAGCGAGCAGAACGCGGTCGAGGGCCTTCGTCGCCGCCACCAGATCGTTGCGGTCCTTGGCGAAGATGATCTTGTCGATGAGCGCATCGATGCCTGGATCGGCAATGCCGGGAAGGTTGCGCGAGCCCTCGCGCGTCGCAGCCTGCGAGCCCCAGAACTCACGCTGCTCGTTGCCCGGAGAAAGGCTCTGGGGCCAGAGGCCTGTGGCGACGTCGAAATCGAACGCGCGGGCGCGATTGGTATACTGGACGTCGTCAACGGTGCGCACCGTGGTGGCGATGCCGAGGCGATCCAATGAGGCCTTATAGGGAAGGAACACGCGCTCTTCGTTGGGGCTGCTGCTGAGCAGTTCCGCGCTCAGGACCTCACCCTTGGCGTTGACGCGGCGGCCGTTCTTCACCTCCCAGCCCGCTTCCTTGAGCAGGCGATCCGCCTCGCGCAGGTTGTTGCGGACCGTCTCGGGCGAGTCGTTGATGGGATTCTTGTACGGCGTCGTAAAGACGGATGCCGGGATCTTGTCGCGGATGGATTCGAGGATCTTCAGCTCTTGTCCCTCGGGCAGGCCCGACGACGCAAGATCGAGCCCGTAGAAATAGCTCGAGGGCCGCTCGTAGAGGCCGTAGAAGATCGTCTTGTTCAGTTCCTCGAACGGGAAGGCAAGATTGAAGGCTCTGCGAACGCGCTGATCCTTGAATTTGTCGCGGCGCATGTTGAGCACGAAAGCCTGCATGACTCCCGTTGCGCGGAACGGAAATTCTTCGAGGATCACGCGGCCTTCCTGGCGTGCCGGAAAGTCGTAGCCCGCCGCCCAGTTGCGGGCGCTGTTCTCTGTCCGGAAGTCGAGTCGGTCGCTCTTGAAGGCTTCGAGCAGCACCGTCGCATCCCGATAATACTCGTAGCGGATCTCGTCGAAGTTGTTCTGCCCCACATTCACGTTGATCTTTTCGCCCCAATAATCCTTCACGCGTTCGTAGGAAGCGTTGCGGCCGGTATCGAAACTCTTGAGGCGATAGGGACCGGAGCCGAGCGGCGGTTCGAGCGTGGTCTGCGTCACGTCGCGCTTGCGTCCATCGGGTGCCGTGCCTTCCCACCAATGCTTCGGCAGGACCATTAGCTGCCCCATGATCTGCGGCAACTCGCGGTTGCCCTTCTCGTCGAAGGTGAACTTGACCTCACGCTCGCCCACCTTCTCGGCCTTGCTGACATTGGCATAGTAGAAGGCGTAGGTCGGACTGTTGGCCTTCAGGCTTTCGAACGAGAAGATGACGTCGTCCGTCGTCACCGGCTTCCCGTCATGCCATCGCGCCTCCGGGCGCAGGCGGAAGCTGACGGAGGAGTAATCCTCGGGATAGGAGAACGACTCGGCGAGCAGGCCGTAGGAGGCATTCGCCTCGTCGAGGGCAGATGTGGTCAGGGTTTCGTAGATGAGGCCGAGGCCCTGCTCGGGGGAACCCTTCACGCCGGCGACCACGATGTTGAAGCTGTCGAAGGTGCCGAGCGCCCCTAAGCGAACGAGTCCGCCCTTCGGGGCGTTCGGGTTGACGTAGTCGAAATGCGAAAAGCCTTGCGGGTATTTGGGCTCGTCGAGCAGGGCCGAACCGTGCCGCCATGGCGCTTCCTGGGCTGCGACGGGAGTGAAGACGAGGCAGGCGGCGAGGAGGCTCGGCAGAAGGGTGCGGATCACAAGGCGTCTCCTGAACGGACGAGGCGTCTGTCGTCAGCTTACATTTTGTGCGCCCTGAGGCGAGCGCAAGAGATAACCCTCGAAACCCGCGAGTGCCTAAAAGAAAAGCCGGGCTTGAGGCCCGGCTCTTCGAAACGTGATGCTGTTCAAATGTCTTACTGGGCGGCCGGCAAGGGAACCGGGCTGTCGGAGAGGGTCCGCAGATAGGACAGGATGTCGGCGCGCTCCTTGGCCTGGGCGACGCCCGCGAAGGCCATGATGGTGCCGGGGACGTCCTGCTTTGGATTGTGAATGAAGGCGAACAGGTCCTCGTAGGACCAGTTGCCGCCGTGGCCCTTCATGGCCGCGGAGTAGTTGAAACCCTCGTGCGAGGCGACGGGGCGCCCGACGACGCCGTAGAGATTCGGGCCGACCTTGTTCGGGCCGCCCTTCTCGAAGGTGTGGCAGGCCGCGCATTTCTTGGCGGAGCTTTGGCCTTTCGCCGGATCGGCGCTGGCCAGAAGGACCGGGAGCGGCTGCTCCGGCTCTGCGGGGGCGGCTCCGCCGCCGGCAGCGGCCTCTTCGGGGGCCGGGAGGTCATAACCAGGGACAGCGGGCTTATGGGGAGCAAACAGGCCGCCGGCGATAACGTTGACGCCGACCACGAAGAGAAGCGAACCGAAAACGGCGCCCGCGATCTTATTGGTCTCGATATTCATCAGTTAGGCTCTCCTCGCCTTCGTACACCGGCGAAATCAGCGCAGCAGAACGGATCCGCGGGCGAGTGCCCGCGACAGGGCCGTTGCTTAGCCGTAGTGATGGGGTTTTGACAATAGGGTTTCCAGGAGTTTTCGCCGTTCTCGTGGTCGCAGCACGGGTCTCAAACTCCTGAAGGCGGCCCAAGGTCCGTTTCCGGCCCATGACAAATGGCCCCTGCCTTTCACTTTTCGGTCCGATGTTCTAAGGACCCGGATCATTTCCGAAAAAACCGCGTCATGTCCGATCCACTCGTCCTCATCCCCGCCCGCCTCGCCGCAACCCGGCTGCCGAACAAGCCCCTGGCCGAGATCGCCGGCGAGCCCATGATCGTCCATGTGTGGCGCCGGGCCGTGGAGGCGGGGATCGGGCCCGTGGCCGTGGCGACGGACTCCCCTGACATCGCCGAGGCGGTCGCCAGGGCGGGAGGGCGGGCGGTCATGACCCGGACGGATCACGTCTCCGGCTCTGACCGCATCTTCGAGGCTGTGGAAAAGCTCGACCCGGAGGGACGGCACGACGTGGTCGTGAACGTCCAGGGCGACCTTCCGACGATCGATCCGGCCGCCATCGCGGCCTCCATCGTCCCGCTCTCGGATCCGGCGGTCGACATTGCGACTCTCGTCGCGGTCATCGCCCGGGACGAGGAGAAGACCAATCCCAACGTGGTGAAGATGGTGGGGAGCCCGATTTCTTCCAGCCGCCTCCGCGCCCTGTACTTCACCCGCGCGACCGCGCCCTATGGTGATGGTCCGCTCTATCATCACATCGGTCTCTACGCCTATCGCCGCAAAGTGTTGCAGCGTTTCGTCGGCCTCACGCCGTCCCCGCTGGAGATGCGCGAGAAGCTGGAGCAGTTGCGGGCGCTGGAGGCCGGCATGCGCATCGACGCAGTCGTGGTCGACGACGTGCCGCTCGGCGTCGATACTCCTCACGATCTGGACAGGGCACGCGAGATCATCGCGGCCAGGGCCTCGGACCCAAAAGTGGCTTCCACTTTTGGGTCCGAGGCCCCTTCTTTAACGCGGCGCATCGTTCAAGGCGTAAAACCGGGACCACTTTTCCGCGCGATGCGCTGGGAGGACATCATGAGCAAGCTTATTTCTTTCCAAGGGGAGCTGGGGGCCAATTCCCACACGGCCTGCTCGGAGGCGCGTCCCGACTGGGAGGCGCTGCCCTGTCCGACCTTCGAGGATGCGTTCGCGGCCGTGAACGAGGGTCCGGCGGGCCTAGCCATGATCCCCATCGAGAACTCCATCGCGGGGCGCGTGGCCGATATCCACCATCTGCTGCCGACCTCCGGGCTGCACATCGTCGGCGAGCACTTCCTGCCGATTCACTTTCATCTCATGGCCATCCCCGAGGCCAATCTCGGCACCGTCAAGGACGTCTACAGCCATGTCCATGCCCTGGGTCAGTGCCGCAAGATCATCCGCAAGCTCGGGCTCAAGGCCCATGTGGCCGGCGACACGGCAGGCTCCGCCCGCGAGGTGGCCGAGTGGAAGGATCCGACCCGCGCGTCGCTCTCGCCCCGCATGGCGGCCGACATCTACGGCCTGAAGATCCTGGCGGAGAACGTGGAGGACGAGGCCCACAACACCACCCGCTTCGTCATCCTCTCCAAGACGCCGTACTGGGCCCCTGCCGGACAGGGTCCGACCGTCACGTCGTTCGTCTTCCGTGTCCGCAACCTGCCGGCCGCGCTTTACAAGGCGCTGGGCGGCTTCGCGACGAACGGCATCAACATGACGAAGCTCGAGAGCTACATGCTCGAAGGCGAGTTCCTGGCCACCCAGTTCTATGCCGAGGTGGACGGCCATCCGGAGGACGCGAATCTAAAGCGGGCACTGGAGGAACTGGAATTCTTCTCCCGCGAGCTGCGCGTTCTCGGCGTCTATCCGGCCGACCCGTTCCGGGAGAAGATCAGGGAAGCGGCCGAATGATCATTCTCATCCGCGAGGCGGTTGAGAATGATGTCGAAGGCATCGCCAGGGTCCACGTCCAGGGCTGGCGCGAATCTTACAAGGATTTCCTGTAATAGGGGCAAAACCGTTGGCGATCACGCTAAGGAGCAGCGGTCGCTGACCAGATCTGCCAGGCGCGGGACGGCTGGCGCATCAGCAATTCCCAGTCTATCGCCAAGATAGCTCCAGAATGACACT
>NZ_VOSK01000239.1 GCF_009296175.1 Microvirga tunisiensis | reverse complement strand
ATCTCGCCCGGGCGGAGTTCGCAACGCTGCGGTTGCGCCTGCTCAAGATCGCCGTGCGGGTGCAGGAAACCACCAGCCGCATCCGACTGGCCTTTGCCTCGTGCTGTCCGGAAGCGGATCTCGTCCGGCGTCTTGCGAGCGCTCTGGCACCCCAGCCCCGGGCGGCCTCGCCCTGAGCGCCGGGGCTGCCATCGCCCCGGTCATCCCATCCCGTCCCTGCCAACGCGTTCCCCACGTTCCAGACCTTGCCGCGGTGAAAGAAACGCAGCGGATCGGCACGCCCGCGCTACCAAATAGGCCCCGAAACAAACTCTGGTGAATAGGAACGGCTAGAGGGAACACATCTGAGATAAAGACTTGATAGGACATTGAAATGACCTTGGCTATAATGTCCATCAGCCGGACTTTTGGATTCGAACCTTCCCGCGTCGTATGACTCATGAAGTGCTGCGAGGTCAGCGAGAGTGCCTGTTAGGCTCGAAACCGGTGTGCTGCTACGATGTACGCCTAAGGAAATACGATGCAGGAACTCGACACAATCGACCTGCCGGATGGCCGTCGTGGAACGGTTGTTCACGTTTCATCGAACCACGCAATGATCATCGTCGAGGTCGGGTCAGAGCTTATCGACTACACAATCGAGGAAAACGGTTTAAAGGAGATCGCCCGCATAACCGTAGCCCAGAGGGACACGCAAACCGTTTGGTGAAGGGTAAGGAAAGCGGCGGATTGACGGTTCGAGTCGTGTCGATAAGGTCACGTACCTAAAGCTCTGACCGGCGGCACGGCAGATTCCGTCGAGCAGCTTATGCTTCCAGGATGAACGTGAACGAGCGACCCTACTGGATTGCTAGCTTCCACATCGTCGGCGGAAAATCCGGAGAACAGTGGCTGCCTTAACACGGGTTATCGCCGAGCTTGCCTGTTCAGGATAGATTCAAGACGGATGGGTGAAGGCTTGTCGGATGACCCAGCAAGCTCATAGCAAACCACGTGCCCTCGTCTTGGAGGACGAGGCCCTGATCGCGCTCGATCTCCACGACGAGTTGCAGGACGCAGGCTATGAGGTTGCTGGCCCCTTCACCACCTGTGCCGCTGCCCTGGAATGGCTCAGGACCCAGACGCCTGATGCAGCCATTCTGGATGCGGTTCTGAAGGATGGTCCCTGTCGCGAGATCGCCCTTGAACTTGCACGGCGCGGGGTACCATTCCTAATCTACTCGGGCCACAGTGAGGACTCTGATGTTCGTTGTCAATGAGCTTGGACGTGGGAGTGCGATCCCAGGGCGGGAGCCGGGTGTGGCAGGATGGAGCGATTGCGCAGGGCTGGCGGCAGAGCCGTCAAGACGACGGTTGAGCAAACTCTGATGCGCGGGTTGGTCACCGCATTTCCGTGTGTTCGTCCGGGGCTGCCTCGATCTGCCAGCGGGCGTCGATGAAGGCTCATCGGCCACACAATTCTCTCAAGGATTCCCCACCGAGGCCCTGCCGCCGGCGCTGCGCAACCGCAGATGTCAGTCCAAACTGATAAGGCCCTCCGCAATGACCGTGAGCGCGTTCGGCTTTATGCGGCCGAGCGCGGCTCGATCTCACGCCCGATGGCCCAGAGGAAGGCTGCCATCTCCCGCGCGATCGCAGTGGTGACCACGGTCTGGCGCTTGCCAGCGGCCATCAGCCGGCGATAGCGCGCGCACAGCCGCACCTGCGCCTTCCAGGCAATCGCCCGCACGATTGCTGGCAAGCCCTTCTGGCGCTCCTGCAGCAAGCGGCTCATCCGGGCCGGAAAGCGATAGGTCCAGGCACCTTCAATGAGAACCCGACGCACTCTCGCGTTGCCCGCTTTGGTGATGCGGCCCCGCCGCACCCGCTCGCCGGTCGAGCTCTCGCACGGCACCAGGCCGAGATAGGCCATGAGCTGCCGCGGGCTGTCGAAGCGGCGCACATCGCCGATCTCGGCCACAAAGGTGACGGCGGTCAGCAGCGCCACCCCGCGCAGGGCCTGATACGCCTCGACCACCGGCGCCATCGACCAGGTCGCAACCACCTCAGCGACTTGCTGGGTCAGCCGGTCCAGGCGGGCTTCGGCCTCCTCGATCGCCTGCCGGTATTCGCGCAGGACCAGATACTGAGCCGAATGCTCGAAGACGAGCTCCGCAAGCCAGCGGGCATGCGCCCGGGTCCAAGGTTGGCGGCCGGGAAAGATCCGCCCATGACGCAGCAGGAAGGATTGCAGATGCTGGCGCTTCTCGCGCAAATCTTCCATCGCTGCCTCCCGCGCCCGCACCAGCTCGCGCACCGCCTCATGGCCCGGATCCGGCACCCAGATGGCAGTCAGCTCGCCGGCCCGGTGCAGCCGGGCCAGGGTGAGGGCATCGCGCCGGTTGGTCTTGACGCGCTCGCCCGGACGCTTGGGGATCAGTGACGGCGCGATGACGGCACACTCATGTCCCAGAGCCGCGATCTGGCGCTGCAGGCCATAGCCGGTGGGGCCAGCCTCGTAGCAGAACAACAATTCGCTGTGCCGGCTCGCCAGCTTGTGGACCAAGCGCCGCATCGCCTCGGGGGTATTGTCGATCTCGCCGAGAAAGCGGATCTCTCCCTGGCGGCCGTCCTCGGCCACGGCGACGGAGATCTTCAGTTTGGAGGTATCCAGACCGACAAACACTTTGCTCTTCTGCTGCATGGCTCGTCCCCTGTGCGGGAGGCTCGGCGCCGGCCCATCCAGCGCAACCCTCGCTCATCGCATAGTGTGGACGAGCCACCTCCGCCGGCAACGAACATACGGTCTGCCAGCATCTGGCTGAGTTTGATCATGTGACCTGGATTGAGAAGCCGGTTCCGCCCTCGGTGCTGGTTCAAGCCTGCCAGCAGCTTCTGGTCGGGAGCAACTAAACTATCAGGAATAGTAACGGATTGACCCCGAACCCAAATGCGCCAAGCCCGTTCTCAATGCTGTAGCGTTGGTGTTGGCCCCCTGTGTTGAACGACGAACTCCTCCCGCATTGGAACGAGGGTGACCGGCTCGCAGCCCTGCGCCGCTACCGGGTTCTCGACACGCCGCCAGAGCCCGAGTTCGATACTCTGGTGCAACTGGCCGCGCGGGTCTGCCAAACTCCCATCGCCCTGCTCAGCTTTGTGGAGGACCACCGGCAGTGGTTCAAAGCCGAGGTCGGCCTTGGCATTAGCGAAATGCCGTTCGACCGCTCGATATGTCTCAGTGTCCTTCTACAGCCAGGATTGACCGTCATCCCGGACCTGACCAGCGACACCCAGTTTGCCAATAATCCATTAGTGTCGAGCGAACCGCACCTGCGCTTCTATGCTGGTGCCGTGTTGCAGACGCCCGATGGCTTGCCCTTGGGAACATTGTGCGTGCTCGACCATATGACGCGTGATCTCACGGAGGATCAGGCGTTCACGCTCACGACCCTCGCTCAGCAAGTCATGGCACAACTGGAACTGCGTCGGGCGGTTGCGGAACGGGATGACCTGCTGGAAGCCAGTCGCAAGGTCAAGCAGCGGCAGACTCTGCTCGTGCGCGAGCTTCACCATCGGGTAAAGAACACGCTGGCCACCGTCCAGTGCCTCGTCGGAGCCTCGGGCCGGTCCACTAGCAGTTTTGATGAGTTTTATCGCTCGTTCTCGGACCGCATTATGTCTATGGCCAAGACCCACAACCTGCTGACCGAAGATTATTGGCAGACGGCACCGCTGCGGGACATCGCCCTCAACGAACTCAAGCCATTTGCCGAGAGCCGAGTGCCTCGCTTCATGCTGATTGGTCCGTCCCTCGAATTGTCGGCTGATCTGGCGGTCCCGGTTGGCATGGCACTCCATGAACTGACCACAAATGCCGTTCGGTACGGGGCTCTTTCGGTTCCAACTGGACACGTACAGGTTCGATGGAGCGCGAGCCAGAGCGAGGGCACCAGAAGGCTTCATCTGGAATGGAGGGAGTTCGGCGGTCCTCCGGTGAGCCAGCCGCAGCACCAAGGCTTCGGCTCGACGCTGCTTCAGCGGGT
The DNA here is from genome assembly GCF_009296175.1 of Microvirga tunisiensis. GTDB lineage: Bacteria > Pseudomonadota > Alphaproteobacteria > Rhizobiales > Beijerinckiaceae > Microvirga > Microvirga tunisiensis. The sequence goes on along the minus strand of NZ_VOSK01000239.1, from coordinate 5,721 downwards.
TCTTCCCATGCAGTGCAATGCCAAGGTGGAGGTCCGATACGAACGGACTGGCCTCCGGTTTCAGATGGACGCGCCCTTTGTTGAGCAGCGACTGGTGCCGGAGTATTAGTTTCGTTGCTTCTCGCCGAGGGAGCCTAACCTCGCGTTTCAAACTTGGTAGGAGCCGTTGAGGGCCAATCTCTTCGCAGGCTCCCCACCTGAGATCACCGTCAGCTTCGGCAGCGTCGGTGGAAGGTCCGGGGAGGGCGGCTGGCGGATTGAAGATCCATGAACCACGCTTTCCGGTGGGGCATTCCCCTCCCAGAAAAACGGTTTGAAGGAGATCCCACGCATGACATTGGACCGGTGGATCTCGTGAACCGATTGATCCAGGGAAGGCGGCTGATCAAGGGGGAGCATTGACGTGACGGACTGGACTAAGGAGCAGATCGCCAAACGGTTTTCCACGGACTACAGGGAGATCGAAAAGCTTGTCAGGATCGCTGCCACGAAGGGTATCGAGGCCGCTCTCGAACACCTGGATGGCACCCCGGAGGAAGACGAGGAGGCTCACCGGGCTGCGCTGCGTGCCTTGGACGACGATGTTGACAGGGGCAGGGAATAACCCGGTTCTTCAAACAGTTTGTGACCGTCTCCTGTAGACCCCGAGGAGGGCCTCGATAGGAGACGGTCCGAAACTGATTTCGGTTTTGGGGACCTAACTACCCGCCAAGGAAGCCTATAAAGGGCCGAGCTTTGGTTTCCAGCAGCTATGCCGGGCCATAGCCCTTAGAGTTGCGGGCTCAGGAGCCGCAACGACGCAACTTCGTTCAGGTGCAGGCTCCGTTAGGTCCCCAAAACCGAAACTCGCCTATCGATAGGTCCCCAGTTCCGCAGGCCGACCCCTACTTCAGTTCCTGAAGTCGGTCCTTTCCTGAGAAGCACCACCCCCACCACACGACGCGTGGTTTAGGGCTAATCCTTCCCACCTTGTATGACCGTGAGCTTGCGCATCGTCGGTGGGAGGTCCGGGGGTGGGGGACTGATCGCCTCCAAGTCCGTGAAGCGGGCTTTGCACTTCGGGTCGTACTGATCGGAAGGGTACTCCCAGGGAAGGGATCTCCTCGGGCAGTCGTGGGCGATTCTATCGAGGAGGTCGCATAGCTGAATGTCGGCCCCATACTCGTTGGCCAACCGTGCCAGTCGATACTGACCCCTTCGATGGGGACATAGGGGGCAGTCCACGCGGACAAGAACCCATGGGAATTCGCTCAGCCGTCTGACCATTGCTGTCCCATCGCGCAACATGAACGAAATGGGAACATAGGGTCGTAGGTTCCAACCCTTCGCAGGAAGCGGATTTCGGAGATCGTTGGTTTTACGGAGATTGCAGGGTGTTGGTTCTAAGGCTGTCCGGAACGCCGTTAGAACCCAAACTGTAAAACAGGGTGTAAAACACCGCTTTCGGAATCAGAGAGAAATCAGAAATTTCTCAACGATTTAAAGTGGCTGGGGGACCTGGATTCGAACCAAGACTAGCGGAGTCAGAGTCCGCTGTTCTACCATTAAACTATCCCCCAAAATGTCCTAGTCTAATCAAAGACTTAAGGCATTGTGGTTTTGCAAATCGGCGGGTTTTTTACAAACTCCGTTCCCGACGCGTTCGGGGAGATAGCCTCTCCCCGAACGAAATGCAACTGCCAATGTGCAGTTTTTTACCGTCCGCTTTCCTCCCATAGCTGAATGGCTTCCACGGCGAGCCGGTCCCGGTCCATGTGCTGGGTGTAGCGCTCAATCATCTGCTTCGACATGCCTGTGATCGACTGTATCTGAGCATCGGTGCATCCAATCTCCTTAAGGATGCAGGTTGCCGTGGCCCGGAGCCCATGGAACGACAGGCCATGCTCTTTGAGAGGCGTAGCCCACTCCTTTTTCATTTCCCGCTGCCACATTGCTTGAAATTGCTCCGAAGTGTGTGGCTGTCCCTTCGGCCTCGGAGCCAGAAATATATTCCCACGACGGCGACACTCTTCGATCACCGGCTTCAAACTCTGATGCAGAGGGATTGTCAGGTGCTTCTTGGTCTTGCTCTGAGTGATTTTGGCCCGGTCACCTTTTAGGCCGAAGGCGTTCTGGTGTTGATCATCCTCCGCCACCTGAATGGTATTGCCTTGCACTGCTCCGATAGACATCGAGACTACATCCGCCATGCGTTGCCCAGTGTAGAGCCCAAGTGCAACAGCCGTACGAATTTCCCGGCGAGCATTCTCGGCAATAAGCTTTATAGCCCAGGCAGGCCATGGCTTATGACCTTCGGCTTGATGATCAAGGTCAGACACGTCCCGAGCCGGATTGATCGTTAGGTACTCGCGAGGGATGCCCCATTTAAATACTGTCCTGACGACAGAAAGCATGTGGTTCGCCGTCGATGGCAAATCCGCATAAGTATCCCGCAACGCCAATACGTGTACGGGGCGTATATCGGACGCCGGGAACTTGCCCCACTTTTCAACAATAATGGCGATGTACCGTTTGTAATCCTTTTTTGAGGCCGCTTTTAGCTTGTTCCACTCTGGAGATGTCTGGTAGTCCAAGCACAAGTTTTTCACAGTTTTTGCGTGATACACTGCTGCGCCACTATGATTACGGATTGCAGCCCAGAATTCCGGCGAGTGTGGATCATCAGGCAAACGGTAGCGAGGCCCTGCATCAGGCGTGCTGCGCTTGTATTGATAGTACCAGTAAACCTTTTCGACTGACTTGCCGTTCACCTTAACCTTCGCCTTAACTGGGTGAACATGCTCCATATCAACGCCGTTTTTGCGTGGCCTTCCCACGGGACGCCTCCAAAATTGGGTCAAAACCGGGTTGAGTTAGATTCGTGAGTTCAGGGGCATTCACCTTTTCTGCGACGGCTTTGCCTTCCCAGGCATCGCATGTCCGCTGAACGTGCCACCGCACAAGTCCACCGCGCTTGACACCCGCAGGCAAAAGCCCTTGCCGTAGATACTGCCAAAAAGTGGACACGCCTATATCGAGTTCTTTAGCCATCCGGTTCGCACCGGCCCAAGTCGGCTTGAAATTGCAATTGCTGTGAGGGCACATCACGCGCCCTCATGGATCAAAGTAAATAACTTCACAGTCGAAAGCTCTGTAGTTCACCGGCAAAGCGCCGGGACCGGGATCAAAAAACCGGTCTTCGAGATTCGACGGAGAGGCGGCTCCAGAGCGTCTTGGTCATGTCGTATAGGCTCTAAATTACTCTAAGGAAAAGGCTGGCAATGAGCGCCGCCGAGATCGACAGCTAATGGAATTTGGTCGTTGGTGAGACGACCAAGGGCGATGAGCACTTACAAGCTAATAGGTGGAGGATCGCGGCTGCAATATTTTTCGCGATCTTGTCAGGCTAAACTGACGTGAGGTGCAAACTCTCCAGCGGGACCCAAGAACCACGTCCACCTGTACGATTCCAAAACCGCCGCCGCATGATAATCACTCTCACGCAGCGTGACGATGAACTCGTCATAAGTTGGAATAACGCTGTCTGCCTCGCCCGCCTGATCGGCGATTGCGAAGACCTCGATCATTGCACAAGCCGTATTGGCGAGGCACTGAGTCTCGAAGACCTTCTTCATGGCTGAATACAAGCGACGACGGTCAGCCAAAGGGCTGCCGCCAAAGTGGTGATGACGCCCTTGGTAGAGCGTCTCCCCGTTCGGCCCCCAGATTGCGTCAGACCAACGCAGCTTCGCCATAATCAGAAATTTGTCGCCCGCATCGCGGGCAGGATGAACGTCAGGCATTTCAATATCTTTGGTCGCAAAAGGAATGGCCCTTAGAAGGGTGGGCCGAGGGCCTTCCTAGCGACGCCGAATCGTGTTTGCATTGATTGCAATCAAGAAGTTCGAAAAATTTTTAACTGCTCCTCGATCCCAAGGGCCTCACAGCAGGTTGCATGTCAGGCTGAGGATCGCTCTCAGGGGCCTACGGGCACAAGCTAGAGGGCCGTTGGGGCACCTCTAACACGGCTGAGCGACCTTACTCAGCACAGGCTGCTGGATTGCGATCCAAACGATCACCCAGGTGCGAATAATTCAGGCCGCCTTGGGACGATGGTTCAACAAGCTCCGTAAGAGGTTTCTGGGCGCTGCGAGATGCGGTTCGCCTAGCCCGCCCCGCAGCCGCCCTCGATGATAATCCGAAAACGAAGAAGGGGGAGGAAACTCCAAGCTGCAATCGTCTAAGCTGGAGCCACCCGATTCCTCACAGGGCTCAGTTCATCACACGCCACAGCATAAGCGGCAAAAGGTACTTCTAGCCCCTGCATTGCAGCTTGTTGTTGGTCCTCCCCGCCAGAGCCCGACGAAGTGCAGGAAACATCACAGGCACCTGTTGATCTCTCCACCGCGAATAACCTTTGGAACGGAAAAGCTCGTTATCAGCGGTATCGACGTGCGGCCTCTACAAAAAGGCCACCAGATAAAGGGTAGCCGCGAACCCAATGTCTCCTTGCCACAAGCGACAGAGACACTTGGAGCATTCAGTTTCTATCAAGTTCAGTCAAACTAAAATTCACTGCCGCGCCAACTTCATTTCAGAACCTTAATCTACTTTTATGTTTCGCCAATTAACATAAACATAGATCAAGAATTGGAGTAAATTTGATTGGATTTATACGGCAGGAGGGAACAGTTTTCGCTCCTGGTGATTGCCTGTTGGTTGAAACGACGGAGTAATGGCTTCCGAAGTTTCTTCGCATTGGTCCTCCCACTGGCAGGAGATCACTCGTGATCTCCTGCACCTTTCTGAGGTGCGAGCATGACCTTGTGTCAGAATCTATTGGGCCGTAGTGCAAAAACCAGCAACATGTCTCGTCTGCACTGAACCGCCTGCTCGTCGGCGCGAACCAAGGCTTCAATTTGCATGCCCTTTGGCAGAGCACGTCACGCACTCTGTCCAATCTCGACTTTGAGCATCAGCATGAGATGCAGCGGCTGGAGCGCAGCCGAACCGATCTGATGCTATCCCGCGAACAAGGCTCAGGCTGTGTAGCCTTCGCCCTCTTCCCCTGAGTCCTCAGCATACAGCAGGTCTTCATCTACATCAGGTGTCGGGCTGATCCGCTCGCGCAGGACCACATCCTTATCGATACGTTCGCCCTTATCCTCGCGAAGCTCACGCTTTGTCCGCCGAAGCTGCTTGGCCACCTTCCCCAGGGCGGTATTGAAGCACAAGTAGATATCCTTGTCCCTGGCCTCGGCACTCTTCATCGGGAGCCCATCCATCTGCATGTTCACGCTGCAACGGTAGGTGATCCCCTCCTTCGTGAAGTGTGCGGACGCGGTGTTCAGCCGCCCGAAATACTTGCTGGCGACCCGCAGGATGTTCTCCCGCGCATAGCTGGGGAGTCCATCGCCGAGGTGGATTTTCGAGCTTTGGATCGTGATCGCTTCATCCGTGCCTTGGTGTGCTACAATGTTGTCTCTCATCAACCCGCTCTCGGGTGAGTGGTCCAATAATGAGTTATCGAAGTTTAGCCGTTCTTATGCATGGGAAGGTTGATGAAGGCTGGCGAGTGTAGCTTAAGCACTTGAAGCAGCGTAGGATTTGGTTGTTGAGACTAATCCCTGCCACCAATTGCCCTGTGCCACACTCGCCATGCCGGACGATACACCTGCCACCTTCCCGTTTCCAGCCGTTGGCCGCAAGAAGATCACCGCTGCTTTCGACGGTGGGCGCCTG
>NZ_VOSK01000238.1 GCF_009296175.1 Microvirga tunisiensis | reverse complement strand
AGTTCGGCGGCACCGATGTGGTCGGCGTGTTCCGCGAGCGCGTCAATGCGCAGCCGGGCCAGCAGATCCGCGTCACGCCCGATCCGAAGCTGGTGCATCTGTTCGACGAGCAGTCCGGCAAGCGCCTCTGATCCATCGCACGAGAAGGGCGGCCCGCATGTGCGAGGCCGCCTTTCTCGTTCCCTCGCCGTCATGGCCGGTCTTGTGCCGGCCATCCCAATCCGGAAAAAAGCGCTGCGCCTCACACAATCGGGATCACCGGCACAAGGCCGGTGATGACGGGGGAAGGGTGTCAGTCCTTGAGAAGCCGGGCTTTCAGGCCGCCGCCGCGCGGCCATTGTGCGGCTTGCAGTACCACGGGTCATCCAGACACCGACATGTCCGACATTCCGACCGACAAAGAGGTTATCCCTGGAGTGAAAGATCGGCTCTGGCTGGTGAGAAATATCCGCTTTATGCCCATAGACCGCAGATCCTGTGAGAATGGGAGGCAATCATAGACGTCTTGGTCATCGGGGCAGGGGTCGTCGGGCTCGCCATCGCGCGTGCGCTCGGCCTTCGCGGGCATAGCGTGATCGTGGCCGAGGCCACGGGCGGCATCGGCAACGGGGTCTCCTCGCGCAACAGCGAAGTCATCCATGCCGGCATGTATTATCCCTCCGGCTCCTTGCGGGCGCGCCACTGCGTCGATGGGCGGCGGATGCTCTACGCGTTTTGCGAGAGCCACGGTGTGCCTCATGCCAGATGCGGCAAGCTCATCGTCGCCACCAATGATCTCGAGCAGGCCAAGATCGAGGGCATTTACGAACAGGGGCTCGCGAACGGTGTCGAGGGTCTCTCCTTCCTGGCGGGCGAAGAGGCGCGGCGGCTCGAACCGAACCTTGCCTGCACCGGCGCCGTGCTCTCGCAGGAAACGGGAATCGTCGACAGTCATGCCCTCATGCTGGCGCTCCAGGGCGATCTGGAAAATGCAGGCGGCGTCATCGCCTTTCATGCGCCGGTGGAGCGGATTGCCCAGAATGAAGCCGGATGGGACGTGCATGTCGGCGGATCGGAGCCGGCAGACCTCACCGTCGATGCCGTGGTCAACGCGGCAGGGCTCGGGGCCCAGGCACTCGCCCGCGCGACGGAAGGCTATCCGGCTGGTCGCGTACCGCCCCTGGTGCTCGCCAAGGGCAATTACTTCGGCTGTCTCGGCAAGCCCGCCTTCTCGCGCCTGATTTATCCGGCGCCCGTCGACGGCGGTTTGGGCACCCACGTGACGCTGGATCTCTCCGGCCGCATGCGCTTCGGGCCCGATGTGGAATGGATCGAGCGTGAGGAATATGAGGTCGATCCGCTCCGGGCCGAGAGCTTTTATGCCTCCATCCGCCGCTACTGGCCCGGTCTCCCCGATGGAGCGCTCGTCCCCGATTATTCCGGCATTCGCCCCAAGCTCACGGGCGCCGGCGAAAAGGCCGCCGACTTCATGATCGACGGCCCGGTGGAGCATGGATTGCCGGGGCTCGTGCATCTCTTCGGCATCGAGAGCCCGGGCCTGACCTCGTGCCTCTCGATCGCCGAGGATGTGGCCGAGAGGCTGAACGCCTAAGATCTCCCACTGTCATTCCGGGGCCGCGCAGCGGAGCCCAGAATCCATAAACACGACCGGAAGGGAAACGGCACAGCGATTGCTGCTGCGCCTTTGCGTGCAATGTCTGCGGCTATGGATTCCGGGCTCCGCTCTGGCGAGCCGCCCCGGAATGACAGTTCTGCGTGTCAACTCCTGAAGAACAGCAGCGTCAGCAGCAGGAAGGTCGGGATCAGGATCGCACCCGACCAAAGCAGATAGCCAAAGAAGCTCGGCATCTTCACGCCGCCTTCGCGCGCAATCGCATAGACCATGAAGTTGGGCGCGTTGCCGATGTAGGAGTTCGCCCCCATGAACACGGCCCCGGCCGAGACCGCGGTGAGTGTCATTGCCCCGGTCGTCATGAGCTGCTGCGGATCGCCCCCGGCGAGCTCGAAGAACACGAGATAGGTGGGCGCATTGTCGAGGAACGAGGAGAGGCCGCCCGAGAGCCAGAAATAGGCGGCATTGTTGGCGCTGCCGTCCGGGTTGGTCACGAGCGCCACGAGAGGCGCGAAGGCCCCGTTCGCGCCGGCCTTCAGAATGGCCAGGACCGGAATGATCGCGATGAAGATTCCGGCGAAGAGCATTGCCACTTCCTTGATCGGCCCCCAGGAAAAGCCGTTCTCGATGCGGTTGGCCTTCGGAGTCGTCTTCAGGGAAATGATGGTGACCACGATCATGATGAGATCGCGCAGGGCATTGGCGAGCTCGATCTCCGCGCCGAGCACGGTTACGCGACCGAGATCGGTGGTGGCGCTCATAAGGATGGCCGAGATGATGATGAAGATCAGAAGGAAATTGATGCCGCCCGTGACGCGGACCGGATTGTCCGGCGTCGGATCGGGGCGGGCGCGGCCTTCCTTCTTGTAGACGACGAGATCGATCACGAAGAACAGGGCGAGCAGGAGCCCGCTGGCGAAGAGGGTGGCCGGCAGCAGGTGCGTGGTGGTCCAGAAGAACTCGACGCCGCGCAGGAAGCCGAGGAAGAGCGGCGGATCGCCGAGCGGCGTGAGCGAGCCGCCGATATTCGACACCAGGAAGATGAAGAACACGATCACATGGACGTTATGCCGCCGGTCGTCATTGGCGCGCATGATCGGCCGGATCATCACCATGGAGGCGCCCGTCGTGCCGATGAAGCTCGCGAGCACCGTGCCGAGGCCGAGCAGCATCGTGTTCGTGCCCGGCGCGCCATGGATGTTGCCGCGCACGAGAATGCCGCCCGCCACCGTGAACAGCGCAAGCAGCAGCAGGATGAACGGGATGTATTCGAGCAGCGCCGTGTGGGCGAGGGCGTGGATCGCCGTCGTCGGACCGAAGGCAAGCGCCATCGGGATCAGCACCAAGAGGCCCCATGCTGCCGCGATCTTGCCCTGGTGATGCTCCCAGACGTGAGGTGCCAGCAGAGGGAACAGGGCGATGGACAGGAGAATGCCCGCGAAAGGCAGGGCCCAGGCGAAGCCGAGGCCCGCCCCATCGAACTCCGCCGCGAAGGCCGCCTGCGGCAGGAGGGTCAGCGCGGCAGCCAGCGCCAGGCACGAGAGACGATGCATGTTGTCTGGTCCCCATGCCGGTCCGGCCGGCTCGTTCTTGGATGGTTCGGACGCTTTTATGGGAACAGGCGTGGGGTCGCAACGGCCCGTGCGTCGTGCGGCCCTACGAGGCCGCCCGGAACGATGCGCTCATCAAAGAAGCGGAGCATCGGACCCAAAAGTGCAAGTCCACTTTTGGGTCCGATGCTTGGCCGTTAACCGGCTATTCACCATAAGGCAAAGATACTACAACATGGTTGCAGAGTTCGAGGGCTAAGGGGTTGCCGTAAACCGATGTGCCGCTTTCTCGCCTACAAGGGGGAGCCGATCTTCCTCGGCGAACTCGTCTGCGCCCCGGCCCATTCGCTGGTCCACCAATCGCTGCACGCGGTCGAGGCCAAGACCGAGACGAACGGGGACGGCTTCGGCATCGGCTGGTACGGGGAGCGCAGCGAGCCGGGAATCTACCGGGAGGTGCGCCCGGCCTGGTCCGACGAGAATCTGAGGAACCTGTGCGAGCAGGTGCGCTCCCGACTCTTCTTCGCCCATGTGCGTGCCTCCACCGGAACCTCGACCACGCGGGCCAATTGCCACCCGTTCGCCCATGGCCGTCATCTCTTCATGCATAACGGCCAAATCGGCGGCTACGGGCGCATCAAGCGCCGGCTGGAGGCCCTGATCCCGGACGATCTCTACGACCGCCGCCTCGGCACCACGGATTCGGAGGCGATCTTCCTCCTCGCCTTGGCCAACGGATTGGCCGACGAGCCCGTCACCGCCATGGCCAGGACCCTCAAGCAGGTGCGCGGCCTCATGGACCAGGCCGGCATCGAGGAAGCCCTGCGCTTCACCGCCGCCTTCACCGACGGCGAGAACCTGTGGGCCTATCGCTGGGCCTGCGATGCCAAGCCGCCGACCCTCTATTTCCGTAAGGATGGCGGCAACCTGCTCGTGGTCTCCGAGCCCATCGACGACAAGACCAGGGGCTGGCGCGAAGTGCCGAAGGGCTGCAGCCTCGTGGCCAAAGCCGGCAGCGTCACGGTCGAATGCCTGAACGAAGCCATGGGACGCCTGGCCGCGTGAAAGCCGCGCCGGCTCCTTTTACGAATTCAGGCTGTCGGCCGGTCTTGAGATCAGGGACATCAAGGCGCCTTTGAGCGCTTCCATCTGAAGGTCGGTCTCGGTCCGGGCAGATCCGGCATCCGGGCTGCCAAGGGCTCTCAACCGGGCATTCTCGGTGACGAGCCGGTCGTTCTCGGCCATGAGGATCGCGATCTTCTCTTCGGCGATCCGAAGGCGGGCCTGGGCTTCGTTCCGCTCCTGCTCGCGCAGTTGCGCCCGGTCGCGCCAGAGACGGATCGCAACGCCCTCGGTGTCCTCATTCATGCTCTGCTCCTGATTGTCCCTTAAGATTGAGGGGCAGCGTGGAAGAATTGAGGCATGGTGCCATTCGAGCGCATCGAATGAGCGCCGCCTGTCTCAGGTCATGACGCCATCCAGTCCCGCCGATCCTTAAAAAGCCCTTAAGCATCCAACTCGGGGTAGCGGCGGAAAATACCCTCCTCGTTGAAAGGGATGCGCCGGGGGCTGTCGCAATAGGCCTCGATGCGCGGTCGTCTCGCGACGGCGGCGTGCAGGGAGGCGACGCGCGGAGCGTCCGTCAAGGCGCGCTTCGTGGCCTTGGGAAAGGCATAGGCCAGTCCCTCGACGATCTGGAACAGGGAGAGATCAACATAGGTGAGCGTGCGGCCGACGAGATGCGCATCGCCGGCGGGATTGCGGGCGAGGATCGTCTCGAACCAGTTCAGGAACTTCGGGATCCGGCTGTCGCGAAACTCCTCCGCCCGCCGGAGCGCCTCCGCCTTCTGGTCCTCGTAATAGAGGCCGACCCCCACCGGGTGGTGCGTGTCGTGAGCTTCAGTGACGAAATCCGCGATGGTGAGCTGGATCTGGTGCGTCCACAATCCGCCCGCCGGATCCTTGGGCGCAAGGCCGTGCCGGGCGCCGAGATAGAGCAGGATCGCCGCACTCTGACCGATGATCGTCTCGCCGTCCTTGAGAAACGGTGGTGCGAAGGGCGGATGCTCCACGTGGTCCATCATCCGCATCATCACGGCGAGCCCCTCCGATTCCCGCGCCACGTCGATATAATCGGCTCCGGCTTCCTCGAGCGCCAGGCGCACGAATTCGCCGCGCCCCTGGATGGTCGGCCAGTAGTAGAGTTCATACGGCATGCTGATCGTCCCGCGATGGTCTGACGCAAAGGATCATAGAGCCGGAAGGGTTCCGCTCAATGGATCACGTCGGGCATCGACAGGATCGGCCGCTCGGGGGTGCTGCCTCGTCCCGTAAAAGGAAAGGGCGCCCTGCGAAACAGGGCGCCCTTGCAGGTTGGGTTAGGCCTACGGGGTAGGCCAGGCCAGGGTCAGATCACGAAGAAGTCCTTGATAATGAGATGAGGCTTCTTATCGAATGTGGCGATCTTGACCTGCGCCGAGGAGCCGGTGCCGTCCGCATCGTAGTAGAGCACGCCCTTCCTCTGGTCGTAGATGATGTGGTCGTCCCCGTCGTGCGCCTTGGTACCCTTGTAGAAGTACTTGCTCGCCATCTGCTTCGGCTTGTTGATCTAGCCTGTGCCGACCTTAAAGTACTTGTTCTCGAGATAGATCGAGTCGTCGCTGACGCTGTAGTCGGTGATCTTGTCGACGTTCGTGCGCTTGTTCGGGCGCTTATCGAACACGAAGATGTCATGGCCGAGACCGCCGGAGAGCACGTCGTTGCCCTCCTGGCCGTAGATCTTGTCGCTGCCCGCGCCACCGCTCAGGATATCGTTGCCGGCGCCGCCGTAGAGGATGTTGGCGCCATCGTAGCCGATCAGCGTGTTGCTGAACGCATTGCCGGTGAGCGAGATCGCGGCTGCGCCGATGCCGGTGAAGTTCTCGATCGTACCGAGCTTTGAGAGATCGTAGCTGACGGCAAGATACACGGTGTCGACGCCCCCGCCGTCGATCACCTGGTCGCCGAGATTGTCGATGTAATAGACGTCGTTACCCGCGCCGCCGTTCATGACGTCGGCACCCGTGCCGCCGTTGATCACATCGTCGCCCGCGCCGCCGTCAAGAGCATCGTTGCCGTCGCCGCCGCGTAGGACATCGTTGCCGTCCGCGCCGGAGATCAAATCGGCTCCGGCCCCTCCATCGAGGACGTCGTTGTCCGCGCCGCCGTCGAGAGTGTCGTTGCCGTCGCCGCCCTGCAGGTTGTCGAGTCCGCTGCCGCCGGCCAGGTTGTCGTTGCCGACGCCGCCGTCAAGGACATCGTTGTCGGTGCCGCCATCCAGGATGTCGTCACCGTCGCCGCCGTTGAGAGCGTCGTTGCCGGCACCGCCAATCAGGACATCTCCTCCGCCGGCGCCGTTCAGGGTGTCGTGACCGCCATTGCCGGTCAGCCGGTTCCCGGCCCCGTTGCCGACGATGATGTTGTTGCTTTCATTACCGGTCAGGTCGATCGGGTTCTCGCCGGACGCGAACAGGTTCTCGATTCCGGGCGAGAGGGTATAGGTGACGGTGGAATAGACCTGGTCGTATCCGCCGCCGGACTCGTCGATCACGGTGCTGGTGGCGGACACGGAATAGGTGTCGTTGCCGGCGCCGCCGATCAGGGTGTCCGTCCCGGTTCCCGCGACGTCGGTGAGGGTATCGTCGCCCGCACCGCCTTCGAGCCTGTTGGCCACGGCACTTCCGGTCAGGGTGTCGTTGAAGCGCGAGCCGATGATGTTCTCGAAGTTCTTGTAAGTGTCCTTGTTTGCATCGCCCAACGTCCCTCTCTCAGCGGCAAGATTGACTGCGACGCCGCTGCTCCTGGCGCCCTGGAAAGTCAGGGTGTCGGTGCCGATGCCACCATCGAAGTCGTCGAGCTCGTGAACCGACGGTGCGTAGATATCGTTGTGCGAGGTCCCGGTCAGGGTCACAGCGTTCGCGCGCGCATCGACGATCGCGGTCGTGATGACGCTGCTGCGCCCGTCGGTCAGGGACGGATTGTGGAACGACACCGCCAAGCGGCCATCGGCCATCTCGGAGATCGAGGGTGTCCGCTGCTCGCCGCCATTGGTGTGCACCTTGATGGCTGTGCCCGGAGTCCCGTCCTTGTCGACAACCCTAACCCAGACATCCGCAGTGTCGACGTTAGGCGTCAATTGAAGGTAAGCGACCGCGACCCCGCCATCCCGGAGTGCGGTGACGCTCGCCTTGCTGTCGCCCGTGCTCGGCTTTTGCCCGGTTGAAATCGTGACCGCATTCCAATCGGCGAGGACGGCTCCTGTAGTCGGTGAGAGGTGGAATTTCTGTACTGTAATCTGACCGGTCGGGCCATTGCCGGTGTTTGTGACAACGACGAACTCGCCTGTGGGCGCGCCGTTGGGTGCCTTCAGGGAAATGACGTCCGCTTCGATTGCCGTTCCTACAAGAGTAAAAGCGCTCGAGGCAGTTGTGCTGGTGGCGACTCTGAGTTTGACCGATCCCTGGTTGATGTAACTGACGATGTGGTTTGCGCCGCCGATCCAAGCGATATCGGGAAGGGCTGGGGTTTCAGCAGTTTGACCAGAGGGAATAGAGACGGTGAGAGGAGAGCTTATAACAGCACTGTTCCCGTCATACTGGACTACCCTCAAGTGATTCTCGGTGCCGATCTTCTCGACATAGGTGGTCATCCAGCCCTGATCGTTGGCGCTCATCTGCGCCCCGTCGGTGAACCCTGTCGACGTGCTGCCGGTCGCCGTGCTGAGCGTGACCACCGAGCCGATGGTAGCTCCATTGAAGGCATATTTCTGGCTTTTCACCTCGCGACCGGAATCATTGGTTCCGGCGTTCTCGGTCCAGGTGATGGCAAACTCCCCGTCAAGGCCGATGGGCTGCACATCCGCGAATTGTTGACCCTTACCGATCGACGGGACGAATTGGTTGACGCCGACTTTGTCGCCCTTCCCATCATAAAGCTGGAAAGCGATCCGCGCGCTATCGCGCCACGTGACGATATACCCACCGTTCGGGAGCATGGTGATGGCGTCCAGATCGACGCCGCCACTGGCAGTGCTGACGTCGCTTTGGATTTTCCAGATCACGGGATTAGCAAGATTATCAAGTGGCATCTTATTCTCTCCTGGAAGCGGAAATGAGTCTGTCGGGCGCGGCCGAGCCGTCGAGCGATGCTCTGGAATTCAGGCGCGGAAAAAGGTTCGGCGGCCGTGGTCGCCGGTATTGGCTTGGGCGGTGAAAGCTTCACTTTGTATTGCGCCGGCTGTTGCCGTCATGAGTGCGGCGCCCGAAGCATTCGAGGCCGCGACAACATCGATGCAACTTGGTTTCAAGGCTATATGGGCGAGCGCCGGGGCTCACAACTCTCCGTTCAGAGAGGTATGGCCCTAAGGGAAGCTATCCTTGCGGCATGGTGGAGAGCCCGATTTCGGATAAGTCTTTGCCATGACATACGAAAGTCCTGCTGCTGCGACAATGTTGCAATACAGAGGAGATCGAAGCTGGGCTGTGTGCGGGAACACAGGATGGAGCGGAATGGGCGCTTTTCCGATCCGCAAGGGCGATCCGGCGGAGGCAAGCGCGCATGGCAGGCATGATTCGGCCGCGGCGGAGCGGAAGGGAGCGAGAGGCATTTCACGAGCACGACCGCATCCCGGGAACCTGGTTCATCGCTCCGGGTCGAGGCGGCGCCCCGCTGTCATTCCCCATGGTCCGCAGGCCCGGGAGGGGATCCACCAGCAGCCGCGCTGGGCCTAGGGATCCCTGTCCCCTCCGCTGCGCGTCTGGCGGGAATGACACCCTCTCCCGTCAGGCCGGCCTTGTGCCGGCCATCCCGCTTCCAGACCCATGGCCCTCATCCTGAGGAGTAGCCATGAGGCTGCGTCTCGAAGGAGTGTCCAGAGACCACTGAACTCCTCCTTCGAGACGCCGCTTGCCGCGGCTCCTCAGGATGAGGGTGAGCGAGACGATCGGGATCACGGCCCGTGACACCCTCTGCCGTCATGGCCGGGCTTGTCCCGGCCATCCCGATGCGGTGAGGCGCAGTGCTTCAGGGATCGAGATCACCGGGACAAGCCCGGTGATGACGTTGGGGAGCGCGAGGGCCCAATGAAATCGCAAGCGGAACCAGGCGCCGGCCATCCATCGAGATCACCGACTCTCAACACTTTCCAAGATCCACAACCCTTATTTTGTGAAGTCGCACAGCCGCCGTCTCGATGGACGAAGGAGTATCCAGAGAGCACCGGAACCTCCTTCGGTACACGGCCTCTCGCTCCGCCCAATGAGGTCGGAGCGAGGGGCGGGGATCCCGGCATGAGGCCGGGAATGACGAGGTGTGGGTCGCGTCCAGGTCGGCGATGACGAGGCAAGAATCATGACCTTCCCGGACGTGCGCAGGAGGACGAGCAGAGTGTCAGGCCTAAACTTGAATTCGCCCATTCTCCCGGCCGACACACGGCTCTCATCCCGGCAGACGGCCTTCTCGCGGGAGCGGTCTCGACTCCCTTCCGCAGAAGCGGCGGATGTTCCGCGCATCGCTGGGCCCGACCCGAAAGGCTGCTTTCATAGGCGTCCCGTTTCCGAGCCGCGTCACCTTCTCAGGCTGCAGAACGGAATGCGCCGACCTTCGCTTCGCGGGCCGTGAGGCCTGTAGCGCGACGCGCGAATGTGTGAGTAAGGCGACGGCCAGATTTACGAGATGTCGCCTCCGGTTGAAGTCGACCTACCGTGTCACGGGACGACACGGAGGAGCGCATGAGCCGGCTCGATCAGGA
>NZ_VOSK01000237.1 GCF_009296175.1 Microvirga tunisiensis | reverse complement strand
CTCCTGATCGAGCCGGCTCATGCGCTCCTCCGTGTCGTCCCGTGACACGGTAGGTCGACTTCAACCGGAGGCGACATCTCGTAAATCTGGCCGTCGCCTTACTCACACATTCGCGCGTCGCGCTACACCTCTGTCCGTCTGCACCGGCTGCTGCTGGTCGCCGCGCTGCTCGTGCCGGCTGTCGTGTTCGCGGCCGCTGCGGCCTGGAACCGGTTGGAGGTTCTGCGCGACAACGAGGAAACCATCACCCGCACGACAGCAATCCTGCATGAGCACGCCCGTAAGGTGTTCGATACGGTGGAACTCGCGATCGGACGGGTCGAGGACCGCACCCACGCCATGTCCTGGGAGGAGATCGCGGCACCAGAGACCAGCGTCTTCCTCCAAAGGCTCAAGGCACCCCTGGAGCAGGCGGTCTCAATCTGGATCACGGATGCCACCGGACATGTCCGGGCGGGCAGCCAGCCGTGGGATCCCAACGTCACCATTGATGAGCGCGAGTTCTTTCAGGCCCAGCGCGGCCGCGATGCCGGCATGGGCATGGATGCGGCTACTCTGGCCCGCGCCATTGAGCCGTTCTTCACGACCAAGGGAGTCGGCAAAGGCACGGGGCTGGGCCTGTCGATGATTCATGGACTGGCTGTCCAGTCCGGCGGCACCCTGACGCTGAAAAGCCAGGTGGGGAAGGGCACAACGGCCGAGATCTGGCTGCCGCAGGGTGAGGCGGTGGTGGAAGCCGCTGTCAGCGACGAGCAGGCCCGTCCGGAGCATCGCACCTGCACGGTGCTTCTGGTCGAAGACGATCCGCTGGTGATGACCGCGACGGCTGCCACGCTGGAAGATCTGGGTCACGCGGTAGTGGAGGCCTCGTCGGCCGAGGCGGCCTTGAGGGTCCTACGGGAAGGCACGGCCATTGATCTCGTGGTGACCGACCATGCCATGCCGGGCATGACCGGGCTGGAGCTGGCGGAGCGGATCCGCGCGGAGTGGCCCACGCTGCCGATCTTGTTGGCCAGCGGCCATGCCGAGCTGCCTGAGCGGAGCGGGCTAAGCATTCCGCGATTGGCCAAGCCCTTCCGTCGTGATGAGTTGGAACAGGCGATCGCGTCCCTCGTCACGCCAGCCTGCGAACCGGTCAACGTGGTGCCCTTCCGCAAGCCTTGATGGTGTACTGACTGGAACCCATGAGGCTGGGCCGCCTGCAAGCACTCGCTCCTGCCTTTTTGGATCTGCATCGACCGCCTTGCCCGCATAGCGGAAAGGTCAGTTCCTGGATGGGGCCGACCTTAACCGGAGATCCGTATTCAGGCAGTAAGCAAACCTTGCACGGCCGGACTTAAGGACCTCCTTTGCCCTTATGTATGACCGATCGTGCGTTGCCCAGCCGGCATGTGGCTGCCTAGGTATAGGTGCCGGGAAGCAGGCGTTCGTAAAGCCGCCGGATCCGGCTGTAGCATTCGCACGCCGCTCCCTCGAGGCCCTCCCGGTCGGTGACCGTGATGCCGCCGCGGCTCTGCCGGATCAGCCCCGCCGTCTGAAGGGATCGGGTCACCACGCTCACGGTCGAGCGTTGCACCCCCAGCATCTCGGCCAGAAACTCGTGTGTGAGCGGCAGGGTGTCCCGCCCCACCCGATCATGGATGCGCAGGATCCAGCGGCAGCAGCGCGCCTCAACGTTGTGAACGGCATTGCAGGTGACCCGCTGAAAGGTCTGGGCCAGCAGAACCTCACCATAGTGCATGATCAACCGCTGCAGGGCCGGGCAGGCATGCCGCACCTCGTTCAGGCGCTCGACTGGAATGCGCGAGGCGGTGCCGGGCATCTGCACGACGTAGCGCCCGAAGGCCTCGTGCGTCACCAGCGCGCTCAGCAGGCCCAGCACGCCCTCACGCCCGAACACCGCGACCTCGACGCTGCCGCCATCCTCCAGGACATTCACGAGCGACACGACCGTGTCGTGCGGGAAGTAGGCGTGGGACACGGCCTCGCCTGTGTCATAGAGCACCTGCCCCCGTGTCAACTCGACAGGCTCGAGGTGCGGCTCCAGACCTGCAAAGTCCTCCGGCTTCAGAGCCGCCAGGAGCCGGTTGGCGCGATGATCGGCATCCAGACTCTGGGGTGGTGTGTCTTGCAGCGGCATCATTGGTCGTGGGTGGGGCCGTCGTGGTCTTCGGCGATGCATTCGATGGACCGCGCCAGGCCCGCTTCAACTTGGCTCAGCGCCTGCGAGCGGGCGATCTCGGCGCGGGTCTGCGCGATGGCCTGATCGGCTTGCTCGATGGTCTGCTCCACCGCCTCGTCGAGCGGCTGGGTGTTCTCTTTCGCCATCAGTCCGGGCTACTTGTCCAATGAGGCCAGAGCTTGGCCCTTCAAGGGCCTGAGGGTCGGCCGCTGCCAACCTATGGTGATTGAGGAGGAACTGCCCATCCGGCGCCGGGTCACGAGCGGGGGCTGTCCCTTACGGGCGCCGGTCTTTATCGTACACGTTGGGTCGGTTGCCCGCTGTCCCAGAGGTAGTGGAGGTGCCAGTCGTGCTGGTTGTCGTTGTCCGCGACCGCCTCCGCAGAAAATACCAGGCCGCAGCGGCGATGATGGCCAGGATAACGATGAGCCACAGCCAGCTTGTGCCCCCATCGGTTGCCCCGGGTGCCGCCGGGGCGGCGGGAGTCGTCTGCGCGAGGGCTTCGTTCAACGCAACAAAGGTCGCGGCCGTCGAGATCTGGAGCGTCTTGAGCATGATGGTCGTCCCTTTGCCATCCTGACGGCGGATTCGGGTCAGGTGATGCGATCGGTCGAGGAAGCCCGGCTTGAAGGCCGGGCTTCCCGATATCCTCAGCGGGTGCGGTCGGTCGAGCCCGTGGTGCCGGTGCCGCGGACATTCCGCTCGTCCTCGACGTCGACCTCAGTCTTGCGCACGGTGTCGGAGATCGTCTCGGTGCGCGTCTCGGCTTCCTTGCGCACCACCACCTCTTCGGTCACCCGCGCCTCCTTGGAGACCACCGCCTCCTCGCCGCGCTCCTCGACCTCGATGGTGCGCTCCTGGAACGGGTCGCCACTCAGGGCGCCTTCCCGGTACTCGCCCGAGACCGGCCGCCGCTCCACGTCAACGCGTTCTTCGCGCAGCGTGACCTGCTCCTGCACGGGACGCTCGACCACACGGGACTGGATGCGGACGCGGCCATGATCGACCTCGCGCTTGCCCACGTGCAGTTCTTCCTCCGCGATCGGGATCACCTCATCGCGCTCGGCGGTGTCGGCCGTCCGGGTCCTGGCGTGGGTCATGTCCGAGTCCCCCGTCAGGCCGCCGGTGCTGCCGGCGACCGAGGCGTCATACCCTTGCCATCCTTCCGAACGCCAGGCCGCCTGCCGCTCGTCGAGATCGAGGACGCCCTCACTGTCGAGGATGCTCACCACCCGATCGGCCTCGCCGTCGTCGCATTCCACCGCCACGAGCGAGTTGCCGCGACGCACGCCTTCCGCATAGGCATGGGCATCCGAGCGTGGCACACCCGCGTCTTCCAGATCGTCGATCAGGTCGGCGGAGGCATCGGAATAAACATCGATGACGCCGCGCGAGATGCCAGCCTGCTCGAGGCGGCTGACGACCGCGTCGGCGGTCGACCGATCTCGGTAAAGGCACGTAACGGTCTTGGTCATGTGATCACTCTCCTGAAGTTTCTGCCAAGGGTTGTCCTCGTAGGCTCGGGCGGCCGGCCGCCCTTCTGTGTGTTCGGTGTTCACCGAACAACACTGACCTGGATCGGCTGGTTGCCTTCAAGTTGGCGGAAGCTGCGGTCATTGCGGTCAAAGCTCGGCAAGGCGCGGATCTGGTCCTCCGTGAGGCCCTGGATGATGAGCCGGTCACCACGCAGCGCCACGCGCTCCACGGGGATCGCCACGTGCTTCTCGCCCATGCCTAAGAATCCGCCAGCACCAATGACCACGTACTGCTTACCGTCGGGCCCTTGGACCACTCGCTCGACATCACCCAACTCGTTGCCCTGCGTGTTGTACAGGTTCATGTCATTGACGCGCGACACCGTGAGCGCCTGCGCCCCCGGCAAGGCGCCCGTCGTCTGAGGGGCTGTGGTGGTGTCGGCGGGCCGGGCTGCTGTCTGCTGCTGCGAATTCGCCTGCTGGCCCTCGCCCTGCTGCTCCATGCGCACGTTCGGCTGGCCCTGAGGTTGGTTGACAACGACCCGCGGCTCGGCTCGCTCGTAGCGCACGTTCGGCTGGTTGTCGGCCGCCTGGACCTGAACCTGCGGCTGTCCTTGCACCTGCTGCACCTGGACCTGCGGCTGAGCCGGCTGCACCTGCACCTCAGGCTGCTGCTGCGGCTGTACGACCTGGACCTGCGGCTGGGGCTGGTTCACCTGGACCTCCGGCTGCGCCATCGCGACGTTCACGTCGGGCTGCGGCATGCGCACGATGATCTCAGGCTGGGGGATGTCCACCGTCACCGTCGGCTGCGGCTGGCGCACCAGGATTTCGGGCTGGGGTTGGCGCACCGTCACATTCGGCTGTGGCTGCTGGACCGTCACCTGCGGCGAGGCCTGATCGACCCGGACCGTGGGCGCGGGTTGCTGGACGACGATGCGAGATGGGTCCTGTCCAGCCTGGTTCTGTGCCGTCTGCTGCGGCTGCTGGCCTCCACCCTGTGTTGCGCCAACCCGGGCTGGCGGCAGCGAGGTCTGGATCTGCTCCACCGACTGGAGATGCTCACGCAAAGTTGGAAGCGTCTGCTGGGCAAATTGCTTGAGCTGTTGATTGTCCCCGTTCTGTGCGTACTGATCGAACAGGCTCACGGCATCCCGGTGGGCGGTCACCTGCATCTGAATGTAGTCCCGGTCGAAGCCTGAGCCCGACGCGCTCTGGAGGGTCTGCACCATCTGCTGGTGCGGCTGATCCAGGCTGGTCGGGACTGTTGCTCCCTGAATGCCTTGCACGGCTGACTTCAGCTTGTCGCCGGCGGCCGTATGGTCCTGGACCATGCTTTGCGCGAACTGGCGAACCCGGTCGTTCTGCGCCTTCTGCTGCGCAAGCTGGCTCGACTGGATCTCGAACATGTTGCTAACCGCGGCCCTGTTCACGAAGTCAGCGGCGGCAGGGACCTGGGCGCCGGCCTGAGCTGGAGCCGGTCGCGGAGCAGGCTGAGGGGCCTGCGCCAGAGCAACGGCTGGCATGAACGCTGTCGATGCAAGGAGTACCATCATATGAAGCTTCATCTCTCGTCTCCATGTTGGACTACCTGTTCTCGTGCGCTGGGCAAGAAAAGGGGCACGATGCCGGGTACGGGGCAAAGGCGATCAGCCAACCGGCGCTGACACTGGCGGCTGGTCCGTCATGGCTGCTAACCTCTTCATTTCATTAAGGTTCATTATTATTTTTCCTGGTTATTCCGCACCAGCCGACCCGATTTTCCTGCACCTCTTTTTGGTGCCTTTGGGAGCTTGGCGGTCACACCCTCAGCCCCGATGCCCCGCTCTCGGGCCCAGACGATCAGCGCGCTGCGTCGGTTGACTCCGAGCTTCTGGTACAAGGACGCGACGTGGTTGCGTACCGTGTTGCGGGCGAGCTTGAGCTCCGTCGCGATCTCAGGGTCACTCTTGCCCTGGCAGACGAGGGTGAGCACCTCGCGCTCGCGCGGCGTCAGATCGGCCACACCGGCGGCGGCTTGGGCCGGTGACTGTCCCGGCCGGGGCGGATGGCGCAAGGCCGCGAGCTTCTCGACCACGCCTCGGCTGAACCAGGACGCGTCCGCCATCACCGCCTCGATGGCGTTCACCAATTCTTCCTCCGAACGCCGGCGGGCGGTGATGTCCTGGAACGAGCACAGGATGCATGCACGCTCGCTCAGCATGATGGTCTCGGCTGATATTAGGCAGTCGATGCACCCGCCGTCTCTCACCCGCAGGTGGGCTTCAAAGTCCCTGACAGATCCGGTCTTCGTCAGCTCGGCCTCGAAGCGGCGGCGTTCCTCGTCGTCGACCCAGAGGCCAATATCGTCTGCGGGGTAGCCTACCACGTCCTGGGCCCGATAGCCCAACACTCTGGAGAAGGCCTCGTTGATCTCAATGAGTCGATGATCGTCGGCAGTGCTGATCGTGGTGGGCACAGGAGCCAGGCAAAAGGCCTTGGCGAAGCGCTGCTCGGACTGGCGCAACGCCGTCTCCGCCTTCCGCCGCGGCTCCAGGTCGGCGAAGGTGAACAGCATGCACGGCTCCTCGCCGACTTCAATCGGCTGGCCGGCCACCACCACCTGGCGCCCGCCGGGATCGCTCGGCACGGTGAGACAGGCCTCCATCTGCGGGATGGTCTCGCCTGCCCGTAGCCGCTCGAGTGCGAGATTGCGGCGTTCGGCGCGTTCCAGCACGTCGATCTCGTAGACAGTTCGGCCGAGCACGTCCTCGCGCATGTAGCCGGTGAGCTCCAGGAAGCCGTCGTTCACCTTGACCAGGCGCAGGTCGGCAAGGCGGCAGATTAGAGCCGGCGCCGGATTGGCCGCGAAGGCCCGCTCGAAGCGATGCTCGGCCTCAATCTGCCCACTGACATCGTGAACGATGAGCACGAGACAATCGGGATTGCCGGCATGATCGGTGATGACGAGGCTGCGAATGCGGTGGGTGCGATCCCGGTCCTGGTTGGTCTTGTGGGCCACCACGACCACGACATCGTCGAACGCCTCGCCCGCCACAACGCGGTCGATAGGGTAGCGGCCATGGTCGAGGAGATCGCTGCTGTGATGGCGCACAACGAAGTTCTTGCGGTATTCGTCAACGGTGCGGCCGAGTTCGTCGAGACTCGTGACCCCGTGCATCTCGAGGGCGGCCTCGTTGGCGTAGGTGATGGTCTGGTCCGGCTCGACCAGGATGACACCCTCGGTCAGACCGGCGATGATCTGCTCCAGTTGCGAGCGGTCCGGGGCTTGATCGCTCGACCCGTTCTCCGTTTTCCGATGGACCCGATCAGCGGCACTGGGGGCGCTTGCCTGCTTCGGGCGCCGGAGAGCGACGTGCCCCATGTTTGTACCTGCCTTTG
The DNA here is from genome assembly GCF_009296175.1 of Microvirga tunisiensis. GTDB lineage: Bacteria > Pseudomonadota > Alphaproteobacteria > Rhizobiales > Beijerinckiaceae > Microvirga > Microvirga tunisiensis. The sequence continues at coordinate 2,936 of NZ_VOSK01000237.1, read as the reverse complement.
CCATGGGATGGCCCGCTCTGCGCTTCCATGCCCCGGGGGTCAACGGAGCCCAGCGCCGCAGGTTTCACGCAGGACGACCGTGAGTTGCCGCTTGACACCTGTTCGGCGATCGCTCGGGGGCTGAACCCGGCCCGAAGGGCCGTCGAGCCAACCCATGGCGATCTTCCCGCAAGGCGGTTGAGCTCCGGCATGGTTGGGATGGCCGCGCTCCCGGCTCTTAAGCCGGGAGCTTGGTTGTCAGAGGCCTCCCGATGCTCAGGCGGCGCGGTTGAACCGCTGGGCGGTTTTGTCGGCCTGAACGGTCACGGTTTTGGTGGCCTCATCCGTCATTTGAAGCGTGAGCTCGGCCAGGCGCCGGCTGCTCTCGAGCGTCTGCTCGAGGTTGTCGCGCAAGAGCGAGCTCTGCACCTCAACCAGATCGGTGATCGAGCGGCAGCGGGCCAGCGCTTGTACGCCGTCGAGGTTGCGTTGCAGGCGCTGCTGGCTGCGGCTGACCACCTCGCGCGACACCTCTTGCAACCCCCGGCTCAGGACGGTGCTAGACTGCGCCACCGCCCGCAGATTGTGCGCCGCCTCCTCGGTCAGGCCGCGTGTGGTGCCATCAGGCTGGTCCAGGTTCTGTCCCGTGGAGCGGCGGGCCAGCTCCGAGAAGGCGCTAAAGCTGTTCGATACCGCCTCCTGCATGGCCTGAGCCATGGTCTGGGCGCTTTCGACCCCGGCCCGCAGGGTATCAGCGACGTCCTCCGTCACCCGTTGCACGGCCTCGACTTGTTCACGGCTGCGTCGGGCCTCAGAGCGTTTAGTCTCGTCAATGTTGGCCATCTCATCCTCCACTGTTTCAGCAATGGCATTGGCTTCCTCGTCGCTCAGCACTTTGAGCACGGCCGGAAGCAGTTCCTTGCGGTCATCGCGAATGTGCTGCTGGAAGGCGCGTCTGAGCTCCGTCACCTTGCCGAGGAACTCGGCATCGTTTTTCGGCATGCGCTCCAACTCGCCTAACAGCGCAGCCGTTTGCTGGTTATCGTTCGTCGCCTCCCGCACGAGATCCTGCATCCCGTGCCGGGTCAGCACAGGAAACAGATGTTCCTCCTGAAGGGTGGCGAGAAGCTCCAGCTCTTCCTTCAGGTCGGCCAGGAGCCGCTTGCGGGTTTTGACTGCATTGTCGGACGTGGCAAGCAGCTTGTCGAAGAGCTCGTTCGCCTTGTCCGGCGGGGCTTCGCTGTATCGTCTGGTCGCTGTCATTGTCCCTCACCTGCTGTCGAAAGGAGGGTTCACGCTTCCGCATGAACCATGGCCTGTGACGCTGATATGTCGTTGAACGCGTACCGCGTGACATAGGACGTTTGAACCGATGAGGCATTGCGTGTGCCTGCGCTCGGTCTGCTCGTCTGATGTCTACTCGCTACTGATGTTCGAGGGCGCTAAGCCCTGAAGTTCGGCCGCGCAGGCGACCCATTCTTGGTTCTTATTGATCGAGGTTAATCAGCGACACAGACGGAGGTTCCAGGCGTTCCGTTCGACAAAGCAGGTTTGACGGCGGAGCAGTGGCGGGATGATCTCTAAGCCTTGAGCGGCTCTGGCTCGGTTGCATCATCTCTGATCCGACGCGCGAACTGTCCTGCTTCGACGAAGCTAACCTGGGTTCGGGATCAATCGATCGCTTGAGACCCTGATGGGCCGGATCACCTGAACCATTGCCTTCGCGCCGGGTTAATCGCCAGGGCTGGGCAAGGGCTGATCCACATTCAGGAGGAAACGTCCATGGTCGACACCTATGGCACCGACAGCTCCCAAGAGCGGTTTGGCGCTGACCCAGGATCCTATGATGCTGAAGCGTCACGCCGGCCAACTTACCCAAGCCGTGATCTGGGGACCCGCGCTGGCGAACGACGGAATGCCCACGACGAACTCCGCCAGCGCCGGCGAGCTGACCTGTTCTTCGAGGACAGCATTGTGCTGCTCAGTATTCTTCTGGGCGGCGCAGTCGGATACATGACCGCAACGACAGTGCGCCGTACGACCTGGAGCAGCGCTCCAACCCGAAGGCCATCAGAACGAGCTGGCAGCAGCCACTTCTTCGGCCGGCAGGGCCGGTCACGCACCCAGCGCTCGGTGGACAAGGATGAAACCACAGACCTGATTGCCTCCAACAAGGTTGAAGGCACGGCCGTGTACAACCGGCAGGGCGAAAAGCTCGGGGAGGTCTACAACTTCATGGTCGGCAAGCGTTCGGGCGAGGTGGCTTATGCGATCATGAGCTTCGGCGGCTTTCTCGGCATCGGCCAGAAGTATCATCCGCTGCCGTGGAATGCCCTGACCTATGACACCGGCAAGAAGGGCTATGTGGTTGATGCCGACAAGGAGCGGCTGATGGGAGCTCCTAGCTATCAGGCGGGCGAGGAACCGTTCTCCCGGCCCGGGTACGGGCAGCAGGTGCGGGATTTCTGGTCTTCGGGCCTCACCTGATCCGCATCCTTGGAGATGATCGGAAGCCCCGCCGCCGGCGAGAGCGGCAGGGTGTCCGGTGCTCGTGGGTTCCGCTGCCCAATGCCCAGCCTGGATTAGATGAGCGAGCCGGAGCTGATTGCCGAGCTCCATCGTGTCGCAGCGGCGTGCAAACGGCTCAACCAGGAGGCCACACGGGCCATTGAGCGGCAGCGCTTCAGCCGGGACGCGCAAGAGGTCGCGCGGGCTGCTCAGGACGAGCAGGCCGCCTTGGCGGCAATGAACAGGCTGATGGACCGCAGACGAGCCGTCGAGGGGCATCTGATGCGGGTTCGCGGGCAACTCCGGCCTCTGAAGTCGTCCCTGAAGAATGTTATGTCGGCTTGAGTCATGCGCGCTGAGGCGATGGAGCATATCCGACGAGCATCAGGACAAGGGCGCACAAAAGTGCCGCCAGCCATCGCAGCAGGAGTGAGAAGTTGTATCCGACC
>NZ_VOSK01000236.1 GCF_009296175.1 Microvirga tunisiensis | reverse complement strand
GTCTATATCGACGAGCGCACCGTGGACGTGCATGTGGGCCGCCTGCGCAAGGCGATCAACCTGCCGCGCCGGCCCGATCCGATCCGAACCGTGCGTGGCGCCGGCTATTCCTTCGATGAGACCTTCGAGAGACTAGCCGAAGGTGCTTCGGCGCAATTGGATATGAAGTGACAGTGCTTGACATGGAACCATCGCGCCCTATTGCAAGAAAGCGCCTAGACTTAGCTCTTGAGAAGATCCTGTCTGGCGGTGCAGATCATTCAGGATGCTACCCCCTGTCCGATCTCCGGCGGAAGCTTGCTATGATTTCTCAGGCGAGGAGATTTATGCTCGTCATGGTTCTGATGCAGCAAACATTGCCTCAGACTGAGTACGAGCTCGCTGAAGCAACCAGAGATTTGAAAAGCAATGTCATTCGCAATCTTCATGTACTGGTCGCAGAGGGCATCGCTATCCCAACCCGCGACGAGGCGACCCACATCGTTCGCTATAGGATCAACAACGATCTTCTGAAAGCTTTGTCTGATCTGTTTGGGCGTGGACGAGTTCAATAGGCACGCCGTGCCGCCCGCCCATTGATTGATCGGGCCTTCGGACGGGTCTTGTCATGAGAACTGGTGACGCTTCGCACTGATCCGCAGTAGGGTAGGGGATGCAACACATCTCTGCCCGACGCCAGTTGCCGCCCGAGATCATCCGGCATGCCGTCTGGCTCGATCTGCGTTTCACCCTCAGCTGCCCCATCAGCTCGGCCAGACGGTTGCGGGTGCGGTTCACCCGGCTCTTGAGCGTGCCCACCTTCACGCCGAGCGCCTTCGTCGTCTCCTTTGATAGGACAGTCCTCTCCACGCCTATGAGCAGGATTGCCTGGCTGAGGAGGGGTCGGCCTACCTCCATGATAGTGGCGATCCTCAACGTATGGCTTTGAGCAGTGTCCTCCAGCTGACGGACGATAAAGCTTGCAGCCCTCTTCGGCCACTTGCGACCAGTTTATTGTTGCCACTTGTCTGTGCCATGTTTGATGCTGTCAGCAAGACACGGTTGCGTTAACCTGAAAACGGCAAAACGGACCCAGTTTAACGGGCCGCTCAAGCCGCAAGACCGACGAGCTGATTGACGAGACGGATTTTGCCTGTCGCTCGACGTTCCCACTGGATGCAATGACCGCGGCGGATCATGCGCATGATTTCAAAGCCCGGCAGCGTCGCGGCGGCAGTTTTCCTGGTCTGGAAGCCGCGCGTCGGACGGATCACGCGCTTGAGCACGCCATGATCCGCCTCAAGGATGTTATTCAGATATTTCGAGGTGCGGTGTTCGGCTGTCATTCGGCTTTGAACCCAGACCCTGTCGGTTGCCAAACGTAAGCCTCTCGGCGGCTTGAGGTCTTTCTCAGAGCGCGAGGGTCGCGAGCGGCGCCGACTGTGACCCCGCTGTCATAGCGGTTTGTTTCGCATGTTCAGCCGGTTGCACCTGTTCTGATAGGGGTCAACGTTTCGGTGCTGATCTACACACCGGCTTTGAGAGGGTCTGTCCCCATATGCCGGCACATTACAATGCTTCGCGAAGACGAAGAATCCTTCAGCCGCAGCAAGTTGTGGGTTGTTCAGGGCCGACGAAGTAGCCCGGAATCCGCAGCCCTCTCTCGCTGAGCAGGTTGAGCTGCTCGCTGCCTGAACGCGCTACCAAGCGATTGTCCTTTTCACGTCTCCTATCCGGGTTTGCGACACAAACCGCCCTGTAGGTTCGACCACAAAAAAGGGCTGCCGACGAAGGTCGGCGGCCCTCCGATCCAGTCCAAATGCACCGTTCAGCGCGCCTTCAAGAAGTCCCCGACTTCCAGCAGCAAGAATTCATCGTCGTCCTGCTTGTTGGGATCGCGGCTTGACGAGAAGGGCAGGTTGTTGTCGTTGCCGACAACGATGTGGCGGTCGTCCACGATGTCCACGTTCTCGATGGTAAAGAACGGGAAGGTGAGCACATTGTCGTTGAGAGGCGTCCGGGCCTTGCGGTTGGGATCGGCGATCTGCATCAGGTCGATGTAGCCGATCTTCCGGGCCGGGGCGCCGACGTGCTGGTCCGACAGCTCGACCTTGTAGACCCGCTTGAACTTCGCGATGTCGCTGAAGCAGTTGAGCTGCTTCTGGCCCTGAGGGCAGGCCTTGTCGGCGGTGCCCTCGCCATTGTCGCGCTCGATGATCAGTCCTGTGGTCGCGTCGATCATGTTGAAGTCGCCGATGGCAAGACCGTTCTGCTCGAGCACGTATCGCCAGTGGCGGCCGGTCCACTTCTCCGCCTGCACGTCGAACTCCAGAATGCGCAGGAACTCCTTGCCGTCGGCTGTCTTCTCCCAGTCCTTCTTGTCGGCATCCCAGACCGGCCCCTCCAGGAGCGCATACAGGAAGCGGCCGTCCGGCGACGCGGCCATGCCTTCGTAGCCCTTGGAGCGGCGAATGTTGAAGGTCACAGCGCCGTTCGGCGTCGCCGGTGTCGTGACCGCATAATGATCGGGAGAGCGGGCCGGCTTGCCATCGACTGTCGTCTCGAACACCGCCTCGACCTTGCCAGTCCGGCCGGCGCGGATGAGGTAGGGGCCGAACTCGTCGCCAATCCAGATCTTGTCGCCGATCGGCTGGAAGCTCTCGGTGTCGAAGTCAGAGCCAGTCAGGTAGCGCTTGTCCGTGCCCTCGTTGGCGATCCGGAACGGCACCTTCTTGTCCGGGTCACTGAGGAACACGGTGTCGAGCCGCTCAACCGTGCCTTTCTCCCAATCGATGCGGTAATGGTTCAGATACAGCATCGCGTCAGGGGAATTGGCTTTGGCTCCGAAGCCATTGTCGGTCAGCACCCAGAAGGTGCCATCGGGCTGTCTCTTGACGCCGGAATGGCCCTGCAGCGGCTGACCGCGGAAAGGAAGCTTGACACCGGTCGGGCGATCACCCGAAGTTCCCTCAATGGTTCCGATCGTATCGACCCGCTTGCCGGTGGTGAACTTGCCAGCGATTTTCAGGTCGGATGGGGCATCGGCTGGCGCATCGACAAAGCTCTGGGCGGGCAGCACGGCATGGCCGGCGAGTGTTGCCGGGTATTGCTGTGCGAAAGCAGCCGAGGAGAGCGCAGCCACCATCGGCAGCGCGAGGGTCAGGCGGGTTGCCATGTTCGTCCTCCTGGTATTGAGCAGGTTCCTTCTGGACAGAGTGCATGTCGTCGGGGTGACAAGCGGGTGACACTTGGATGACGGCGGCCGAAGCCCGGGTAGTGCCTCTCTTCACGTGCTCCCTGTCCTTATCCAGACCTTGCCGCTTTCTTGATCGCGCGGGTCATGGCGGAGGTCTTCCGGGACGAACCTGACCAGCGTCTGCCGGAGCCGCTCGCGGCCGTCCTGCGGCAGATAGAGACCTGGAACGAGGATTACGAGCAGAATGCAGCCTGAACCGCGCCTGCGTTTGTCGTGGAGCATGACTCAGCTATGCGAGAGCTTGTGGCGGCCGGCGCGGCCTCCTGAAGTGAGGCCGCGTGATGCTCTGGGATGGCTTGCCTCTGCGGCGCACTCGCGAGACGGGAGTTGCGAAAGCGCGGATCGTGACTGACCTCCTGGCCCAGCCACGGAGGGATTTCGACCGGCTGCTCGGGGTGATTGAGCTCCACCTCGGCCAGGACCAGTCCGGCATTGTCGCCCGCGAACTCATCGACGTGCCAGACAAGGCCCGCGTGGGGAACCTCATAGCGGGTTTTCTCAATCAGCGGACGATGGCACAGCTTGAACATCGCCTCGGCTTCTTCGACCGGCACCTCATACTCGAACTCCGGGCGCACGATCCCATTCGGCTCGCCTTTGACCGTGAGGTAAGCTCGTGATCCTGCCCGCCGCACGCGTACGGTCACGCCATCCGTGCGGGCGAGATACCCCTGACAGAAGCGCTGGCCCGCGGCATGCTCGCGCCAGCCGTCACTCACCACGAGGAACTTGCGCTCGATCTCAACGGGCATGAGAGGGGTCCTGGATTGGTGGAGCGGGTGTACGCAGGACAACTGACGGAAGGAACCCTCAAGCGGCTCCTTGGTCTCAAGAGTTCTGTGGCTTCATGGCAGAAGCAAGACCATCACAGACTCAGCCAGCCCTAAATGCGATGATCGTCCAAGGCATCGAGCGGAATATCGAAGTTCTGCTCGGTGCCCCCCAGGGCTGTGGCCAGGTTGGTCGCCGCGCGCAGAAGAAGCTTGCGCAGCCGTTTGCCATCCTTGGGGTCAAAGTCGGCTACCATATCGGCCTCCACCTCATCCCAGAGCGCGTGGATGCGAGCGGCCGCGGTCTTGCCTTTCCGAGTCAGCCTGACCCGGACTGAGCGCCGATCCCCACCCTCCGCAAGCCGCTCCGATTGCCGCTCGACAAAGCCCAGCGCTGTCAGACGCGTCACGGCCTTGGAGGCGGTTGGCGCGCGCACACGCAGGATATTGGCAAGCTCCCCCATGGGGATGCTCCCCAGGCTGTCGAGCACTTGGATGACCTGCTCCTGCCCGGCAAACAGGCCCATTTCGTTCAGCTTCTCGTTCAGGTAAAAGCGATGCAGGCGAGCGGCTTGCGCCAGAAGCCAGCCGAGGGTGTCTTCACTGGGATGCGTCATTCAAGCCGTCTTTCTCACGGGGTTGAGTTTCGAAAGGCAAACAACAAGCAGTGAGTAAGTAAACGCGCCTCTCATGAACGAGCAGCGGAGGAGTGTGGTCCCCGTCGCTCCTTGCATGTCATGGGATACTCGCACCGTCGCGGGGTGGAATGATGGAAATTCCGCCGCTTCGCTCGAGCACTGCGAACTGGATCTGCTCCAGGCGCTCGAGCCCGCGCAGCCGGCGGGCCGCCTCGAGAACATCGGCGATGTCGATACGGCAGGCCCTCATGCGTTCCCACAGGGGTTCCCCGTCGGCAACCACGACGAGGGGCAGGCCGTTGACGGCCTTGTCGAGGCTGCGGAAACGGCTGAGCAGAAAGGTGAGGACCGCGTCGAGCAGGATCAGCGTGCCGATCACGAGAAACGCGGACGTGAGGGAGTAATCCTGGCCGACGAGGGCATTCTGCGTCGCCTCGCTGATGATGAGCAGCAGCAGCATCAGGTCGAAGGTGCTGGTCTCGGCGAGCGTGCGCCGGCCGGCGAGGCGGAAGAGCACCAGAAGAAGTGCGTAGACGGCTGCGGCGCGAATGACAGATTCCATCACGACCTCCGGATCGGTTCAGGGATAGACAAGCTGGGTGAAAGTCACGCCTGGGCCGGACCCGGCGCTGAGCTTGCCGTGCACTATGCCAGCCTGGATTGGTGTGAGGGTGATGGTGATCTCTCCTGCGTCCTCGGCTGTACCAGGAGCGAAGCCAAGGCGCAGCCCGCGGCCGGTCACCACCGTGCGGCCGGGGGCCGGGATCACGCGCTCAATCGCGACGCGGTCGACATAATCTTGGGAGAGCGAGATCCAGCGCCAGCCGTCCGCCTGGGCGGTTCCGGGCCGGAGGCGGAGGGTGGTTGGGGTGTCGTTGTGGAGGAAGCGCTCATAGTGGACTGCGAGCGCACCAGACGGGGTAATAGCCTCGGCCCGGCTGAGCGGGCCTCCGCCAAAGGGCCCGAACAGGCCCGCTCCGAGGAAGAGGCCGAGAGCAGCCCACCCGATGCGCTCGAAGCGCCAGAGGCGGTGCTGGAGAGATAGATCCTCGTCAATCTCCAGCCGGTCGAGATGCGGGACAGGACGGACGTTCCAAGCCACGGGCCGATGCCTTCTGTGGAGCTCAACCAGCCCTCTCTGAGCGGGACGGATTCGAGACCAGCTTCGACAGGAAGCAGCCCGCAGTGTTCAGGGCCTGATCCCATGTGCAATCTTACTGGAGATTTGCCGATCTGGGCAGACGCACATGACCTACGGCGAGAAAAGCGATCCGAGTGCTGAATCACCAGAATCACCAGACTTTCGAGCGGCCGCTCACGGGGATCCGGGCCAACCCGGGCGCAATCCATGATACTCTTGAGCCGACGCCTCGTCCCGAGGTGAGGGACGAAGCCTGAACCATCAGCCGATCAGTCGGTTGACCGCAATAGCGCTGGTGACGGCGAGGCTGACCCCAACGGACTTATGCCTGACGTTGGCATGGATGTCTGGCCTGTTTCTCAGCCCTGAGCGCCGACCATTATCCCCCCGCGCACGGAGCGATCCATGGCGCCCAAATCAGATCGCGACACCTTCCGGACCCTTCACGCCGAAACGGCCAAGGCCGTTCAGCGCGGCGAGAAGTTCGCCCGCAGCCTCAAGCGCGTGATCGCTCAAAGGAATCCGGAGACCGCATTGCAGCCGCTCCTGGAGGCGGTCGAGAAAGGACTGGCCACCCTTGGCGCAGAGGCCGATGACCTTGAGCGGACGCTGGCCGAAAAAGGGAACCGCCGGGACCCGAAGCAAGCGCTTCGAAGCCTGCCATATCCGCCGTGATGCTCGCCACCGGCTGGCCGGCCGCGGGATACAGCAGCCGGTCCTGCGCAAGTTATAGGGCGCTAACAAGGCCAGCATAGATCACTGCCAACACGAGGACGCCCCACGCCAAGACTCGGCCGAGCCGCATGGCGCCTAGCGGGTGGGCTCGGGAGCACTGAGGTCGGCGAGCTTGACGCTCGTTCGCCGCACCACTTCGCCGGCCTCGTTGCGGAGCGAAAGCGCGATCACACCCTCCCACCAATCCACATCCGCCGTGCCGAAGTTCGCTGCGCCGTACACGGCGCCGAGGCGATTCGGGCCCACTTCGCGGTTGCCGGCAAACACCTGGTTGAGGCCGCTCGAGGTGATCTCGACGAGCGGGTAGGGCGTGCCGTTCGTCTCCCGGTAGAGGCCGCCGATATGCCGGTCGCCTGAGATGAACACCACGCCGTTTGCGCCGGTCTCGCGCACGAGATCGTAGAGGCGCTGGCGCTCGCGTGGGAAGTTGCCCCAGCGCTCCCAGCCATGGCCCTCCGCCACGACTTGAACGGATGACACGATGAGACGCAGCTCCGCCGGCTCCCGCAGGCGTTCGGCGAGCCATTGCCACTGCTCGGCGCCGAGTATGGTCTTTGCGGGATCGTCATCCGGGACGTAGCGTTCCCGGCCTGGCGCGTTGCGGTCGTCTGTAAGCTTCAGAGGCGAGCGAAAGAAGCGGGTGTCGAGCAGGATCACCTGGATGCGTTGGCCCTCTGGTCCAAAGGTCTCGGCATGATAGACGCCATCGCGGTTGTGGCGTGGGTCCGACAAGGGCACATCCCAGAACTGAAGGAAGAGGCTTTGAGCCTCGCGCCGACCAGGAAAGTCGGCACCCGCATCGTTCTTTCCGTAGTCGTGATCGTCCCAAGTCGCAAGAGAAGGGAGGGTCGTTCGAACGCGCATGTAGCCGGACAGCTTGGAGGCTTGGGTATACGACTCCTGCAAGCTCCTAATGAGATCCTCGTCAGGCACATTCCGGCCCTGGCGCACGTCGCCGTAGACGTTGTCGCCTGTGAACAAAAAGAGCTCCGGGCGGTAGGCGAGCACCGCGTCCCAGATCGGCTGCGGCTTCTCCTCGTCGGCACACGAGCCAAAGGCGATCCGGGTGAGGGGAGCCGGGATACTCTGGGCCCAGGGCTGCCCCGGCAGCAGCAATGCAAGCAGGACTGTCAGGATAAAGAGAGGCATCATTACTCTCCTGTCCGAAATGAGCGCGCTGTTCCAAACCTACCCGTCAGCTCTGACGGCTGGAAGAATAATCTAAGGGAATGGAGCTCTTCAGAGACGGCCGGTTCCAAGCAGCATAAAAATCATCAGGATCAGCAGGCCGAAGCTGATGCTCGGCCGAGAGTCCCAGCCTCGGTTATAGGGCCAAGCCGGAAGAGCTGCCGTGAACAGCAGAACGGTAACGATCAGAAGTAGAATCCCAATGCTCATGGTGGGCGTCCTGATCATGGAGACGCTAAAGCCGTGGCTGATCCCTGAAGTTTAGGCGCGGCTCCATGACATCCGCGTGACGCCTCCGTCAGACCTGCTCGCTGGTATTCGATTGCTGCGGTCCCCTATAGGGCCTGCGGGCCGCTATCGCGCATGAGCTGTGTTGCTTTTGTCTGCGAGATGCTTGCCGAGCAGTACAGGGATCCCACCCCTGGTGGGCCTTTTCAGAGGATCAGAAGGTGTGATTGAGCGTCCAACATGCCTGCTCGCAGTCGCGGGAAGAGGGCAGGACAAAGAGAGGATACTTACACTCGGGCACATCGCTCCTAAAAGGCAAGGCGGGCGTCACCCTTGGCAAACAGGCGCCCAGGATGACAATGAAAGACCGGAGAGGCGTGTCGTGCGTTCGGACTCATCACTCCTCAACCGTTCTCAAGAATCTCGCGCCGTGCGGCTGTGGCAGCCCTCAGCCTGAGAATCGCATGAAGACCGTGGTTTGAGATCAGACATAAAGGTGCGCCACGGCCAATCGAGCAAGAACTTCATCATGTCAGCACGTGGAAAGAGGCCAAGCTTATGCCGCCGATTCCACCAGAAAGATCGGAACCATCGCGGGCATGACGTAAGATGATCGTCGAGTTCTAGACAGGGCTCAAAGGTGAGGATTGCTGTAGGGAACTACGTACGTTTCTTCTGAGTTGACGGCCAAGCTTTGGACCATGCCACCCGGGCGGCCGCCTGCTGCCTGCCTCATGGGCACGCCCAAAGAGGCAAGGCATTCCGCCTGATGCACAAGGGGAGATTCACCATGACTTCGAGAAAGGTCCGCGTCGGGATCGTGGGCATCGGCAATTGTGCCTCGTCTTTTGTGCAGGGCCTTTCTTATTACCGAGATGCGAAGGGCGATGAGCCCGTGCCAGGCCTGATGAACGTCGAGATCGGCGGCTATCATATCAGCGATGTCGAGGTCTCTGCTGCCTTCGACGTGAACGCCTCGAAGGTCGGGCGTGACGTCTCGGAGGCCATTTTCGCCGAACCCAACAACACCCAGCGCTTTGCGGCCGTCCCGCAAAGCGGAATCATCGTGCATCGTGGCAAAACCCTCGACGGCATCGGCAAGTATCTGCGCGAGGAGATTGCGGAGTCCGAGGAGGACGAGGCCGACGTCACCGAAATCCTGCGCCAGTCGAAAACCGATGTCCTGGTCTCCTACCTGCCCGTCGGCTCCCAGAAGGCCACAGAATGGTATGCGGAGCGGGCGCTGGAGGCTGGCTGCGCCTTTGTGAACTGCATCCCGGTCTTCATTGCCTCGAACCCGGAATGGCGTAAGCGCTTCGAGGAGCGCGGGCTTCCCATTGTCGGCGACGACATCAAGAGCCAAGTCGGAGCCACCATCGTCCACCGCGTTCTCGCCAATCTGTTCCGCGAGCGCGGGGTGCGGCTCGACCGCACCTATCAGCTCAATTTCGGGGGCAATACCGATTTCCAGAACATGCTGGAGCGGGAGCGCCTCGAATCCAAGAAGATCTCAAAGACGCAGGCCGTGGCGAGCCAGCTCGACATTCCTCTTCCTCCCGGCGACATCCATGTGGGCCCGAGCGATCACGTGCCGTGGCTCACGGACCGGAAATGGGCCTATATCCGGCTGGAGGGCACCACCTTCGGCGGCGTGCCGCTGAACATGGAGGTGAAGCTCGAAGTGTGGGATTCGCCCAACTCCGCCGGCGTCGTGATCGATGCGGTACGCTGCGCGAAGCTCGCCATGGATCGCAAGATCGGCGGCGCGCTAACGGGTCCATCCAGCTATTTCATGAAGTCGCCGCCGCAGCAATTCACCGACAACGAGGCCCGCGACAGGACCATCCTGTTCATCAACGGCGATGATGACTAGGAGGGTCGGAACAAGGTGCGGAGCTATGACGGAATTTAGGTGATGGGGCCGATCAGGCGGCGCTGTTTGTCGGCATCGGAATGATCTCGGTGCCGTCCTTAAACCTGACACCGGCGATCACCTTGGGCAACTGGTTTTCGCCCATCAACCTCCGCCAGCTTCTTGCGGCCGCCATCACCAGCTTGAACACC
>NZ_VOSK01000235.1 GCF_009296175.1 Microvirga tunisiensis | reverse complement strand
GATCGAGCAGTACCGTGGCGGGATCAGGGTGATCGACCGCGCCGGTCTGGAACGGGGAGCGTGCGAGTGCTACCGCAAGATCCGCTTCCGCTTCAAGACGCTGCTGCCCGGCAGCTGTGCCGAGCCCGATCGCTGAGGCGAGAGTCGACCATCATCGTCTGTCGTGCTGGCCGCCGCCGTACCTGTTATTCGCCGATTGTGACCCCTCAGCTATGTTGATTATCCGGAATGTTCAGCGGGTTGCATTCACTCAAACTGGGGTCAAGGATTCGGCGCCAATTCACAGCCAAGTCGGGGAGGGCCAAAGGGAACCCTTTCTTCTCAGCCGCCTCACCGCGGGAATGACTGTGATGGGTTTTGCACAAGCCTTGTGTGGCCCCGGTCACGGAAGGACGGGCTGTTTCGAGCGATCCTGGCGGCATCGCAGGAGGTCACCATGACACGATCCTCAAAACGCCAGGCCAGACGCTGGATCATCCAAGAGCTGACCCGCTGCATGGAGCAGCGCAGCCAATCTCTCCCCTCATCCAAGCCAATTGCGGATTGATCATGTTGTACGCGCGAGCCCAGGAAACAGCCGACATCATGGACAGCCAAATCAGGGCCAGGGCGAAGGCTCTCTGCGTCGACGATGGCTTCGATCCGGATCTGAGTGTGACGCACGCCTACGGCGACGACTTCACCGCCCACGAGTGGGATTCCTGGTGGACGTCCAGCCCGGAAGTCCCCTTCCAAGAGATGGTCAGCCCGATATGGAGGCTGTACCGTGCCCACGCGTTCATTGAGCTGTCGCAACTCCAGAAGGTAGTTGAGACCAGAGACAACGTCGTCTTCTTCAGCCGAGGCAACGTTTAGCCTGGGGCAAGACCGACGTCGTGCTGACAGTCCCCATCTGCGAATTGCGAAAATGGCCGTTACTTGGCTGCGGTCGCGGTAGCTGCGATCCGATCGCCAAACCAGACCCAGGCCTTGCCACCCGCTCCCTCACCCTTGACGTAGACGTACCCTGTTTGCTGCCAGGGCAGAACGGCATCCCTCTTGTTGTCCAGGATGAGATCGCCGTGATCCGTACGCACCCTCAACACGGCATGCCCGGCGCCCACCTCATCGATGACGACAGTCATGCGCATCGCCCGTTGCGGCAGTCCCCGTTCAACCAGGAGCTTGCGCTTGAGCAGTTGCATGTCCTCGCAGTCTCCAAGCCCATCGTCCGGATAATCCCAGCGATCCACCACACCCCAGTGATCCTGATCCGGCACCGCCGCTATCGTTCGGTTGACGTGCTGGTTGATCTCCTGAAGGAATGCCCAGGTGCCGTCGGTCAGCGGGATGGTGTCCGGTTCGGAGGAATCGATCGAGCACTCCCGTGGATGCTGATCGCAGAATTGCATCCAAGCCAAGGTCGGTCCGGCTTCTCCGGATGGGCGTAGATCCTCGCTGACGATTGGCTGCGCCACAGGAGCGGGTTCGGGCGTCCCGGCGAGGACAGGGTGAGCGGCCCAGAGACACAGCAGAGCGGCTGCTTGGCTAACCCGCCTCAGGATACGATAGACACACGTCTCCTCTTGGGCGTGAAGCCCCGTCGATGCATTCCGGTGCATGTCTTGCTCGCTTGGCTTATTGCTTGGCCATTGGCCCACACCCAGTAGACCTGCACAAGGACTAGGCAGGAACCACTTGAATGCCCTTTCTTGGTTCGCCAACCGCCGATAATGCGCGCATTTGCCTGTTGGATAGGCAACTCACTTGTCTTTCTGAGAAGTCATATCATTCGAGGCAAGCCTGGCGCTTGAAAACCAGGCTCTTGCTGAGTGGTCTGGCAAAGCCCCACCGGACGGCTTGCCCCACGAACGGTCCCATTCTGCACTGCACAAATTTGTCGCGGCGTCCTGAGCTACACTGCCGGACCATCTGCGATACTCTGGATCCGCTGACGGCCCTCGCTATGGAGAGAAGGGACCCTATGGTCCAGACATTGTGCCCAAAGTGTTCATGTGACGCGGCATCAGTCCTGAGCCTTGCCACGAAAGACGGGTGCTTCACTGCCTCTGTGCAGTGCCACGTCTGCGGGTTCGAGAAGACCACGGACCAGGGTTTCCAAGACGAACGGACCGCCCGCGAGGTCGCTACCCAATCCTGGGTGGATGGAACGGAGCCCATCGCTCCAAGCCAACAGGGGTGATCCGGAGTTGCGGGCTCAAGCGTCGTTCGCAACCGGATCTGATACGGCGACGCGTCGCTGGACCGCTGCGGGGCACTCGCATGGGCTTCCGGGTCCCGTCATCTGGTGAAGGTCAGGATGGGGTCACGGACTGCCCTTCAGCTTGAACGTGTGAAGGTCCGCTTTTCGCTCCTGACCTGCCCCTGCCCTGCTCATCGCAACAGAAGCAGCATGGATTCCAAAGGAGAGCATAAGGAAGTGAGGGACAGGTAGGTCGTTGTGGCTGCACCGCACTCCGACGCCGATGGCGTTGATACTGTGACGTCAGCCTCTCGGAGCCGATTGATTACTGACCGCCCACAAATCCTGATGCTCCCCTCATTCTGGTACTCCAGCCTTTCTCAGACCCTCGGTAAACAGCTCGCAGTGAGCATAAGCCCCCAGATTGGCGCGGAGGCGACTGACCGTGATTGGGGGGCCAATCTGGTTGCGTTGCTGGATATGGGCCTGTGCCTCCTCCACAAGGCCGAGATGCCCACAGCAGCTGATCAGCGCGTTGTGGTGCCCCGGGAATTCCGGGAAAGTCACGACCGAACGGCGCAAGAAGGACAGAGCCTCCGAGAAGCGGCGGTCTCCGAGCAGGGTCAGGCCATGGAATGCCATGTAGATCCCGGCAAACGTATCCAACGGGCTCATCCGTATGGCCTTCCCTGTCTCGTTGACGGCCTCGGCAAACGAGCCAGCCCTGAGAAGGGCTACACCATACATGGTGCGCCCAAGCGCCCAGCTCGGATTAATCTCGAGGGCCCCCTTCATCTGCTCCAAAGCGCGATCGTGGTGACCCATCGTGCTCAAGCTGAAGCCATAGCTCATCATGGCCCAAGGCTCGCTCGGATCAATGGCCAAAGCCCGCTTGGCAAGATCTGCCATCTCTCGAAAGCCTTCCTCCCTTGAGCGCCAGTAGCAGAAGGTTTCCCACCACACCG
Organism: Microvirga tunisiensis; assembly: GCF_009296175.1. GTDB lineage: Bacteria > Pseudomonadota > Alphaproteobacteria > Rhizobiales > Beijerinckiaceae > Microvirga > Microvirga tunisiensis. The sequence continues at coordinate 6,875 of NZ_VOSK01000235.1, read as the reverse complement.
CCCAACTGAGAATGGCGTAAGCTCTCGCATAACTTGGCTCACGAGCGATGGCGCGTCGAAGAAGGGCCTGCGCCTCTTCGTTCGATTTGCGTTGAGCCTTGTTGATCAAGGTGAGGGCTGACACGACCAAGCCCCAGGTATCCACACTTTCGGGCGGCTTGTTCCGGGCTCTGAAACCCTCCTCGGCATAAAGATGAGGTTCGATTGCAGCCACAACATTCTCGGTGATCTCATCCTGGACAGCGAAGACATCTTCCATCAGTCTGTCGTAGCGCTCTGCCCAAATATGCTTTCCGTTCGCGGCATCGATGAGCTGCCCTGTGATGCGAATGCGACTGCCAGACGCTCTTACACTGCCTTCAAGGATGTATCGGACTCCAAGATCGCGAGCGACCTGGCGGACGTCGATCGCCTGGCCCTTGTAAACAAAGGTAGAGTTGCGCGAGATGACGAGCAGCCAGCGCAGACGCGAAAGTGCCGTAATGATGTCCTCGGCCATCCCATCCGCGAAGAATTCCTGCTGTGGATCGCCGCTCATGTTGTTGAAAGGCAATACCGCGATGGATGGCTGGTCTGGCAGTGTGAGGGGCTGGCTTGAGATCGCTCCAGGCAACGACGCCATCTTAGTCACGGCCGAGAGCCTGAAGATCCTCACAGCTCTTGCTATGTTCTTGACCTGTTGCTCACCCTGATCCTCAAAGGAGTACGGCAGTTTATCTCTGACCTCGTCGTAGACTTTGCCAGAGACGCAAAGGCCCCCGGGCTCAGCCAGCTGCTCCAGGCGTGCTGCCACATTCACTCCGTCGCCGTAGATATCACCATCGCTTTCGATGATGATGTCTCCGAGATTGATGCCGATGCGGAGTTGAAGGGCCGGAGCACCACCATCAGCGGCTTCAGAAGCGAGAACCGCCTGAACTTCCACAGCACAACGAACCGCCTCCACAGGACTTGAGAACTCAACCAGGAAGCCGTCGCCGCTTGTTTTTACCACGCGTCCCTGATGATCCCTCACCGTCGGCTCAATGACCTCCCGACGAAGTCTCTTGATCCTGGCGAGGGTGCCTTCCTCATCTTGTCCCATAAGCGCGGAGAAGCCAGCTATGTCAGCCGCGAGAATCGCTGCGAGGCGCCTCTGCACCTTCTGACCGCTTGGACTGGTCATCTCATCCTCAGGGATACAGGTGTTGAGGAGCAATGGTGCTTCGCTCAGCACGCTTCGTCCAGAGGCATTAACGCGGCAGCCCCCCGAGTTCGAAGGCCAAGCTTTTGGATGTGCCACGATCTACAGCCACCGTTCCCAGAGTTCGCTGCGGAGAACCGACGATGCAAAAGCCGCAGGGCTGGTTCATGCCGGAAGAGACGTTCCCAATCCGGGGAGCATTACGGTCTTTGGAGTAACCCATGAGGGGCCCACTCTGGGAAGCTGCGCTTTAGCCTGATCGATGGCAGTTCAATGAGAGCCAAGACCACAGCCAACATTGCGGCCCCACATCTCATGCTCCTGGCGCATCCGGCCAGCTTCATGATAGCGTCTCAGGTTCAGGCGCACCACGGGCTCAGCAGCACTTCGCCCGACGTCTCTTCTTCGGGCAGCCTGGCCCAGGCAAGCGCCTGCCTGATCACTTGCGTCATGCTGGGCTCGATGCCGTCGAGCTGGTCAGCCTTGGCCATGAGCTGATCAATGGTCCGGATCTCCTCTCGCCGCAGTACGTCCCAGGCCATGGGAGGCAGAGAGAGACCGTCAATGGGCCCGGCGCAGATATCATCAAAATGGAACATGGGACGCTCCTGCCTGACAGGTAAGAAAGAGTTGCAAGGAAGACCTTTCCGGAGCCTCCAGCGATCGGATCACAGGCGGGCCTCGATGATCAGGTTGAACGGGGTCTGCGCGGCCTGGCGCACCGTCCCGAACCCAGCTGATTTCAACACGGCGTCAAGCCGCCTCGGGCCTGCCTGAGCACCGAGGACGTGCGTTCCATGCTCCGAGATCGCATGGGCGCAGCACATCGTTGTCGACGCCGCATAGTAAAGCCGGCCGACCGGGTTGATGTTGTCTTCCACCCGATCGCCGGCATACGGCTCGATCAGCATAATCGTACCGTCCTCAGCCATTGCGGTCCTGGCATATCGCATTGCGTCGACGGGCCGACCCATGTCGTGCAGGCAGTCAAAGAAGCAGATGAGATCATAGGTGTGCCTGGCATATTCGTCGGCGCTTGCGACCTCGAAGCTGACGCGCTCGGCGACGCCGGCTTCTCGGGCTACTCCTCGGGCAATCTCGATCGATCCCTCATGGGCATCGAAGCCCCAGAAGCGGCTTTCCGGGTATGCCTGGGCCATCAGCACGGTCGAGTGGCCGTGCCCGCAGCCGACATCGGCGACCTTGGCGCCCTTCTCGAGCTTGGCTGTCAAACCCGTGAGGGTCGGTAGCCACTCGCTGACGAGGCTTGCCGTGTAGCAGTTGCGGTAGAACGCGGCGACGCCGCAATAGAGCCCCTCGCTGTGCTCGCCCCAGCTCACGCCCTCTCCTGTCTTGAAGGCGTTGAGCGTCTTGGCCTCGTCGGCCCACATGGAGGCCACGACCTGCCAAGCGTGCGGCAGGAACACCGGACTCGTGTCGTCGGCGAGGACGGCAGCCTGCTCCGGCGTGAGTTCATAGGTCGCTGAAGCCGGATGGTAGTCAATGTAGCCACCGGCTACTTGGGAGTTGAGCCACTCCCGGACATAGCGCTCGCTGCAACCGCTCCGCCTCGCGATCTCGTGGGAGCTCAACGGGCCACTGCCGGCCATCGCACGGTAGAGCCCGAGCTTGTCGCCGAGGCTCACCATGACGCCGCCATAGCCGGCCGAAAGATCCCCGAGGAGGCGCCCGGCAAGGGCGTCGAGCTTGTGCTGGTCGATCGTCATCGGTCACTCCATCCTTGTCGTTCTGCGCCTTGTGCGCCGAAGTCCAGGTCAGGATGCCGGTTGGCCCTTAGGTCCGAGAGTGCGAGACTGGCCAGGAACGGTCCATTTGTGCCAAGGGAGCCCTTCGTATGTCGGGAACGCCGCGCCCATTGCACGTCAGCCTTGTCGCCATCCCTGATGCGGTCATCTCGACCCTGACCGGGATCTACGATGTGCGGCATCCATCTCGACTGCACCGTCGGCGTTCAGGTCCGAGCCGTACCCTGCGTTGAAAGTGGGGTCGCTCTCCAGAGCCTGGATCGCGGCTTCGACAGCCTCCACGGCGGACCCGCCCTGCTCCAGGATCACCCGTCCCGCGGCAAGAGCCGCAAGGCATCCGTGCCGGTTGGCGTCCTCCTGCTCCGAAGCGATCTCCTTGGCGCCGCCATGGACGACAATCGCCCAGGTCACGCGGTTCTCCGCCAGGTGTCCGTTCCGCCGCGTCGCCTTTCGATCTCAACCTCGTGGCGAGCGTCGGGCGACACGCGGAAGTCGAGCACCTGCTGCCACATCGCCTCGACCTCGGTCGGCGTGAGCACCACCAGGTCTCCCGGCTGCGCCATGGCGAGGCACACGGGCGCAGCGTCTTCTTCGTTCATGACGCGGCGGATGCGATCCTCGGAAAAACCGGCGGCAAGCGCGCCCTCCACGAGGAGTTCAACGATCTCGCCGGGCCTGCGGCCCCGCCGGGCCGGGTCCTCGCGGAAGACGATGTCGTCGAAGTAGCGCGTGGCGAGCGCCCCCATCTCGCGGATGTCCTCGTCCCGGCGGTCGCCCGGGATGTTGATCATGCCAATGATGCGGCGATGCCGCGGGCGCATCTTCAGGATGAGATCCCCAAGCGCTCGAAGGCCGGCCGGGTTGTGAGCGTAGTCCAGGATGACCCGGAAACCGTGCCCATCGAAGACGTTGAGGCGGCCAGGGCTGTGCTGGAAGGATGTGGTGTAGGTCGAGAGAGCGCTACGAATGACGGCAGGGGGCACACCCTGTGCATACGCCATCGCAACCGCACCCAAGGCATTCTGCACGTTGAAGTCCGCAAGCCCGTCGAAGGTCGCCGGGATCTCGGCGGTCGGCATCAGGTGAATGGCGTCCCCGTCATCGTGGATGATGATGTCGCCGCCATCGGCTCGCCCGGCCTCGCGCACCACCGCGAGCCCGCCATCCTCGATGTGCTCGCGCAGGAAGTCCGGCATGTCGGAACTCCCGCGAAGAGAGAAGTAGCCGAGCCTGCCGCCGGCGCGCCGGCGCATGCTGACGCACATCGGATCGTCGGCGTTGAGGATGCTGGTGCCGTTCCGGTGCACGGCTTCGACGACCACGGACTTGACCCAGGCGAGATCCTCAATGGTATCGATTCCTTTCAACCCGCCTCGTGCCGGTCGACCACGATCATGAACCGACATCCGCCATTCCGCCCGAGCTTCGGAGGGCATGAGCCAAGGGATTCCAGCATCGCCGGCCAATGCCCGCATTCTTTTCAAACTCGTGCAGACCGAAGGATCCGCCAACACCAAGATCGAAGTTGCCGGCTTCGACCCGATGGAACGGCCATCCTCAGCGAGGACGGCACCCGAATCGACTACAGCCGCCTGACCAACTTAAATCCGCTGCTCACCCAGGGGATCATAGCTGGGGACGGCTCGGCCCGGCGGCCTGAGATCCCTCGGCAGCCATGACCGTATCGTCGGCCCGGTTGTGATGACGAAGCCCGAGACTGCCCCATGATCATTGACATTGATGGAAGGCTCAGCCGCTGCAATGTCGATGGCGAGCCCAAATCGCTTGGTGAAAGGGCAACGCGGCCGAGACTCCTAAATGTTACCGCGCGGGTCCACTTCACAGGTGGGCGTCTCCTGCCAAACTCTGTGCACATATGTGAGACGACCGGCAGCGGACGGTCGTCAGCGGCGCTCCAACAGGTGCGACAGGAGATGCAAGGAAAGTGCGGAAGGTCGCCTCCGGGTCGAACCTCCGTGAAAACTCAAACCACACTCGCCATGGCGAACTATTTATACAAGTTGACACCTCGGTACCGGATATTTCCCGGTCCAACCGGCCTTGCGAGACACAAAATTTCTCCAAGAAGCAGACCGGCTGTGTTTTCACACAGGCTCCGCATCATGAGCTGACATGCGGTGTACTTCCGAGAAGTGCTAGGAGCTGATATTTGATGATCTCGTTCACTCATCCTTCATAGGCGGCTCTTCAGGCTGTCAGGTCAATAGCAAGCGAGCGAGGCTCGGCATCGTGCTATGCGCGGCCCGTGGATAGCACACGTTGGTGTTGTCACATCAACCAAGAAGAGGCTGTCTTTCGAGGATAATCCCATAGGCCAAAGTCGTTGAAAGCACGTGATCCGGTTCTCGTGTAAGGGCCGTAAACGCCAGTAAGAACGCTTTGATGTGACAACGCCGCTCCAAACGCTGCAACCCAAGTCTCAGGCGAGGGTTGCCTCCAAGCAATGTCTATCGCCAGGAGTTCCCATGAGCGTCATCGGAACCGCGGCACTCGGCTTGGCCGCGGGCGTGATAGCCAGTCTCGTCACGCCCGGCAGAAGGGGCCCATTCGGTTTCATGCTGACCAGCCTCCTGGGCATCATAGGTGCCTTTGCGGCTGCGTATCTCGGACAGGAGGCAGGATGGTATCAGGCGGAAGATAGCACTGGGCTGATAGCAGCCCTCTTGGGAGCAGCCATTTTGCTTCTGATCTGGGGCCTTCTTTTCCGGAGCCGACGCCCAACCTCCTCCGTGTGACATCCACCGGCTCAACGACATAGAGCAATCCTGCCGCACGGTGTCCCTCCGAGTTTGGAAGTTAGCCCAAATGTGCCGATCAGGAAAACTGGTTTCAGACTACAGCCTCCCAGTTCCAGCACACCGGCGCAGACCCCGTCGACGGACATCCAGTTGATCTGAGCGTAGGGTTTCAAAGCGTGCTTCGGCCTGTCTGCGGCTGGTCCAGGACTACCTCGGCGGGACTTGGGGGAAGGCGCGCGTCCCCTCGATCGCTCCCCGAACATAGTCAATATGCTGGATGAAAGGCGCGCCCTCGGCGACGTAGTTATCGAACATCCCGTAGTTCGCCGTAAGGTTCATGAACATAAACATCAGCCCAACCACTACCGTTGCCTTGGTTGGACATGGGGGAGGCGCGGAAGGTTTGGCGATCCGTATTATGCAGAGACAGCACAGCGAAACGGTCACCGTCAGCGCATTCCATCGATGCGCGTCCCAGGCCACGAAATTGAGCAGCAACGGAGAAGAGCAGGCGATTGGAATAGCGTACCGGGCCAGGACAAAGCCGATGCGCGGTTTCGCTATCCCGTCGTCCCGGACGCGCGCCAAACTGATGGCGGTCAAGCTGGCCTTCATCAGAATGAAGGATATCGAACAGAAAAGGATCAGAGACGGAAGAAAGGCCCATAGGAATCCCGGCGATAACACGCGTCCTATATGAGCTCTGAAATGTTCCGCTCCGTCCATAAAAAGGATGTAGGCGAAATCTGTCCTTATGGGAAAGCTGGCTTTGCTTTGCAGAAGCTGGTTTAGTTCTTCCGGCGTAACATCCGGCTTCACAGCAAGGAAGTTGGTAGCAGCCGTAACGGCAACAATGATGGCGCTCAAAAGCAGGGCAAGGCGCATTCGTTCCTGAACCAGCAGAAAGACGATCAGGACTGGTGCAAAAACGACGGCCATTATCTCGTGCACTAGATCCTTAGCCGTTCTTATGCATGGGAAGGTTGATGAAGGCTGGCGAGTGTAGCTTAAGCACTTGAAGCAGCGTAGGATTTGGTTGTTGAGACTAATCCCTGCCACCAATTGCCCTGTGCCACACTCGCCATGCCGGACGATACACCTGCCACCTTCCCGTTTCCAGCCGTTGGCCGCAAGAAGATCACCGCTGCTTTCGACGGTGGGCGCCTG
>NZ_VOSK01000234.1 GCF_009296175.1 Microvirga tunisiensis | reverse complement strand
GACTGGGTCGCCGATCAAGCCCTTCTTGTGAAGCCGATCCGTCGTTGCCCAGTCGAAGCCCTTCCAGGCACAACGCTCGTTATGCAGCGTCAGCCATAACAGCGCCAAAACGGCATCGTCGATCTTGTCCTCATCGATCTCCATGAACCGACGTTACCACGCGCGGCACCCAAAATCCCGCGGCCCCGCTCGGATGGATACGGGGGAGTGGGGCATTCTCTATGAGATGTCACCCTCCCTACTCTACTCAGCCAATCGCAGCTCATCCTTCCGCTGCTCGATGCGATCGAGGAACGGGGAGGGGCCGCGAAGGCACGCGATATCTATGACCTGGTGGCCGAGAAGGTTGATTTGCCGGACAGCGAACGAACCGCTCGAATTACGATCTCCGGACAAACCTATAATGCGTTCGAGCGCGAGGTGCGCTGGGCCCAGCAGCGAGCAAAACTTCATGGGCTCTTGCGACCGGCCGATGCGGGCCTGTGGGCACTCACCGACAAAGGGCAGTCGGCTCTCACGAAGGCCACTCCTGGCATCGTCGTCACGATCTTCATGACCGACAAGGGCGTCGCCCTTTGGGGACACTGCGAGGATGCTGTCGGGCTGCTCGATGACAACAGTTTGAGTCTCGTCTTTTCGAGTCCTCCGTATCCGCTCCTGCGTAAGAAGGAGTACGGAAACTTGGATGAACGGGAGTATCTTGATTGGATGCTCCGTCTGGCCGAGCAGTGGATGCCGAAACTTGCCAAGGACGCGTCCGTCGCCCTCAACCTGGGTGATGCCTGGCGTCGTGGCGAACCTACCCTCTCGCTCTACCAGGAGCGGCTTCTCATTAAATTTGAGGATGAGTTAGGCCTGAAACTCTGTCAGCGCTTTGCTTGGCAGAACCCGGCGCGGCTCCCGAACCCGGCGGAATGGGTGACGGTGCGCAGGATCCGCGTGAAGCCATCTCTTGAGAATGTCTTCTGGTTGTCCGCCTCGGACAATCCATACGCTGACAATCGGCAGATTCTTGTCCCCTATTCCGACAGCATGAAGGCAGTCCTGAAGAGGGGAGGGCAGGAAGCAGCAACGCGGCCAGCCGGATACAAAATGGCAGAAGGTGCGTTTGGCAGTGACAATGGCGGCGCCATCCCTGGCAACCTCATCGTCGCGGCCAACACCGAGAGCAATTCCGACTACATCCGGAGCGTCAAGGCGGCCGGTCTTCCGGTCCATCCAGCCAGGTTCCCCGCGGCATTGCCTGAGATGTTCATCAAGTTCCTCACGCGACCGAAGGATCTCGTGTTCGAGCCCTTCGGCGGCTCTCTCACGACTGCCGCCGTTGCCGAAGCCCTCGACCGCCGATGGGTCGCTTCAGAGTGCATGCTCGAGTACATCCTCGGAGGGCAGCTCCGCTTTTCTAAGCGGATGGCAGCCTAGATCAGCTTTAAGCAGCCATTAACCATACTCTGCCACCCTGACATTAAGGTCTTCGCTCAGTGGACCTTAATCCAATGAACCCCGTGCAGCTGCTCCATCGCTGCGCGGGGTTTTGGTTTTCTAATGACAGCTGTTCTCCCCTGTACCCTCTATCACGCAACCCCTCTTTACCGGTACGATCCCTAAGCGACGGACAATCACGGCATCTGGGATCCCGCTGTTCAAGGTCAGATCAAAGACCATGGCCTGAAACCAAGCATGCATTCGAGTAGGGATGTGCCGGTTATCTTCCTGACCGACGAAGTCGGGATCGCCACAAACTACGCTGAATGTAATCGCGGTGAGGAGTGGCCGGTTGATTGGATTGTTCTGGCGGTCGATGCGTCCGTCATAGACCCGGCGCACCTGCTACCGGATATGGATCAAGAGGCCCAGATCATGGCCGATGACATACTGGCGCAAGGCTACACCCAGGCCGAGTGGAACGCCGGAATGATCCCCTGGGCCTCTGTATTCAAGATTACCGGCCAGGTGAGATACGCGGCGCCGGTCCCCGATAATGCCATCAGGCCTTACAAACTCCTGCCTGTGGATCCCGCGTCAGAATAATCTTTTGTTAAGGGCTGGAGCCTACCTCTGGCCTCAAGGATCAACCTGACTGATCCTGTCCTCCGAGAACCCTGCGTAGCATAGCCCCCGCTGCGCAGGGTTTTCTGTTTTCGGATTCGGCCGTCGCGGTAGGCGCCGCCTCTGACCAGCTCTCGAAGCTTCCCCTCTCAAATCATCTTTGGAAATGACCCAGCTATCGCTCTTCGACCTATCGATGCGGTGGAATAGCCGCCGCGCGTCCTACCGTCCCTCTCAGGAGCCGATTGACCCCAGCCAGTTCTCTGTCGCGCCGATCGGAGATGCAGCCGCCCGAGAATTTGTCATCAAACATCACTACTCAGGATCCTACCCGGCGGCGATCGCCGCCTATGGACTGTTCGAAAGGATCGCTCCTTTCCAGCAGGAACTGGTCGGGGTGGCGGTATTCTCGGTCCCGATGCAGCCGAAGGCCGCCGCCGCATACGGCGCCGCGCCCGATGCCAAATTCTGCGAGCTCGGTCGGTTCGTTCTGAAAGACCATGTCGGAGGCAATGGGGAGACCTGGTTATTGTCGAGAGCCCTGCGCTTGCTCGCCCAGGACAAGCAACGGCCTGACCGCCGGCCCCGCTACGACCTTTGCCTGTCGTACAGCGACCCTGTTCCGCGCACGACGGCCGATGGGGATTTACTGCATATTGGTCACGTAGGTAGAATCTACCAAGCCTTTGGAAATTCTATATATTTGGGACGTGGGACAGCCCGCTTCCACTGGCTCACACGCGACGGATCAATCGTCTCTCCCCGAGCTCTCTCCAAGCTTCGTAACGGCGAGCGAGGCGCTGCCTACGCCTACGAGTTCCTTCGCTCACATGGTGCGCCAGCTCGCGCCCTTGGCGAACCGGAGGCTGACTACATTCGCCGTGCCCTTCAGGAAGGACCGTTCCGACGGATGCGCCATAACGGCAACCATGCCTATGTCTTCCCGTGTGGGACGCATTCTACTCGCCAGGAGATCCGCCGACGGATGGATAAAGGACTGCCGCGTCCCACCAAGACGGATCTTCCGTTGGCGGCCTAGTATTTAAGATCGGACGCTTGGCATCCTGATTGCGGCTGTTAGCGATGCACCAGAATGTTGACCAAGCGTCCGAATGGATCACGGACGTAGAACCGGGTCACGCCCCACGGCTCGGATGTGGGACCATACTCAATCTCGAACCCTGCAGCCTGCATCTTCCGCTGAACGTCAGACAGATCATCGACCTCTATGGAGAGGTCGGGCACGGGAGTACCCGAGCCTCCCTCGGTCATCACGCTGATCTGGGGTGCCATGTTGCCATGAGCCACAAAGGTCATGATCCACCCGAGATCCAAGCCGATCTCCATTCCAAGCACGTCGCCATAGAAGGTCTTTGCAGCATCGAGCCGGTCGACGGCCAGATTTGCAACGATGCGCCGTACAGCCATGGATTGCCTCCCTGAATTGCCCCACGGGCGCGGACCAAGCGTCATTTCCCGGCCGCTAGAATCTACTCCAAATATCCGAGCGGCTGAACGATCCTATTAACAGTTCTTAACCATCCTTCCCGACCCGCGCCCGACTCATAATGCCGGATCGCGAGTCCAACCTCGCGCCGAATACTACGCAACATCGAATCAAGTGCGTAACTTGGAATCACCCGGAACCGAGCCTTTACATGCGAATTGACTCCGCCTTTTGGGCTAAATGATTCCAGCCAAAGAAGTTTCCCACCGCTGAATCGATCTATTGTGAATGGATTCTTGACGCGCGACTCCACAGCCAACTCAGAATCGGTCATCTCTCGAAACGGCACGAGTGTAATTGGTGGATGCCATGCCTGACGCTAAACGAGCCGAGAGAGTTCAGCGCTTCCGTAAGTCTCGCCGGGAACGGGGAGACAAGGAAGTGAACGTCTGGATTCCTGGGCTTCTGAACGCGGCGATCGACCAAGCTGTCGAAAGTGGTCGCTTCAAGTCGCGTGAGGCCGTCATCACCCATGCTCTCGAGGCCATGTTTGCCCAAAAGGATCGAAATGTCGTGACGTAAACCAGGCAAAGCAAAAGGCCCTCGAAGTTTCCAGCTTCGTGGGCCTTTGGAGCTACCCGCGAGGGGCGGCGTAAAAGAGTGTGTTGCAACCTCCTTATGCCATCCCGACAAGCTGACTGTCAAGAGCATCGGTTACGGTGAACGCTCCCGCTTTGCCCTCAACATGGAGGGTACGATGCAGCTTGCATCGTCAGGAGGCCGGCGGCTGAGACATGCCGCTCTGGTCGCGAGAGAACTTGCGCTCGAAGCCGGGCGTACGGTGACACGTAAAGAACTATCTGCCGCGGCCAGGGACGCCGCCAAAGCCTTGAACCTGCCAACCACGCCTCGAGTGGTCCTATCCGAGCTCGTCGCCTGCTGGGGCGAGCAGGGATGGGAGCGCCTCCTGGTCTGGCCGTCGAACGACTATCTGGTCGGCCGGACGGCGCTGACAGACCGGGCCATTCGGAAGTCCGTCCGCAAACTCGTGGATCTTGGACTTATCGTTCCCAAGGACTCCCCGAACGGGAAACGCTATGCGGTCAAGGACTTGGCCGGGGAGATCGTTGATGCCTTCGGCTTTGATCTGACGCCCGTCTACGCCCGCAGAGGGGAGTGGGCTACGCTGCTGATCGAGCAGAAGCAGCGGCGTCAGGCTCAAAAGCAGGCCTTCGATGAGGTGACTATCTGCCGGCGCGCAACCGAAGAAGCTCTCAGTGCCCTTGCCGAGCACTATCCAGACCTTGATCGCTCCAGTCTGGAGGATGATCTGAAAACCCTGAAAGCCAGGACGCCAGCACGGTCGAAAACTTCTCTTCCGACGGGTCTGCTCGACGAGTGGAGCCTGTTGAGAAGTCACGCCGAACAGGCCTTTTTAGATGCGGGCAATGGAGGAACCAGATTCCGGCACACTAATAACAACAACGGATTTCCTAGTGAGCCTTGTAACAAGGGCTTTCCGACGAAAGCTGAGGCGGTTCGTTCAACCGAACAAACGTCAGAGCACCTATCACCGGAATTGATCCTTGAGGCCTGCCCCACCCTTAGCGACTACGGTCAGCCCGTGCGGGATCTGGCCGATGTCGTCTCCGCCGGGCGCTACCTGCGCGCTTCCCTTGGGGCGCATGAAAGCGCCTGGGCCGAGGCGGTGGAGGACATTGGCACGGTCAAGGCAGCCATTGCGGTGATCTACGTCCTGCAGCTCTACGAGGACGATGTAGCCAAGAACGGCGGCGAGAGCCGGATCAAGAACCCGGGCGGCTACTTCCGCGCGCTGACCCGCATGGTGAAAGTCGGCAAGATCGACCTCGCCGTCGAACTCCTGGCCATGAGGAGGCGAAGAATGTCATAGGGAGGGGAAGCATGCGCGTCGAGAGGGCGACGGGCCAGTGTGCCTGGGTTCACAAGGCGGCATTAGAAGGGTACATCACTGCTGTGAATCGTTCATGCTCAATGGATTCAGGACTTTGATTAGACCTTGTCCGTGCGGCTGCGCGACACTGGCGCATGGCTCAAGACACGATCCAATATCTCGTCCTGCACCGGTGCGACCCAAGCTGCAACATGGCTCGCTACTACGTGCTGTCGATCGAACCGAGCCTGTTTGGGGATGCGACCCTGATCCGTGAGTGGGGTCGGATTGGTCAACGAGGACAGCGGAGGGTCGAGATGTACGAAAATCAGTCATGTGCAGTGGAAGCCCTCGAGATCTGGCTCCAGCGAAAGCAGCGCCGCGGCTATCTACTCCAAAGCGGATAGGGGAGAAGCACAGCGGGACTTAGTTTGGACTCAGCGAAGGACTTTGAGCAGTTCTTCAACAGCTTCAGCCTCCTTGAGGCTGCCTCTCTCGTACTGGCGCAGCACCTCTCTGATTTGGGCGCGCTTTGACCGTGAGCTGTCAACGCGCTCATCAGGGGCAGTTGATGACCGTTGGATCACTGGTGGCAATTCGGGCTTGCGGAAGTACGTCTGAGCTTTTTGCAGCAGTCTCATGGTCAGCATTCGTGGCAGACGCCTCTCAATGATCGATATAGGCGCTCTTGAGGCCACCTGGTCGCCTCCTATCCTTGGCAACTGGCAGGATTAAGGAAGACAGACTTTGGTAGAAAGCTTTGGAACGGGAAAGCCGCACTTCGATCTTTGCTATAATGTGAGCAGAGCTTCGACAGTGCTAGCAACTGACGGGGTCCGGCGGACGCTGAGAGGATGACACCGAATGGACGAGAGCTTCTCACCGACCATTTTTCTGTATGGCATGGCTCTCGTGCTCGCCGTGGGAAAGGCGTTCACGCTGACGATTTGGCGGACACTTCCGAAGCCCAGACCAGGGCTGAGGCAAGAGATGTTGCAGGCCTGGAAGAACCGCAGGCTTCAGAAGCAGGCCGCAACGAACGCAGTTCAGCCTCCTCGCAAAGAGCCGACGGCGGACGACTCCTCGAGGACTGCTGACGGATCTAAGAGGGAGCCACACGCCACAACGCCCGCTCCCATAGACCGGCGGCTTACTTCCGAGCCGCCATGAGGTCATGGGTAAGGACAGTGAGCTTGCCGATCAGCGATGCCATATCGCTTGGATCGCATGACCATTGGGTTCCGATAGCCGCCCCATCGGAGGATACTGACACGACAGCGAGCGAGCGCAGCTTGCCCTCGCGGGCGAGCCGCAGATGCTCCTGCAGGAGGTCGATCATCGAAGCTGTGTTCTCGTCGACGGGCGGTGTGTTGACGGGACGGAGCTTGGCCACCGATCTACGTTCGCTCGCTTGTTTATCGCTCATGATGCACCCCTCAATAATTCCCAGGCTCTTGCAGACCTCTCATCGAGAATGCGCACTAGACATAAACCAAGTGTCAACAATAGGCCGACATAGTAGAAACATCGGCCGTGTCGTTTTTCGACAACAGTGCTGAGTAAGCTTAGCCAATACGACAGGCAGCTGCGCTGATGAGGATTCTCTACAGTCGTGGGTCAGCAGTCAGCAACTGCGCGGATGTAGACACAGATGGGTGACGGCTTACGTGAGGAATGCGCAAACAACACTTGGCTCAACAATGTGAGGGATAGGGATTCGCTTGAACTCGACCTCCAGGCCGACCGTATGTCCGAGGCCGAAGTGGCCCTGCGCCTGGCCGACTTCATCCTGTCGCTTCCTCATTCGGGAGCGATGGCAAGTGTCGCCATTGATGGAGCCAGCATCAAGGTCGGCGACGCGATCGTCTTCGACATCGGCCGCTTCATGGCTGGGATCGGATGGGAGCAGATCAAGGAGCCGCAGTTCGGCCGGAACGTGCGAACTGGCGCTTACCGACGCAACGACAAGACCATCCGGGTGCACTCGCGACCAGGTGAGGGCGACGTAGTCGCCACAATCGATGGCCGCCGCGTCGTCGCCCAATGCAAGAAGGGTCCACTGGTCCGAAAGCCTGGAGGTCCGGAGTATGCATTGCTCACCGCCGCACTCGGGCAGGCGCTGTTGTTCGATGTCTCTGCCGATGACATCGTGGTCACAGCGGTTCCGGACACACCTGTCTTCCGCAAGCTCGCGGAGATTTGGCGAAGCCGTCCGCTCGTCAGACGGGCCGGCATCCGGATCTCCCTCGTGGCACGCGACGGCGCAGTCTCTGGGCTGGACGTATGACAGTGGCGCTAACCTGTTGATTCCGCAGCTGGTGATGGCAGCCTCGTCAACATCGGCAAGTAAATCACGGGTTTGCGACTGGACCAGTGGAAACTTGTATCAGTGGGAGCCAGCGGCGCTGGCTATAATCAACTCAAGCTTCGGCAGATCTGTGTGGTGCATCAGCAGCACGCTGTTCTTGTGTGCGAGCTGATGGGCTGACTTGGCGAAGACTGAGTTTGTGACCACCACGGCATATGAGCGTCCTGGAAGGCGGCGGCAGCGTAAGCTTCCTGAACCGCCTTGTTGCCGACGGCGCCATTGTAGAACTTGCACTGGATGACAACCCGGCTGCCGTCCTTCTCGGCAATGATGTCGGCGCCCTGATCGCCTGATCCAGGAGGGAGCGCAGCCTGCCATCCGGCCTCCTGCAGGATCTCCCGGCAGTAGACTTCGAACTCCCTGCCGGTCATGAGATCCTCGACCTCCGTGTCTGACGGTGCGGTTACCTGGTAGCGATCAACGATGCGGTCGATCCGGCTCCTGAGGCGACCAAGATGCCGCTTCGGGTCACTGGCCAGAAGATGGTCGATCTTCCTGCGCTGGAAGTCCGGCAGCAGCGTCTTCCTGATAAAGGTGTTCAGGTGCTTGTCCCAGGCTTCCTCGGACACGTTCCCGTATTCGTCGGGCGAGAGCATATGGGCCCGCTTGGTCGCCAACGTTCTTACATGCTTCAGGGCAGCGCGGTCCGTCAGGTCCAGAATGACAAGATGAGAATGGACCTTCGTCAGCCGCAAGAAGAGCTGAAGTCCCAGCGCCGACCAAGCCGCCACCGGCTGGAGATACAGTCCGATGAGAAAGGCCGCGATCAATGCGAGGCTGAATATCTTGTGTCTCCAGAGATAGCGAAACATTCCCTTTTCCGCGCCAGTGGCGGTTGTCGACGTGACTGTCCCTCCTTTCGGTAGCCGAGCGGGGTTACCAGCGGCTTCCCAGAGAACTGGGATATTGGGAACCCACAGGATTATTTCCGCTGCTTCTGCTGGGTGATCTGGATCCGGTCGAGAATGGGGCCAGCGAACTCTCGCAACTCATCGGCAGTGCTGATCTCGCCTTGCTTGATCAGGAACGGCCCCGTGTGGAGCCGGATCATCAACTCCTGAGCTGGCTGCTCCTCGCCGGTGGCCGGCCCACCCTTTGCTACTTGGTTCTCAGGACGGCAGCGGTCCAGGATCTCCATAAGACGGGTGGTCACCGCATCTCATTCCAGTGAAAGCCACGAGGGTGCTCTTTGATAAACTGCTCTCACTAAGGAAATCAGACGGTGAGGTCCCTATGGTGGGAATGCTCCATTACGTCAGGCACAACGAAAAGGCCGCCCCACATTTGGAGCGGCTTGCTATGAGCGCGGAGCAATCCGCGATGTGGGCAGGGTCTTAGACCTGCAGATTGGTCGCAGATTCCTTGCCGGTGCGCCGATCGGCTTCGACCTCATAAGAGATTTTCTGCCCATCCTTCAGGCTGCGCAGGCCTGCACGCTCCACCGCGCTGATATGCACGAAAACATCCTTGCCGCCATTGTCCGGCTGAATGAAGCCATAACCCTTCGTCTCGTTGAACCATTTTACAGTGCCAGTCGCCATCTCGTCTCAAGTCCCTCGTGGTTTCCTCTGGCGGAGCATTATGTTCCACCCCTTCGCTGACGTCGCCGTCAGAAGGAGCCCAAGTAGGTCGCCATAAGACTTGCAACGCGCGCGCTGCGGGTGTTTGCTGGGGAGCATGCAACACCATGATCACTCTCCCGAGACGTGGCTCGATGAGGCGGATCGCACGCGGCTGGCTGCCGCGCTTGCCGGCGCCCGCGAGGCCCGTGTGGATCGCCGCCTCGAGGCGCTGCTGTTGGTGGCCGAGGGGCATCCCGTGGCCGAGGCAGCCCGCCGCTGCCGGGTCAACCGCTCCAGTGTGCACCGCTGGCTCGTCCAGTACCGGGCCGAGCATGAGGCCAGCGCGCTGGGCGACCGGCCGCGCAGCGGGCGCCCGCGCCGCCACCCGAGGCTCACGCCGCAGCGGCTGGCGGCAGCCCTCGCGCGCGATCCGCGCCGCTGCGGCTACCAGGCCACGAGCTGGACGGTGCCGCTGCTGGCGCACGACCTGGCCGCGAAGGGCATCGCCGTCAGCCCGCGCACGCTGCGGCGCCGGCTGCACGAGGCGGGCTATCGCTGGAAGCGCCCGCGCTACGTCTATGTCCAACGCGCAGCTCATCTGGCGCAGAAAAAGATCCTATGAGGCGACGGACAGTGGAACTCGGGTAGGGTTTCGGGGTCCGACATCCGAACCCTGGAGACGCCCCATGGACCTCTCAACCGTTGCTCTGCCCGTCAGCGAGAAGCCTGCCACACTTT
>NZ_VOSK01000233.1 GCF_009296175.1 Microvirga tunisiensis | reverse complement strand
CAGGCGAACAATGTTGGTAGTCTCGGTCATGACGTATCGCTCTCCTGAAGAGGTTCTGGCAGGCTCGACACCCGCCTCGATACGTCGCCTTTCTCAAACCGTCATCACCCACATTCCGGCATAGGTCTGCCGCACGCCGGGCAGCGAGACTTGGCTTCGACGCCATCGAGATCCATGGAGCCCACGGCTACCTGCTCCACCAGTTCCTCTCCCCTATCGCGAACAAACGCCAGGACGAATACGGCGGCAGCCTCGAAAACCGGATGCGTTTCCCACTTGAAGTCTTTGATGCTGTCCGTGACACTTTTCCCGCAGACCGGCCGGTCTGGGTACGGGTTTCCGCGACTGATTGGGTTCCCAACGGCTGGGATATCGAGGGAACAATCGCCTTTGCGAAGGCTCTTCAGAGCCGAGGCTGCGCCGCCATCCACGTGTCCACCGGAGGGGTTTCTCCAGCACAGGCAATCACACTCGGACCAGGTTATCAGGTACCCTATGCACAGCGAGTAAAGGCTGAGGTCGGTTTACCAACAATTGCCGTTGGGCTGATCACTGAACCTGAACAAGCAGAGGCCATCATCGGGAACGAGGAAGCAGACATGATCTCGCTCGGACGCGCCATGTTGTACAATCCGCGCTGGCCCTGGCATGCCGCCGCCAAGCTCGGCGCCCAGGTCAATGCACCCAAACAGTACTGGCGCTCTCAGCCCCGCGAGCAGAAGGACCTCTTCAAGAACACTCAATACGGACAGCGGTGAACAGCTTTCGAGCAGCCTGGTGAACGAAAGCCGGGATGATCAAATCCCGGCTCTCTCCCTCAAGCGCCAGCGCCGTAGCGCAATCAACGAAGCGTTCCACCCGATGCTCACCGCCAAGGCCAAGATCAGCGCGACGGCGGCTCCCAGGCGCACGGCGCATAAATGCAGCAGGCTCAGCGCCCCTACGAATCCGAGCATACCGGGCACTCCGTTGGCAACCACGGATGCCGCTGCCACGCCGCCTACACGGGGCTGCAAAATCAAAGCTACGCTGATGAGGACGACAGGAGCCAAGGCAGCTGCGGCAGCAATCGAGGAACCAAGTGTCCTCCCTGCTACGAGCGTTACGCCGACAACAGTCATGACTAAGGCGGCACGGAAAGGAACGTCCCATACACGCTTCTTTGAAGCAATCGGCACAGCGGCAGTGGAGAACTTCCGCGCGAGCGGTATGGCGAGAGCATATACCGCTATGTTCAGTGCAAGAGCACTCCCAAGAGACCATTGCCCTCTAAGAATGATTGCTATGGCGATGGCCCAGACCCCCAATGCAGAGCCGACGCTCGCCAGAACTCCAAACCGTTGGGCGGCAGCAGCATAGACAATCATGTAGACGACCGTCGCTGCAGAGACCGGTAGGCCGATCAAGGCACTGGCTGCGATAAAAGCAGACCCATGATCAACCGCTAGAAACGCATAGGCCGGCCCAGCCGAAATCGGCAGGGTCACAATCATGGCACCTAAGAACGGACCGCTTCGCTCTACCACCAGCGATGCCCCAACAACGATCGCCGCGCTGGTCAGCATCTTCATCACAAGAAGCGCCCAGAAAGAGAAGTCCAAGATTTATAACCTTCAAAAATAAATTGCCGTGAAGACGTCTCATGTGGTCGAAGCACCAAGGTTCATGTGATAATCATGCTTTCCTGTTCTGGCATTCAACTGAATTCTACTGGTCGTTTACGGCTGTGCTCCCGGTCCGCTTGCGTATCTCACCTAGTCATGTGTATCTGCTGTATGTTTCTGAGACTGGTCTCCCGCGCCGGATGAGCATTGGCAAGGTGACCGATAAGATCAACCGTTGTCGATCGGCGGGTTAACATCAGGCATGTGGCTTCCGGCCCAATGGTTCGGGTCGCATGCCAAACGCCGGGATGCATGCAAATTCCGACCCCAGGAGACAAGTGAAAGGCCCGGACAGTGGCGAGATCCGGAGCCCCCTCCCCGTCACTCAAGGCTACGACTTGAATAATTTCCCCGATCAGCGGTACGACCGCTTGCTGGGTCAGATGATGAACCTCTAGGCGATCGATTGCCTGACTCGTATCATTATAGGTCACCCAAAGGATCTCTACTTCCCCATCCGGTCCTGGATCGAACAAATGCTCCTGCCAGAAGGCAGTCGCAGTGTTCCGATAGGCTGTGGCACCGGCTTCTGGTGGATATGGCTTACCGAGCGTCCAACCGAATGGTGCAACGGCAATCGAGTCGGGACACTGAATGCTCACCGCATTATTGATTGGCATGCCCATTCCTTTCCCTTCTACGTGCCCGGCAGATCTGACGACGTACATAACAGGTTTATAGTCGGCTTGGCATGTGAGGATACTTCCATAACGGCACATGAAGGAGTCGAACTTACATGCCATTTTTGGGGCTGTCACAATCCTGTAGAGCCAATGCCCCCTCCTGGTAGAAACATGACAATCCCCCAATCCAGAGAACTTCAGCTCTCGCACTCGCACCAGACTTTAAGCAGAGAAACCTGTGACTGGCTCCCGTAGGATACAACCCGGCTAAGGAGCGTCGAGAAGCTCCTGAGAAGCTCTTGGACAGCCCAATTAGGAAAAGTGGCCCCTCAGTGCAGCGGATGCTGCCAAACACCCCCTTTCGCGTCGTAGAAACGTGCCGGCAGACATCGGCCGTGCCATCGTCCGAAAGTTTGCGTCCGTGATTGCCTTAAGGCTCATCAGTGAAAGCCTAAAGGCCAAGATAAGCCTTACGGATCATCGGGTGCCCTTGTAACTCCTCTGACGGGCCATCGAGCACCTGCTTGCCATTCTCGAGCACGTAAACCCGGTGGCTGACAGCGAGGACCTGCTTCACATTCTGCTCCACCAGCAGGATGGGAAGACCAGTCTCGGCGACCCGCCTGATAGCTGCCATCACTTCTTTGACAAAAAGCGGCGACAGACCGAGACTTGGCTCGTCCATGATGAGCATCTTGGGTCCGAGCATAAGAGCGCGCGCGATAGCCACCATCTGCTGCTGTCCACCGGATAACTGACCAGCCATCGCGTTGGTGTAGCGAATTAGGTCGGGGAATAGAGTTTCGACCTTCGCCATGTTCTCGTCCCGGGCTGCCTTTGCTTCCGGCAAATAGGCCCCCAGCATCAGATTTTCCCGCACGGTCATGTTTGGGAACAACTGACGACCCATTGCTACATGGGCCAATCCCTTACGAGCCATCTGATGAGGCCGTGCTCCCTTGATCTCTTCGCCATCGAATAGGATGCGTCCGCTCCACGGAGCAATCATGCCTGAGATCGCCCTAAGGATCGTCGATTTGCCGCTCCCGTTTCCTCCAACGAGGCCGACCAGTTCGCCACGGTTCACATGAAGAGATGCACCGAACACCACCTTCAGCGCGCCGTAGCCAAGGTCGACATTATCAACCTGCAGAATTGCCTGCTCCATCAGTCGGTTCCCAGATACGCTTCGATCACGCGCTCATTGCTCGTTACCTGATGCGGGGTGCCTTCCGCGATCTTCTCACCGCTGGCGAGCACGATAACATGATCGGATAGTTCGATGATCGCCTCCATGATGTGCTCGACCATCAGAACAGCGAGACCCTGCGCGCTTAACGATCTCACGAAAGTGATCATCTCTCGTAATGCAGGGGGATTTAGACCTGCCATGATCTCGTCGAGAAAGATCACTTTCGGCTTTACAGCGAGCGCCTTCGCCAGCTCCAGACGCCGTCTGCGCGCAAGGTTGAGATCCAGTGCTGGCTGGTGAGCGCGATCCGCCAACCCTACCTGCTCGAGGACACTCATGGCGAGGCGCTCCGCCTCACTCCGCCGTCTGACCGTCAGGAACGCAGCAATGAGTACATTCTCCAGGACTGTCAGTTCCTCGAAAGGCCGTTCAGTCTGGAAAGTCCGGCCGAAGCCCAAACGGGTCCGCTTAAATGCTGGTAACGCCGTGATATCCTTGTCGAGCAAGGTAATCTTGCCGGAATGCATGGGCGCAAAGCCCGTCACGGCATTGAACAGGGTAGTCTTACCGGCGCCATTCGGACCGATCAGCCCAAGAATCTTACCGGAGCCGAGGGATAGGGACACGTTGTTGACGGCCGTGACCCCGCCGAATTTGACGGTGATGCCGTCAGCCCTGAGCACGTTTGGCATAGAGCCTCCGAATCCGTCTACGGGCCAACTCCCCGACGATGCCGCGGGGCACGAAAAGAACGACTACGAGGATTAGGATCCCGTAGATCAGCATGTTCGCCTCGGCGAATGTAGTGCGGAACATCTCTCCAGCTCCAATCAATACGAGTGCGCCAACAGCGGGTCCCCAGATCGTCCCGCGCCCACCGATGATGGCTGTGAGGGCGATCTGCACGGACAGGAGAAGGGCAAAGATGACGTGCGGCTCGATGAAAGCCAGTACAATCCCGTATATTCCGCCGCCGATCGAGGTGAGCGCAGCGGACAGCATGAACGCTTTTAGCTTTGTCGCCGTCGGATCAATGCCCGCTGCCATCGCCGAGTCCTCGTCTTCACGAACAGCCCGTAGCTGATAGCCGAACCGGGCTCGAGAGATCACGATGACGGTAGCAATCACCACGGCCGCGAAGGCGAGCGCCATATAGAATTGGGCGGTTCTAGAGAAGAGATCGATGCCAAACGGCTCAGGGAGGGTTGCAATGAACACGCCCGTAGCGCCTCCGCTTAACCACTCCTCGTTGATGGCGATCAACCGGAGGATCTCCGCAACCGCGATCGTGGAGAGCGAAAAGTAGGGGCCGCGTAGGCTGAACGTCAGCCACCCCCAGAAATAGCCGAGGATCGCCGCAAAAGCGGCGGCCATGGCCATGGTCCACCATGGCGCAAGTCCGAACTGGCTCTGGCCGATGGCGACAAAATAGGCTCCGAGGCCCACGAACGATGCATGGCCAAGGCTCACCTGGCCGTTCCATCCACCGAGCAGGTCCAAGGATGTGGCCCAGCCAGCGAACAGCAGGACAGAGATCGCAATCGTCAGATTGTTAGGGAAGATGGCCGGGTAGGCTATGCCGACAGCGAGCAGCACGCCCAGCCCAATGAGATGCTTTGTCATACGCGCTTCACCGTCCGTCCGAACAGGCCCTCTGGCCGGAAGAGCAGGATCAGCAGGAACGCAATCAATCCATAAGCTTCGCGGTACTCGGACATGAAGTAAGAGGCACCCAGAACCTCAACCACACCCAGCAGAATGCCTCCAGCAATCGCCGCACCGACGTTCCCCAACCCACCGAGGACCGTCACGACGAAGGCTTTCAGGGTGAACACGGCCCCCGTGTTGGTCGGAGTTGCGAACAGGAGCGGGATGAGCGTGACACCTGCCATGACCGCCAGCATCACGCCGAGACCAAAGACGATGCTATGGATCCGCCGCGTGTCGATGCCAACGAGCTCAGCGCCAAGCCGGTTTTCCGCAGTGCCACGGATAGCACGGCCAACTTCGGTCCTGTTGAGCAGCACATAAAGCGCCGCGATCATGATGACCGTGGCGATCCCAGCAAGGAGCAGGACCATAGAGACGTTCACCCCGGCGATTGAGAAGGTCGATGAGGCATACGACACCTGCACCGAGCGTGGCTCGCCACCAAAGGTGAGCAGGATCGCGTTGCCGATGATCAACGAGATTCCGAGCGTCGCCAGAAGTGCTGACTCTGGCGGTGCATCGATAACACGTGAGAGGATGAAGCGCTCAACAATGACCCCAGCAAAGAAGCCGATCGGCATCGCAAGAAGCAGCGACA
Organism: Microvirga tunisiensis; assembly: GCF_009296175.1. Taxonomy (GTDB): domain Bacteria; phylum Pseudomonadota; class Alphaproteobacteria; order Rhizobiales; family Beijerinckiaceae; genus Microvirga; species Microvirga tunisiensis. The sequence goes on along the minus strand of NZ_VOSK01000233.1, from coordinate 4,346 downwards.
GATATGGATCCCATCCGAGCAGAGCGTTGAAAAGGACAGCACTGTACATGCCGAGCACGACGAAATCACCGTGTGCGAAGTTAATCGTGCGCATGACCCCGAACACAAGGGTCAAGCCAATTCCAATGAGGGCATAGACGCCCCCGATCAGAACGCCGTTGGCGATGTTCTGTAGAAAAATATCGAACCCGGCCATTCTTGTTCCCGATTGCTGTCACGCGTTCATCCACCACAAGAACATGCGTGGCGGTGAGCGAGCCTGTCATGTGATTGCAGCTCTGGTTGGAGCCGGCGGATGTGCCGCCGGCTCCTTTATATTAGCGGGTCGACCATTCCGGCGTGGGGTGCTGCGCCTGCTTCGCAGCGAGATCATCCGGGAATACCGTGACGTGTTTGCCGTCCTGGATCTGCAGGATAAGGCTTCGGATCGGGTTCTGACCCTGGAAGCCGTCAGCACTCTTGAAGTTCACTGTCGTCACGGGCGTCGTGATGTCGGTGGCAGCCAGCGCCTCGCGCACAGAGTCACGCGACTTGGGGTCGGCACGACGCAGCGCATCGGCCGCGACCATCAGCGCGAGATAACCCTCTGCCTCATAGAACGAGGGTTCACCGCCGGCCTTAGCCTTTAGGCGCTCATAGAGCTCCTGAGCACCGGGATACTTCACGTCCTGGCTCCAGCTTACGGCTGTTGCAACATGGTCAGCCGATTTTCCGACTTGCTGGACAAAGCTCGGAAGAGCCGCAGATGTATCGATGGCGATGACCTTGGCATTGAGGCCAACCTCACGCATCTGCCGGGTGATCGCGACACCATCCTCTGCATAGGACACAATATAGAGGATGTCCGGGTTGGCACCGCGGAAGCGGTTGAGGATCGGCCGAAAATCAGTGACGCCCTGATCATAGGATTGGTCACCAACGACCTTGTACCCACGCTCCGTGGCGAGACGCTTGCCTTCCTTCGCCAGTGAGGTCGGCCATGCACCGTTACCGTACAGCATGGCGACCGTCTCAAGAGGCACATCTTTCTTTGTATTCTTGAGATGGTCGAAATAATCGAAGTAGGCCTTCCCGACGATCGTCGAATTGTGCTTGGCACGGAACACCCACGGCGAACCCGGCTTCGTGATGCTGTCGTCGGCGCTGCCCAGAACGATCATCGGAACCTTCTGGCGCGTCAGGAACTGAGCAAGTGGTCCTGTAATCGAGGAGGCGTAGGAGCCGATGACAAGCGGAACGCCTTTGCTGGCAAAGCTCTCAGCTTCGGCAAGCGCGCTCTTCGCTTCGGACCGGTCATCCTGGATCGTTAGGGTGAGCTGCTGACCTTTGATACCTCCGTTCGCGTTGATCTCGTCAAGTGCAACCTGAAGGCCTGTGCGATACCGTTCACCAAATGCTGCAAAATTCCCCGAGAGGCTGTTGATAACGCCTACCTCAACCTGCGCCTGAGCCGGGGCGCCGGCGATGGACAGAGTAGCTGCCAAGGCAGCGGCGATAGCGATCTTCATTTGTTTCCTCACCTTTTTATTGGCTTCACTAGGAAGTCTTTTGCTGCGAGAAAGAAACCCTTCTGCAGCGAGTGAAGCCTAGTGCGCGTGTTCGAGCACTGCCAAACACTTTTTTCTCGACAGAGCTCAGCTGGATATTATCCTCACCGGCGAAATGACATCTGTCATGGTTCGCATACCTGCGCTGCGGAAAGCGGCCATGTTCTAATATTACGAGGGACGCTGAATGGTCGTGTTGGAGGATGATCCACTTGGTCAGGGAGGGCTCGCTGATTTCGCCCGACGGTTTCGAGCCGGCGAGATATCATCCAAGGACGCGACGCGGGCTTATCTCTCCCGCATCGAAGTGCTCGACCCGAGGCTCGGCGCATTCCAGCACGTTGCCGCCGAGCAGGCGCTTGAGACCGCCCGCGCAATCGACGCGCTCTATTCGGCTGGTACGGATCTTGGTCCGCTGATGGGTGTACCCGTCGCCGTGAAGGATCTGTTCGTCGTCGAAGGTATGCCCACGACAGCGGGCACCAAAATGAACATCGCCGATCTTGCGGGCCCAGAAGGTCCCTTAGTCAAGAGTTTGCGTCAGGCAGGATGCGTTATTCTTGGCAAGACAAAGACCGTCGAGTTCGCCCTCGGCATTACCGGGGTATCCAGTGCCCAGGGAACACCTATCAATCCATGGGACGCACAAACTCCGCGCCTGCCTGGAGGCTCAAGTTCCGGCTCAGGCGTCGCAGTCGCGGCCGGTTTGTGCGCCTTCGCCATTGGTTCGGATACGGGCGGTTCAGTCCGCGTACCCGCCGCGTTCAATGGAATATTCGGGCTCAAGACGACACCCGGTTTCTTCTCGACCGATGGGGCGTTCCCCCTAGCCCCTCATTTGGATACGCCTGGCCTGCTAACGCGCAGTGCCCGAGACGCGGCGATTGCTGTAGCTGCGCTCACAGGCGAACCGGAAGCACGCCCTCTTCCTGTTGAGGCGCTCCGGCTTGGCATTCCTCAGGAGTACTTTTTCGACAACCTCGATCCGGTTGTCGAAGCGCAAATCAAGGGCGCGATGGAAGCCTTGTCGGCTGCAGGGTGCCGGTTGAGGCCTGTTTCTGTTCCCGAGGCGAGCGAACGCGAGCGCTATTTCCCCGCTGTTCTCCCGGCTTGTCTTATTGCGACCCTTGGCCGAGATCGCTTCCTTGCCGGTCGCGACCAGATGGATCCGATTGTCGCGAAACGCGCAACCTCTGGCCTTGATGTGACAGCAGCAGATTATCTCACTCTTGAGGCACAGCGAACCAAGTCCCGCCAGAGCGTATCCGAGAAGTTCTCAGGGTTCGACGGTTGGGTCACTCCGACGACCGCAACGCCTCCACCTTCCGTGGCAGACCTGGATGACGAACAGAAGGCCCTTGACCTCGCTCTGGGCATGACCCGCAACACTCAGCCCGCAAATTATTTCGCATGTCCCGCAGTGAGCATCCCTCTGCCGCAGAAGCCTGGGAATCTCCCAATAGGGCTGCAGATCATTTGCCCTGAAGGGGCTGATGTGCAGGCACTGTCGGTTGCACTGGCGATTGAGGAAGTGCTCGGCACGCCAGAGACTCCAGACTTGGCCACCTTCCTGAGCTGACCAAGTGCAGGACTGCTAGAGGACACACTCTTGAGTTTATCAATCCCTCCATGGGGACTGATACCCAGACTCAAGCTCCCTTCCTGAAGCCGAGAGCTCACCTGTCTAATTTCAGGTGGCCTTTGGCTTTGCACTGCGGTTCAGAAGTCGCCCCCGCTCAGCAGCTGCAGTAGCAATGGCCGAGTCCAGCTCGCCAGCACGCACGGCCTCGATGAGGCTGTCGATCAGCATCGGGAGCTTAGGGAGGGAGCCAACCTCAATGGCCGTCTTGCCTTTCGCAATCTCAAGCGGCCGACCGCCATAGTGCATGATGAAATGGGTCGTGCGGCTTCCGTCCTCAAACCAGCCTTTGCGCACGCGTCGTGGAATTTCGACCCGCACCCGAGCCCCCTCCCCGTTCGTACGCATGACAAAGTGCTTGGGTGAGTCGAAGACCGTCCCTGCAATCGTGGACTCGGCAAGCTGCTTTTGAAGCGCAAGGTTCTCAACGAGCTTCTCTCGACCGCGCTCAACCGGCGTCTTGGCTTGCGCGGTGGGCTTTGCATCTGACAGCTTCAGCGACTTCAAAACCGACATGTTCTCTCCCTCTCCATCGCCCTACCTGGGCTCTGATGTCCGAGAGGATACTGTCGCTGTTACTATGTTTCAACCGAAGATTGCCGCGAGCCGCAGGCTTTTTACCCTAAGAACGCCCTGCCCAGGCGTCCGGCGGTTAATCAAGCCGCCCTTGAACGGGCCCGTGAACGAGGCAAGGACGTAATGCTCTGGATGCGCGCTAAGTCAAACAGCTGGTGCGAGATAGAGCGCAGACACTCACCATCGAACTGCGTCATTGGACATGAGGATTGCTCCCACTGATCCGCGAGCATGCCGGTCCGTGTTGCCAGAGCAAGATAAACCTTTACTGAGGGCTGAAACCCCGTTGCGAGCACCACACTGTAGTAGCGCGCACTACGCCCGCACCATCTGCGGCTAAAATCATTCTGTCCGCTGCAAATCCCAAGGCATGCGGTTAAGAGCCAATATACGTCGTGAATGGAATTGATTTTCATGCTCAGCCTCCCTTAGCGCTAGAGCGCGTTGACATTCAGGCTTTCGACGGACTCGCAAATCTGATTCAAGCTCCTTTTGGGCGCGGAGGCTTGGGTGAGCGGAGTTCGTCTGATGTTGAAAGATCACCAGTGGGATCGGATGGAGCCGCATTTGCCGGGCAAACGCAT
>NZ_VOSK01000232.1 GCF_009296175.1 Microvirga tunisiensis | reverse complement strand
CCAATGGTCTCGTGGAGCGCTTCAACGGGCGGGTGCAGCGCGAGGTGCTGGGCATCACCATCTACAGCCATCGGGACCTCGAGACGCTGCTCAAGGGCTTCAATCAGGCCTATAACAGAAGACGTCAACGCGTGCTCAAGGGGCGATCCCCGGATGAGGTTGTGCGAAGCCGCCTGGCTGCCGAGCCGAAGCTCGCCAACCGCCGCTACAAGCCACCCGATGCAGACGCGTTGCCGCCAGCCCTCCAGGTCATCGCTGCCGCCAAGGAGGTCTCGCATCCAGACAACTAGGCGCCCGCCGCCACGTGCGGGTGACGCCGGCATCAACCGGCGGGCAGATGCGCGGAGGGCAACAAGCGCGCCTGACGCAACGCCGCCAGATCAGCCGAGCCGGTGCAGAGGCAGGCGACAGCCAACTGGCGGATGACGATCTCGAAATGCGCGACAACCGCCTCGGTGGACACCGTCGCCGCGCGCAGCACGCCGGCCGCCTGCCCGGCGATGTCCGCGCCCAGGCGGATGGCCTTGGCCACGTCGACGCCGTCGCGGATCCCGCCCGACGCAATCAGCTTCACCGTTGGCAGCGCCCGACGTACCGCCTGCACGCTGGCCGGGGTCGGAATTCCCCAATCGGCGAACGCCATCGCCACTGCACGGTCGGCGGCATCGCGGGCGCGCTCGCCCTCCACCGCGGCCCAACTGGTGCCGCCGGCGCCGGCGACATCGATCACCGCCACGCCCGCCTCGACGAGCGCACAGGCCACCGAGGTGGACAGGCCCGACCCCACTTCCTTGGCCACGATCGGCACGCCCACGCTGCGCGCGGCGCGAGCGATCTGCGCCAGGACGCCGCGCCAGTCGCGGTCGCCTTCCGGCTGTACCGCTTCCTGCAGCGGATTGAGATGGACGATGAGTCCATCGGCCTCCAGCGCATCCACCGCCCGGCGCGCCAGGTCCAGGCCGTCGGCCTCGCGCAGTTGCGCGGCGCCGATATTGGCCAGCAAGGGAATGTCTGGGGCTAGGCGGCGCAGCGCGCGCGTCAGCCCCTGGGAGTTGCGGGATTGCAGGCTCACGCGCTGCGAACCGACGCACATGGCGATCCCCAAGGCTTGCGCTGCCTCGCTCAGATGCCGGTTGATGGCCTCGGCGCGTCGCATGCCGCCGGTCATGGAGCTGATCAGCAGCGGCGCGCGCATGGTCTTGCCGAGCAGCGAGGCGCGCAGGTTGATCTGCGTCAGGTCCAACTCGGGCAATGCGCAGTGTTCGAAACGGATGTACTCCCAGCCGGCGGCGACCGTGGCCGGCGCGGTTCGCCGATCCAGCACGATGTCCAGATGGTCGTCCTTGCGCCGGCTCAGCGTGGTGTCGCTCATGCTCGCTCCATCCGTCGCATTGGATCGGACCGACGGCAGCGCGCGCACGCCGCCGCCTCCCGCGCGTTCAGGCCGGCGCACGCTGGCCTCCCCCCGCAGCGTCGCTGCGGTAGCGGCTGGTCGAGGTCTGGTAGTACTGCGCGCGGATGGCCGCCATGGCCTCGATCAACGGTCCCCACGGCGCGGGAAAGCGTTCTTCCGCCATCACCCGGTGCAGCATGCGCGTATGGCCGGCCAGCTCGTCGTTGAGGAACTCCACCACAGGCATAGCCGGATAGCGCTGCAGCAGCAGGATCGCCGCGTTGTCGGCCTCGCCGGCCGACCTGTCCTTGTCGCGTCCATGCAGATCGTTCTGCAGGCGCCCTATCGCGGAGATGAGCCGCAGGATCTGGCGAAACGCCGGACGCGCGCGCAAGGTCGCCATGTCCAGCCCCCACAGCAACGACAGGCAACAGAACACGTTCGCATAGGCGATCGAATCGATGCCATTGTGCAGATACTCGGCGTAGGACCAGCGTTCCGCCCCTGCCGCCTGCGCGTGTCCGGCGCGTAGCGCCGCGCAGTAGCACCGGGTATCGTCGAGAAGCTGTGCATAATCGCGACGATCGTAGGCGAGCGCGGCCAGCGAAGCGCGCAGCACAGCGCAGCCCTCGAATCCGGGGAGCGCGCACGGCACGCCCTGCCCCAGCGCCTGCTCTACCGCAGCGAGCTGCTCCGGCGCGATCAGGCCAAGGTCGTTGCAATCGTCGAGCCAGAACAGCAGCGCCAGTTCGCGATAGAACGCCACGATCAGCGTTTCGTCCTGTGGATCGCGGCCGGTGCGGGCGCTGGTGTCGCGCAGGCTCGGGTGGATGCGCTGCAGGATGTACTGGCCGCCCCTGACCGCTTCCACGGCATGCTCGTCGGCGAACCCGGTCAGGGAATGCCCCCACTCCAGCACCTGCTGCAGCGCGCATTCGGTCTGGATCATGGCGCCGCTCCTGCTCCCTCGGCCAGGACGCGCCGCCCCCAACGAAGCGCTAGCCACAACCCGGCGAGTTCGGCCACGCGCACGACCCGGGTGGGGCAATACAGTTCCTTGCCGATCCACAGCGGCGTCTGCGGCAATGCATGCGCCGCACGGCGGGCGAGCATCCACTCCAGCGCACGCGCCACCGCCTGCGCGATGCGCCGGCGCCCTGTCGGCTCTTCGCTCCCGTCCATCACGTGCAATGCGAACAGCGCATAGGCGGTTTCCTCGAATGTGGACGCGCGACCGGCGCCCCAGCCGCCGTCGTCGCGCTGCGCCTGCAGCAGCGCCGCCAGCGCGCGCTCGTCGCGCCACTGGGGCTTGCCTTGCGCCAGCGCAGCGACCGCATGTGCGGTGGGATACAGCCACGAAACGTGCCATTTTTCGTTGTCCCATAGACCGTGCGGGTTGCGATTGGCCTTGACGTAGGCGCTGGTGCCGGCGGCGGGCTTTCCCAACAGTCGCAACGCATGCAGGGCATGGATGTTGGTCGACACCGAGGCATTGCGCTCGCCGGGGAAGGTGACGAACAGCTCGCCGAATTCGAAATGGCGCAACGCATCGACCGCCGGGTCGCGGCCTGCAAGGCGCAGGACGCACAACGCAACGGCGGTGTCGTCCGCATCGGCCGCGAAGTGCAAGGCCGGGCCCAGACCGCGCACGCCCAGGCGGGCGTCGAGCTGCGCGACGATCACGCGCACCGCCTCGGCGAGCGCGGGATGCGCGAACAGCCCGGCCAGATGCAGGGTGTACAGCGACCAGCATGGCTCGAACACATTGATTGGCCAGACGTTGGGAACGACACCTTCGATGCCGCTGCGCGTCGCCCGCGATGCCGCCTGCAGATACGCGTCGGCGCGCCCGACCTGCGGCGTGCTCCCCTGTGTCACGGCGTGCGCACGCCACGCGGCGGTGGCCGCCGGACTGATGCCGATGCTGCCGTCGTCACCCGGGCATGCGGTGGTCGGCGACGTCCCCCAGGCTTCCCAGGAGTGCAGCAACGGATGGCCGCTCGGCAACGTCGCCACGGCCCCCAGCTTGACCAAGCACGCTTGCCGCAACGGCAACAGCGCCGGGTGGCGCGGAAACGCCACGCCGCCCAGCAAGGATGCGGCCTCGCCGCACAACTGCGGCAGGATCAGCTCCGCGCCGACCGGCGCGTCTTCCGGCACCGCATGCGCGTAGGGATCGGGCTGGAGCTCGAGGAACCGGGTTGCAGCCTGGACTGCGTCGGCAGCGCCGGAAAGAGGATCAGCACGCTGCAATGCCAGCAACGCCGCCCACGTGGGCGCATGGCGGAACAGCGGAAAGTCCGCGCTTCCCCATCCGCCATCGGCCTGTTGCTGCGCGATGAGCCACGCGTATGCGTCCTGCCGACCGGTGACGTTGCCGTGGAACTGCAGAGCTCGCGCCGTGTCGTAGACGGACGGACCGACGCTGCCGCCGTCGCTCATCTCGCTCAGCAGGTGGCGCAATTCGGAAAGGATCTGTTCGGACAGCGCGTTCACGCGCGATGTTCCTTCTGCAGACGGTTGACGAGAACCAGGATCGGGCAGACGCCGCGCACGTCGCCGCAGGCCCGTCGCGGCCCGGCGCATGGGCAGCGCCGGACGGCCGCCCTGCTCCGGCGCGGCGACGCGCCCCGATGCTGGCGTCGGTCCGCCGCATAGACTTGCGCGCAGCGCGCCGCGGCCGTGCTGGGCAACCGCTGCGATCGGCGCCGCGGACTCGGACACAGTGCAGCATGCACCGCAGCCGCCGGCCGATCGCAGCAGCACAGGGGCGACTCCATGCGGACGGGCGCGCTCATGCGCATGGCGCGTGCTTGAACAGATATGCGTTGGCCCGCTGCAGCATCTGCGCCAACCGTTCCGCACGCGCTCCCAGCGGGGCGATGGCCTCCCCGGCGTCGCGTAACAGATCCAGCGCGAACTGGCGCGCTGCCTGCAGCCCCATGATCGACGCGCAGGTCGGCTTCTGCGCCGCCGCGTCCTTGCCGGGGGTCTTGCCCAGCGTCGCGGTATCCGCTGTCGCGTCGAGAATGTCGTCGACCACCTGCAACGCCAGGCCGAAACAGGCGCTGTAGCGATCGAGCGCACAGTACAGCGCAGCGTGCGCGGCATCCTCCGCGATGGCGCATAGCGCGCCCATGCGAACGGACGCGCGCACTAGCGCTCCGCTCTTCATCCGGTGCATCGCCACGATCCTGTCCAGCTCGACGTGCTTTCCGACCAGCGACAGATCCATGGCCTGCCCGCCTGCGGCACCCTTGGCGGACACCGCCTGCGCCAGTTCGCGCACGAGCGCGGTACGGTTGCCGCTCGGCGCATCCAGGCTCGCCAGGGTTAGGAAGGCGTGCGCCTGCAGCGCATCGCCGACCAGGATCGCAGTGGCTTCGCCGAACTTGACGTGCACGGTCGGAAGGCCGCGGCGAAGCACGTCGTCGTCCATCGCGGGCAGGTCATCGTGGACCAGGGTACAGGCGTGCATCATCTCGATGGCGGCGCCGACGTCGTCGAGCATGTGCGCCGGCGTGTCGGCCAGTGCGCCGGCAGCCAGACAGAGCAAGGCGCGGGTGCGCTTCCCGCCATGCAAGGTGGCGTAGCGCATCGCCGCCATCAGCTCGGTCTCACCGTCGTCTTCGGCGCAGAGAAGACGCGCTAGCGCCTGTTCGACCCGCTTCGCGCCGTCCTGCATCCAGATCTCCGGCAGCAGCCTGCCGGATGCGCCGCGCGCCTGCGCGCCCAATCCGCCGAGCGCGGAAACGCCAGTTCGGTCGTCATGTAGCGTGGAACCGGTCTGTATGTTGTTCATGTCCTTGTCCCTGGCAGGAAACGGCCACGGCGAGCGGCGAGCCGCCGCGGTGTTGCCGGCGTCGCATCGAGCGCGCGCGCCGAGTGCAGCAATGCCGCGCGTCGCCGGCGCCGCTGCCTCGCCACACCGGGCATGCGATGCCAGCTCATGAGAAACCGATGCGGATTGTCATGGACGGATGTGCGGTCGGGTAATAGCGCCGGTCTTTTTTCGATGCCACTCAGCAACCGCGGCCGCACGCCGGCCTTGTACATGATCAGCGCCAAGGCGATGCAGAACTGCAGCATGTCCACCGGCCGGATCGGCTCCGTGCGTTGCAGCCACCGCGCCAGGCGGAACTGATCAGGTGCCTCGTGCAGCAGCGCCGAGGTCGAGAAATGCAGCAGCGGGATGCACAGATGGGTGCCCGCGGGAATGCGCCGTTGGCCGAGTTGCAATTCCTGCAGTGCGCGACGCGGCAGGAGCGTGGTCGGCGGATGCAGGCGCAGCGTCTCGCGGAACAGCGCCTCGGCGACCGGACACTGCGCCAGGTCCGCGTGCCGGGTCGGCACCGCGCCCACGCGTTGCGCCTCCTCGACCAGGGCGTCCCACAGCACAGGCTGCCGCGCCAGCTCGATCACCGCCAGCTCGATCACCATCCAGGCTATCGTCGAGACGGTGGTGTCGTGACCGGCAAGCAGCAGCAAGCGGATATCGGCGACCAGGACGTCATCGGAGAGCGCATCATCGCTGCGATCGAAGGCGCTCACCATGTCGTTAATCAACCCGGTGTGCGCGGCATGCGCGCGCGCGTCGCGGACGAACTGGCGCAACTGCGCGTTGATCCAGTCGCGGGCGGAGGGGCCGCGCCGCAAGGGCGGTCCGGGCAGGTCGACCGGGGGCGCGACGATCAACTGCAGCAGTTGCCGGTACTTGCGATGCCATCCCGGCAGGTCCTGCGCGGGGATTCCCATGAGGCTGAAGATAAGCTTGAGCATCAGGTCGCCGGTTTCGCGCAGGGTGGTTACGTCGCCGCGGTCGCGCCACGCCTGCACTTGCGCCCGGATGACGGGTGCGAACAGGTCGCCGATGCCGGCCTGGGTCAACCCCTTGGGCAGGAACGCCGCCTTGATCGCGTCGCGCACCTGCCGGTGCGCGCCGCCGTCGATGCACACGACCTGGCCGGTGATGAACGCAGCATCGTCGGAGAGCAGGAACGCCACCAGCGCGGCCACGTCCTCAGGGCGACCGACGCGCGGCAGGAGCTGGTGCCGGCGCAGATGCCGTTGCATGTACTCGTCCACCTTGGCGAGGAGACGCTCGGTCATGATGAGACCCGGCGCAACCGCGTTGCAGCGGATCTGCGCATGACAGTACTGGGTGGCGAGCGAGCCGACAGCATGTTCATCGCCGCCTTCGACGCGGCGTAGGACATCTGCGCGGTGTCACCGCTGAGCCACTGGCACGACGACATGTTGACGATCGCGCCACCGCCGCGGGCGATCATCCGTGGGTTGGCCTGCCGGCAGCAGAGCAGCGTGCCGCGCAGATTGTTCGCCATGGTCCGATCCCGGACCGCCAGGTCCGGGTCGAGGATCGCGCGGTCGCACGGGGTCAGATGCATGGCGCTCGCGTTGTTCACCAGCAGGTCGACCCCACCGAAGTGCCGCTCCGCCGTCTCGAACAGCGCTGCCACCGCCTGCGCATCGGCGATGTCCATGACCAGGGCCAGCGCGTGGCCCGCTTCGGCCGCGATCTGCGCGGTGCAGGCGATGGCTGCCGAACCATCAATGTCGACCACCTCCACTCTGCCGCCCTCGCGCGCGATGGCGAGGGCGCATGCCTTGCCAATGCCGGCACCGGCGCCGGTCACCACGGCCACCTTGCCTTCAAACCGTCCCATCGTGTCCTCCTGGATTGCGTTGGTCTTTCACGGCATGCCGCTCGGCCTCCGCCGGAGAAGGCGCAGGGTCGGCGCTGGCGTGCTCGTCATAGCCAGCGTCGCTTTCGATGATCCGAATGGCGGCGACCGGGCACTGGCTGGCCGCGAGCCGCACGGCGGCGTGCAGCGCCTGCGGGACCGTCGCCACGCACACTTCGGCCATGCCGTCCGGTTCGCGCTGGCGAAAGGTGCCCGGCACCGTCAGCACACACTGCCCGGTGGTTCCGCACAGATCCTGGTCTATCACGACGCGCATCTCAGCCCCTCCCCTACGCATGCAGCCGCACCGGCAGCGCGCGGAACGTCCTAAGGAACGCGGAGGGCTCCCGGATTGGCTGCTCAGCCAATGCCAGCGTGGGGAAGCACGCCTGGATCCGCGGCAGGCTCTCGGCCAACTGCACCCGGTCCAGCTGCGCACCGGGGCAGAAGTGGATGCCGTGGCCGAAGCTCAGCATGATCTTCCCGTCGGTCGACATGCCAGGACTGGTGCCGTAGAACCGCGCGGGATCGAAGCGGTCGGGATCGGCGAAGGCGTCCGGGTCGCGATTGCCGGCCGCGTTCAGCACGCGCACGTCCGCGTTCTTCGGGATCACCACGCCGCCCAGTGCGATGTCGCGCTGGGCGATACGCGGAGTGGGGCTGAACAGGACGGGCGCGTCGCAGCGCAGGACTTCTTCGACGAATGCCTTCACCCTCACGGTGTTTCCCTGCAGCCAGTGGCGCTGTTCGGGACACGCCAGCATCGCCAGGACCGCATGGTCGATGGTCGCAGCAGTGGTGGCGAAGCCGCCCAGCAGCATGCCCCACAGCATGCTCATCAACTCCGCATCCGACATCGTGTCGGCATCGTGTGCGCCGACCAGCATCGACACGATGTCATGGCGGAGATCGGTGCGCTTGCGCTGTATGAGGTCACCGAAGTAGGCCAGCACCCTGGCGCTGGCCGCGTCCGCCGCGGCGAGCTGGGGATCGCTGGCGTGCGGGCCCAGGCCTTCCACAATGGCGCCGATGCCGGCGGCGAGCCCGAATATGTCGTCCTGAGGCATGCCGAACAGTTCAGCGAAGACCAGCATGGGCACGGCCAGCGCGAATTCCCGATGCAGGTCCACCGCCTCCCCGCGCTCCAGCGCGGGCGTCATGCCGTCCAAGCGCGCTGCGACGATGCGCGCGATGCTCGGCCGCAGGTTATCGATCTGGCGCATGGTGAAATCGCGCGAGATCAGCCGGCGCAGACGCGTATGCGTCGGTGGGTCCTTCATCGCTAGCGTGGACGCCAGCAGATTGAGCGACAGGCTAGTCGCCGCACGCGGGAAATCGCGCGCCAGTTCGTCCGGCGCCGGTCCCCGAAACGCATCGCCCGTGGCCTTGAGCGCCCAGTAGATGTCGGCGTGGCGGCTCAACAGAAAGAGGCCCGACGCCGCGCGATGCACCGGATCGTGCTCGCGCAACCACCGCATGAACGGATACGGGTCGCGGATGCACGCTGGCGACGCCAGTTCGGCGAAGGCGTCCCGGCATGCTGCCGTGGTTTCTTGCACGTTCATCTTTGTTACCTGTTGGCTGATCTGACCGGCGCGCGCCAGGCGCGGCGGCAAATTGCGAGAAGATCGCGATTCCCGGCGGCGTCCGCGCATCACCAGAGCACCGGGAACTCCTCGAACCCGCCAGTGATGATCTCCTTGCGCAACTTCAGTTCTTCGGGCGCCACGGCCAGGCGCAGCGCGGGAAAGCGCTGGAAGATCGAACCGAACACCACCTTGAGTTCCAGCCTGGCCAGCGCCACGCCGATGCAGTAGTGCGGCCCGTAGGAGAACGCCAGGTGCGGCTTTTCCTCGCGTCCGATGTCGAAGATTTCCGGGTCGTCGAAATGGCGGATCGAACGATGTCGCCAGCAGGCCGACCAGCACCTTGCTCTCCGCGGGAATATGCACGCCCGCGATGATCACGTCGGTCCTCGGATAGCGCATGATGCCGTCCCAGCCCGCGCCCGGCGGGTACATGCGCAGGAATTCCTCCACCGCCTTGTCCACCAGGGATAGATCGCCGACCAGGCGTTCGCGACTGGCTCGAGAACACTGCCGCGATCGGGGCTGTCTGAGTGCCAAGACCGGCGGCACACGCAGGCGAATGCCCTGCCGCGCGGTCTAACGGCATTGCCGCGCTGCAGAGCGCGACAAGTGCTCTTGTCGATTGAGTCACAAGATAGCTCCTAAGGTGAGTCTGACCCGTTCAAGGATCATTGTCTGCGTATGGCGTCTTCACCGCGATGGTTCACGAAGCATGCGACGGGCGTGCCGGGTGGCAGCCGCCGCCGTCCACTAAAGGGTGCAAAGCTCGTGCCACTCTGGCGGATCGAGCCGAAGAAGAAACGTTGTGATTATTCTTCAAGGACTTCGATGAAAGTGCGGCAGGACATCAGGCTGCGCAGCACCATGACGCGGACCTGACAAACCCAACAGCGGGTGTCGGGGACCTGACGGTTGTCCAGGGATGGCGGACACGAAGCTATCACCTGGACCCGCGGCGAGCCGCGTGCCGGCTGTGGCCACAACCTTCCATGGCGCGATTGCAGTGAGGCGGTGACGACGGGTTGCACCGGTTGGTTGACCGGCGCGGTGGCAGAAGAGGCCGTCGTCCAGGGTGGGGCAGCGAAAGATCTGCTCCTGATTGAGCGCTAAGCTAGTGTTGTGTCTCTGACGGGTGATTCCGAAATCCGATCCGACGTGCGATGCTGCTCTGATGGGCAAGATCGAACGCATTGAGGTTCCCGCCGCCGATCGGGATCGCCTGGAGACCCTGGTCCGCGACCGAAACACGCCCCAGAAGGTCGTCTGGCGGGCTCGGATCGTTCTGCTGACGGACGAGGGCTTGCGCGCCACCGAGGTCGCCGGCCGCGTCGGCACGAGCACTCTGACGGTACGGCGCTGGCGCCGCCGCTATGCGCAGGCGGGCGTCGACGGGCTTCTCAAGGACGCCACCCGCCCGCCAGGGCGCAAGCCCCTGACGGCAGCGGTGATCC
>NZ_VOSK01000231.1 GCF_009296175.1 Microvirga tunisiensis | reverse complement strand
GGTCATCGACCGCATCATCGTTCACGACGGCAGCTTGGAGATCCGTCATGTCATTCCCTTGCGCAGCCCTCCGCCGGGACGTGAGAGCACTGCTGACCCAGTTGCTCGATTGCGTTCGGATCGTATGCTCTGGGAGCCTGCTGATGATGTCCCATGCCACGGCCTCAAGTAGCAAAGTCGCTAAGCATTAACCTACTCGATCGAGTGGGTTGGCCTGATCGGCGGCCTCGCCCTTCTTGGATGGGCAGTAAACCCGCCCCGCCAGACACAAACGTCATCAATAATCACATTGCCAAACGGGCGCCATCCAGACATGACAATGCCCTTGGCCTGCAGCGCAGCCGACAGTGCCCGCCAGCTTTGTCCATTCGGCATCAACTAGATAATTCCAGGATGATGCCGACCGGGAAGCGAAGACGCTTGAATAAAAATAACAGACCGGCTCCTCGGACCGCCGCCATCCTCTAAACTGCCAAGGTCAGTGAAACTGACCTTCCACCGCAGAGGTACTGCTGCCGTCCGGAAGCGTGTATGCGAAACTCTTTCGGATTGTTGACAATTTGGGGAACCAAGCGTCCACTTCGTATGAGCCACGTCGCCTCGACGCGAGACTTGGGCTTCCGGCGACGGGCCTGGAGGGACGAGCGATGAGCACTCGGCGTACAGCAATTCAGGTGGTCGCACTTGCGGCAGTGTCTGCGTTGGCAATTATCGCGACCGGAGGTTCCTCGGTCGAGGCCGCGGACAAGGAACTCAAAATTGGATTCGTTGGAGTAACCAGCGGCCCAGCTGCCGCCTGGGGAACATCCAATGTCCGCTCAATGCAGACCCGAGCCGAATGGCTGAATCAGACCGGCGGCGTGAAGATCGGTGACGCAACCTACACCATCAATATCGTTACGTTTGATGATCAAAAGGATCCGAAGCGGGCTATCGCCGGCATGGAAAAGATGGCGCAGGAAGGTATCCATTATGTCGTCGGCCCAAACGTTGACGATGGTGCGGCTGCAGTTCGCCCCGTCGCCGAGAAGGCAGGCATTATCTACTTTCCTTATGCCTTCCCGAAAGAGCTGTATGTCAAGCCCGCATCGAATGCTGTACTTGGCATGATCGCCAGCTATCAGTCCGGTCCCGCTATCTACAAATATTTGAAAGACAATAAGGTAGTGAAGAGTATCGCTTTTGTCGCGGCCAATGAGTCCGACCCCCTGAGTCAACGCGATAGTGGTGTTGCGGCCGCGAAGGCGCTCGGCCTGCAGATTGTCGCCGAGAAGGACACCTATCAGAATGACACGCGCGACTTCACGCCAGTGTTGACGCCGATCGTTAAGCTGAAGCCGGATCTACTGGTGCTCTCAGGTGTCGCCCCTGGTAATGCGCCCCTCCTGATCCGAGCGGCGCGAGAGCTTGGCTACACGGGCCTGATCTCGACCGAGACGGCTCACGATGCCAAAGTGTTGGAGGAAGGAGCGGGCGATCTCGCCAATGGCTTTATATCAGTGGGTGGCGCCTCGACCCCTGAGATCCGCTCGCCTCTCATGGCAGAATTTATTGACCGCTATACGAAGAAGTTCGGCGAGTACAATGATGAGTCCAACACCAAGGTATACGCGCTCGAATACATCCTTGAGACTCTGAAAGCCAATCCAAAAGCGGTCGATAACGTCGAAGAGTTCAAGAAGTCTTTCGACACGTTCTCGTCCTCGAACCCTTTTATGAAAGGGGATAATAAACTCAAATATGTCGGTGCGACTTCGTTTGGACAAAAGCGGCAGATTGCCGTTCCGATGGTAGTCAATGAGTATCGTGACGGTGAATTCAAGACATTGTTCATCGGTGAGGTCGACTGACGATCTTGCTGCAGGCACCAGGCAGGCACCGCTGAGGGTGCCTGCTCATGGCTTGAGCACTGGACCCATATCCGGATTTCGTCATGGCGCAGGTGATCGTAAACGGGCTGTATCTCGGGGCACAATATGCGCTGATTGCCCTTGGACTGACGTTGATCTTCGCGCTGATGAACGTACTGAACTTCGCGCATGGTCAAATGTACGTGTTCGGTGGGTTCATCACTTATTATACCTATGGTCAGCTCGGCCTACCTTTTGCAGTAGCGCTCCTGGCATCTGGAGCAACGCTTGCCGCTGTGGGTGCCCTCATTGAAAAGTTTCTATTCCGTCCAGTGATCCGGAGAAGCATTCGCGAAGAGAGCACTATGCTGCTTGCGGCAGCCGTCGCTTTCTTTCTCGATGCCGTTATCCTTCTTGTATTCGGAGAGAAGCAGCGCGGCGTGCCGAAGATTATCAATGGAGTGTTCCTGTCGGACACCTTGATCATGCCTTACGACCGTCTGCTGATCGGTGCCGTGGCGCTTGTCATGATCGCAATGTTCATGCTGTTCATGCAGTACACAAAGCCCGGGCGGGCAATGCGCGCGCTGGCGCAGGACCGCGTTGCAGCTCAGTTGATGGGAGTTCGCGTTGACCGCTACTCCATGATTGGGTTCGCACTCGGCGCCATGCTTGCTGGCGTGGTCGGTGGTCTCCTTGTCGCGATAACCGGCGTGAACTCCGGTATTGGAGGACCAATCTCGGTCAAGGCCTTCATGATGGTCATGATCGGAGGAGCCGGCGTCGTCGGGGGGGCCATTGCCGGCGGCTTCATCCTCGGCATGCTCGAGTCTGTGGGACTCAGTGTCCTGCATGCGTATGGGGACATTACGTACTTGGTCATTTTCATAGCCCTGATAGTGTTCCTGAGTATTCGTCCCAATGGACTAATGGGTAAACCTTGGGGATAAAGTGGCATGTCAACATCGAAGCTGCTTTGGCTCGTAGGGTTCCTAGCAGTGACGCTTGTGGCAGTCCCTTGGCTGATTGCTGCGACGGGGCGTTCAGACCTATATTACACATTTACGGCCGTTGCGTTGCTCGCCATCGCAAGTGGCGGCGTCTGGCTTACATTCTACATTGGCCGCATCAACATTGGCCAAGCGGCCTATGCGCTGCTTGGCGGCTATCTCTCGGCCATTCTCGTCGTTCGCTATGGCGTATCGTTCTGGCTTACCCTACCACTCGCAGGTCTGTTATGCGCCGGAGCGAGCGTTCTAATCGGCTTTCCGATTCTACGCTTGCGCGGCGTCTACTTTGCCATGGTGACGCTGGTCTTGACGGAGGTCGCCCGCCTTTTAGCCCTAGCCCTTCCAGTGACTAACGGCGCTAAGGGGCTCGTGAGCATTCCGCCCCCAGGTCCCATCACTCTCTTTGGCGTTCCGCTTTTACCGGATTTCGCGACGCTGGCCAATCCACGCCAAGCTTTCTACATTGTGGCCGTCGTACTGATGGTCATGTGCTATGCGGGCCTCTATCGGTTGGTGCATTCTCGCATTGGTCGGCTCTGTCTCTCGCTCCAGCAGAATGAGGAGTTGGCCGCATCGATTGGCGTCAATGTCGCGTATTTGCGCCTTGTCATTTATGCCATTTCGTCATTTCTGGGCGGGATTGCTGGGGCGATGTTCATTGCCATCTCCCAGTCGATCTATCCGTCGAGCTTTACGACCGCCGATTCCATTAACTTCATGCTGAACTGCTTCCTCGGTGGACTTGGGTATGTGCTCGGGCCAATGCTGGGGACCTTTCTCCTGTATTTCGGCTGGGATCTCCTGTTCAAGGCTGGTCAGTTTCAGCTCCTGATCTTCTCCTCTGTCCTCATTATCCTCATGTTGGTTTTGCCCAACGGCCTGCTCAGCCTCCGTCCCTGGAAGCGAATGAAGGGAGGCATCAGTGGGTGATATTCTGCAGATATCGGGGTTGACGAAGAGGTTTGGCGGTCTCGTCGCTGTCAACAATGTCTCCTTTTCCGTACACGAAGGTGAGATTCTTGCGGTCATTGGACCGAATGGCGCCGGGAAATCCACTCTGTTCAAGCTCGTTGCGTCGTTCCTGCGACCAACGGCGGGTGAGGTTCGTTTTCAAGGGAAGCGCATTTCAGGCCTCTCGCCCCATGTCGTTGCCCGCATGGGCGTCGTTCGCACATTCCAGGAGACGACAATTTTTAAGGGCATGACAGTCCGCGACAATGTCATTATTGCCCATCAATTGAGAGCTAGAGCGAGCCTTCCGGGATTCTACTTCGGGTCTCTCACGGCCCGAGAAGATGAGGCTGAGTTCGGGCGATCCGCCGATGAGATTCTGGAACTTCTCGGTCTCGAACGAATCCGGGACGAACCCGCATTGAGCCTCCCGCACGGACATCTTCGGGCGCTTGGAATGGCAATCGGCCTCGCCACGCGACCTAAGGTCCTGCTGCTCGACGAGCCGTTTGCTGGAATGAACCATGATGAGACGGTACGGGCTGTCGACATGGTGCGGGGCGTGCGCAATCGGGGAGTCACCATACTCCTCGTCGAGCATGACATGCCTGCCGTGATGCGGATCTCCGACCGGATCGTCGTGCTGAACTTCGGTGAGAAGATTGCGGAGGGCACTCCGACCGAGATCCGTCACAACCATAAGGTCATTGAGGCTTATCTCGGCATTGAGGATGAAGCGATCGGATTTTGAGGCATGACCAAGCTGCTAACATGCAAGGACTTGGAACTGTACTATGATCACATCTACGCGCTGAAGGGTGTTTCCCTTGAGATCGAGGAGGGGGAGACGGTTGCCTTAATTGGAGCGAACGGTGCTGGCAAGTCGTCCATCCTGCGAGCGATCACGGGCTTGACGAGGATCTGGTCTGGCGAGATTCTTTATCAGGGCCGGCGTATCGATCATTGTCAGCCCGACGACATCGTCAAGATGGGGATTGTCATGGTGCCGGAAGGCCGACGGGTCTTTCCCTACATGTCGGTCAAGGACAACCTCCTCATGGGAGCCTTCACCCGGACTGACCGATCCGGCATCGGCAAGAGCCTTGACATGGTTCTGAACCGTTTCCCCCGTCTCAAGGAGCGCTACTCGCAAGCGGCCGGAACCATGAGCGGCGGTGAACAGCAGATGCTCGTGATCGGCCGCGCGTTGATGGCCAAGCCGCGCCTGCTGCTGCTGGATGAGCCCTCCCTCGGCATCGCGCCCAAGCTCGTCCAGGACATTGCCCGGTCAATCGTCGCCATCAACAGGGACGAGAGGGTCAGCGTACTGCTGGTTGAGCAGAACTCTCGCATGGCGTTGAGGATTTCGCAGCGCGCCTACGCCCTGACGACCGGCAGGATTGCGCTTGCAGGACAATCGGTGGAGATGCTCAACGATGAGCGCGTCAGGCATCTCTACCTTGGTGGTGAACTCTAACAGCCGGCGGGTCGCGCAATGAGAATCCTTGTCGTCAATCCGAATACGACGGCCTCCATGACCCGGAAGATTGGCAGCGCCGCTGCTGCCGTTGCCTCCGAGACAACGGAAATTATTGTCGTCAATCCGAGCTTCGGTCCGCCAAGCATCGAAGGATATTTTGACGAAGCATTCTCTGTCCCCGGGTTGATTGATGAGATCGTCAAAGCCCCTGACACTCATGCCACCGTCATAGCGTGCTTCGACGATACCGGCCTTGATGCAGCCCGGTGCATCACCGATGCGCCGGTGATCGGGATCGGCGAAGCCGCGTTTCATATGGCCACGCTTATTGCCGGTCGATTCAGTGTCGTGACAACGCTCTCCCGCTCGATTCCTGCGATCGAGGGCAATTTGGCGCGATACGGGCTGGCATCCCGCTGCACCAAAGTTCGTGCCTCCGACGTGCCGGTACTCGACCTGGAAGACCCCCGTTCAGGCGCCTATCAGCGCATCTCGAACGAAATCGCGGCCGCGATCCGGGACGATCGTGCCGAGGCGATCGTCCTTGGGTGCGCCGGGATGACGGATCTCGCCAGCACCCTTTCGCAGGAGCACGGGATTCCTGTGCTTGATGGTGTAACCTGTGCGGTCAAGCTCTGCGAGAATCTTGTGGCTCTTGGCCTCAAGACCTCGAAATCCGGGGGGTACGCGATGCCCCGAGCGAAGGCCTATTCCGGTGTGTTCGCGCGCTTTTCCCCCGGCGGAACCAATGTAAGGGCAGATGACAGAGAACCGATCAGTACTGGATCGGGAGACACGTGAACCGAACGAACATGCAAGATACTCCTGGCACCTCCAACCGGACTCTACGGCCAAACGCCCGCTGGGTCGATGTCTCTACAAGGCTCAGGGATGCGATCGTGTCACATACCCTCGCGCCAGGAACGAAATTGCCGGAAGACGAATTGGCAGCGATCTATGTGGTGAGTCGCACCGCCATCCGGTCGGCTCTTCAAGCGCTGGCCCATGATCGACTGGTCAGGCTTGAGCCCAACCGAGGTGCCTTTGTCGCCCAGCCATCAAAGCAGGAGGCGCGCGAGATCTTTGATGCCCGGATGCTGATCGAACCGAGGGTTGCAGCACTCGCGGCGGAGACCGCTACGCGAGCCGATATCGCGCGGTTGCGTCACCATCTCGAGGATGAGGATGAGGCCCTCCACGCCGATCAGATGAGCGCTGCTATATCGCTGTCGGCGCGCTTTCATGTGACGCTCGCTGAGATTGCTGGCCATACAATTCTGACAGAATTCGTTACCGATCTTGTGTTCCGCTCATCCCTTATCATAGCCCTGTATTGGCGTCGGCGCGACATTACATGCGATAGTCACGCTCATCATGCACTCGTTGACGCGCTTGCCAGACATGAACTCGGTCGTGCCTCCGAACTGATGACCAGCCACTTGGCCGATCTCCTGGCCGGTCTTGATCTGACGATCGGTGATAGTAAGCCAAGAAGTCTTGCCGATGTGTTGCGGTAGGTTTGTCTGTGGCTGTGTTGCACAGATCGGCCGGTGAGCACACGTAGTCCAGCCAACGTCTTTGTTTAGGCAGAGCGGACGGACTTTGGGCGCCCAAGGTCAAGCACGCGGTCTGCGTATCCACATGTTACGTTCTGGGTATCGTTACCATGACGATCTTGGCTGACCGCCGCGAGCGCCGAGCGGCAATCTCTCATAGGCGCCTCGACGCCAGACGATGAGATCACCAGGGGGACAGGAATGCGAGTTCCTGATCCGTTCTAGCTTATCATGTCAACTGGATCTTGCGCTAGGGCGTCGGACGTTTTGTTGGACGCGTTCCAACAGGGAGTCCCGCCTGAATCCAGCACAAAGCCCATGACCCCGACTTCTCGTCCGGGGCCTCGTAGAGGCCAAGTACCATCAGCGTACCTTGGAGGGAACCGGCAGATGTCTACACTGTGCGCCGACCTATTTTGTAAGCGCAGATGCTACCCTGACAGTCCGCTCGCGATGGGCGGTGTAGAGGCCACTGGCGATGATCACCGTGGCTCCGGCCAGAGTCCAGCGATCCGGCACGTTGCCGAAGATCCCGTAGCCCAACACCCCGGACCAGACGAGTTGGCTATAGGAAAACGGCGCCAGCACCGAGGC
The DNA here is from genome assembly GCF_009296175.1 of Microvirga tunisiensis. Lineage (GTDB taxonomy): Bacteria > Pseudomonadota > Alphaproteobacteria > Rhizobiales > Beijerinckiaceae > Microvirga > Microvirga tunisiensis. The sequence goes on along the minus strand of NZ_VOSK01000231.1, from coordinate 2,814 downwards.
CGGCGCCTGCTGGAACGCCAACACAACGAGCCATTGCGCGACCGTAGAGGCTCCGCCCGTGACAAGCCCGAGGCCGATCTCACGCCATCCGGGCGTCACCCACGTGAACGGCACAAGAGCCGAGGTGACCAGCAATCCGACACCCGCCGCATAGGTGAGGGAGACCAGAGGGCCATCGGCGCCGCTCATCTTGCGTGTCACCACCAGAGCAACGGCCCAGCTGAAGGCCGATAGCACCGGAAAGATTGCCGCCGGGTCGAAGGCCCCTGCCCCGGGTCGGACAACAATGAGAACGCCCAGGAGGCCTACCGCGACGGCACTCCACCGCCGCCACCCGACCACCTCTCCGAGGATCGGGATTGACAGCGCCGTGACGATCATGGGCGACGCAAACGAGATCGCCGTGGCTTCTGCCATCGGCAGGAATGACAGCCCCGTGATAAAGAAGATGGACGAACCCAGAACACCCAGGGCTCGGAGGATTTGCAGGCTCGATCTCCGGGAGCGCAGGGCATGCACCCGTCGGGTGATGACCGCTGTTCCCAGCATCAGAAGGGTGAACACGCAAAAGCGCAGCCAAGCCACCTCCACAGCCGGGAGGGCTGCGGTCATGAGTTTGGATGCCGCATCGGAACAGGAGAAGAAGGCCAGTGCGACCAGCATGAGGGTGATGCCTCGCAGCGGGCGGTCCCGAGCGATGGAAGGGTCATTCATCGGAATGTTCGCTCATCCTTTTCTTGTCGCGGCTCCCCGCCTTGATGATGGGTTACCTCCTTGCAAAGGCCAAGCACGTGTCAGGAAACGGAGTAGAGCAGAGCAAGCAGAGGTTACTCACGCCTCAATGCCATCGTCCAGCGGTCCACAGGTTCAAAACTCGTGACCTCGGCGGACAATCCGACAGCTCCTAAGGCTCATCAAGTTCCTCGATCACCGATTCGAAGGTTATACAGACGGGGTTGTCCCCATGGACAGCCCTCCCGGAGAAGATCTGGCCGTCCATGTCGACGCCGTCGATCTGGAGGTAGGTCCGTGGCTGACCGTGGGGGCTCTCCACGCTCCCCTCGTGGATCAAGATTTCCGTCGCGTATGACTCCACACGCGCCCCGTTAGTGAAACGCACCCCGTTCAAGCTGCCGATGCCGTAAACATTCGCCCTTCCGATTCCCTGTCCTGAACAGATGTCCTCAATGGCGATGCTGACATCCTCGTTGGGACGAACCTTCGCCAGGAGCACGCGCGGACCCGCCCGCTCCTTTATATCTTCGGTGACCGGCACGGGTTCGAACAGGGTGAAGTTCGTCTCGGGGTCAAGTAGGGCCTTGAAGGTAGCGCCCCTCAGACCAATCCCTGTGACCTCCGTGGGCTCCGCCACCATGGTATCGGGGGCCAGCATGTGGCCTATTCGCGTGCCTTCTGGTGTCTCCCAGATCCCGTGACAATGAACGAAAGCTCGATCAGCCGCACATCGTGGAGAGGACAATGCGGGGAGCACCTTCCGTTGGGATCAACGGCACATCAGGTTAGAGCCTAGAAGATGCCGACAAACCACCCTTGGAAGCTTGAGATCAGCGGATGCTCGTCGACGGACGTTGGCGCAGCAGCACACTGCCGAACACCAGCCATCCGCGTCCTGACCTCCTCGGGCGCCAGCTCATCAGCCCGCCGGCCGATCAAGAGCGCACCGGTGAGGATCTCAAGACGCTTCTGGAACGAAAGCCGCCAGCGCATGCGGGCGGCGATGTAAGCCTCCCGCTTCCGCTCCACCTCCAGCGTGTCGGCACAGGCCAGACGGAGGACGAAGGGCAGCAGTTGCTGCCGCTCCTCATCGGAAGCCTCATCGTTCAGCTGCATCGCCAGTGCGCAGATCGGACGGGAGAAACACTGCGGCATGTCATGAACGGAACGCACGGGCTGATAGACAAAACCTGCAGCCACAATAGCCGCCTCGTTGATGCACGTGCCGCCATCTTGGCCAGGAAAGGTATGCGAGCCTCGTTTCAGCTTCCAGTTCAGGATGTGGTCGAAGCTGTCCATCGTGACCATCCTTTCCATTGCAGTGAGGAATGGTGCTCCCCCCGGATCATCCCTGTCAACCAGGAGAGCATCCCAGCATCGAACCATCCGGCGGTTGGCACGATGCTGGGATGACGCGGAATACCGTTGGCGCCGCAATCCATAACGAACGTCCCATTCTGCGGATACCATCGCTCTTGCACAGACGATGCTAACCCTCGGGTCCAAAGAGGCGCATACTGGCTGCCCTGCGTGGAGGACAGGGCGATGCAGGCAGCGTAAGGCTGCCTGCTGGTCCTCCTGATCCGGACAAGCGCCATCCTGCCCCTCGGGACAGCGGGTCATGCCGGATCTGACCCTGCGCAGCAGCCCTCGCGTCGGGCTGCGGGCCGCCCGATCACGGGCCTCTACTATCCGATACGCTGATGGGCCTCACACCTGCGCGGCGTTCTTTCGTCTGTGACCGGCTCCTTGAGCCTATGCCGTTTCTGGTGATGGACTTCCGCTCGGACCAGTTTTCCCTCGACGACAAATGGGATGGTTGCGCAGAGCCAACTGCGCTGCCAGAGATCGATCCGGCAGGGCAGCTTGGATCAGCGGCGCTTGCGGTGTCTGTTACGTTTGGTCGGGAGGCCAAAGAAAACCTGCCCGCAAGGGTTAGTTCTTCTGCGGGACGTTGGTGCATAATTGAGAGGTGGGCCGCATGCACCCCTTAGCCCTGGGGTTCAGACGAGGCGCTGGGATACTGGCATGCCAAGGCTGGTCATGATGTTGATGACCTTGCAGCCGACCGCAGCTTCG